>DASTSB010000034.1:0-11370 GCA_035760885.1 Steroidobacteraceae bacterium | reverse complement strand
TGCGGAGCCGGCTGCAATCCGCCACTCGAATCCTCTTCCGAGGCTGAGATCAGCGCGATCAACTGCGTCTCCAAGCGATCACGGAGCGCTCGCTCACTCACGTCTTGGAAGACGAAGTTGAGCGCCACGATCGTGATGCCGAAGAACAGCACCAACAACACCGTGATGGACGCAAGGAGCTGAGTGCTGAGCGATCGTGCGGCCATTCAGAAGTGGTGATGGAGTGATGGAGTGATGAAGTGAAGCGCGTAGGCTGCGGGCTAAGCCAACATCACTGCGTTAAGAAAATTCGGCGGAACACGAAGATAGAGGTCCCGCACTACGTGCCGTTCTGGAAGATCGAAAATGTTATGGAGACAGCGGCAAAGCGTTGCAGAGCTTTTTGTAGCTGGCCGCGCGTCTGCGCATTCACCCCATCACCTCATCACCTCGTCAGGTCTCTCTCTGCAAAGCAAACCGATACCCACGTCCGCGAAGCGTCTCGATCGGCTTGATCGAGTCATCCGGATCGAGCTTACGGCGCAGGCGACCGATGAACACCTCGATCGTGTTGCTGTCGCGATCGAAGTCCTGCGCGTACAGGCGTTCGGTCAATTCCGTTTTGGAGATGACCTCACCGGCGCGGTGGATGAGGTATTCGAGAATTCGGTATTCGAAGCTCGTGAGATCGATCTTCGATCCGTTCACCGAGACTTCTTGCGTGCGCGGATCGAGAGCAACCGGACCACATCGCAAGACTGGCTGCGCCCAACCACCCGATCTACGCAGTAGCGCTTGAACGCGCGCTAACAGTTCTTCGAAATGGAATGGCTTCGCAACGTAGTCATCGGCACCGGCCTGCAAGCCTTCCACTTTGTCCTGCCAGCGGTCCCGGGCTGTGAGAATCAAAATGGGATAGGACTTGTGATCGGCCCGCAGTTTTTTGATCAGCTCCAATCCAGGGAGTTTGGGCAAACCTAGATCGATGATCGCGAGATCGAGCGCGTACTCAGTCCCACAATAGAGACCTTCCTCGCCATCCGCGGCTGCATCCACATTGAAGCCAGCCTGCTTCAACTGATCCACCAAAGAAGTTCTCAGGGACGGTTCGTCTTCTACTACCAGGAGCCGCATGAGTGAGAGCCCAGGTTCTTGCTAATACATGTTGCCGGACTGTGCATCGACTCGAACGGTCCACACTTTACCGTCGGGGCTTAACAGCCGAATCTGATGAACACGCCGGCCGCCGCTGTTGACCGTTTCTGCTTTGACGGCTTTGGCACGGAAGCGCGCTTGCGCCATTTCGACGGCTTGATCCAGCGAAATGCTGGAGGGGGAGAACTGCCGGCGATCGACTAAGTCATCTGCGCGCACCGAGAGATTCGCACAGGAAAGCACTGCGAAAAGGATGAGTAGTAAGTGCCGTCCAGCGCGCATGGTCCACCAAGTGTACTGACGGCGAGGCGTGAGATCACGCCCCGCCGCCCAAATCATCTATTAAGCGACCGGTTATTCAGCCGGCGCTACATCGACGCGCACTCGAATCCGCTCGCCCGGATCGTATGGCATCTGAGTGGTGTATTCGCGGCCATTGTAGGCGTACGTCACTCGATACCCATCGATGCGCTCTTCGTAGTCGTGACGGTAACTCACATCGCAACGACGCACCGTCTCCTCTCGATAGTCAGAACCGGCCCGTCGAGCGGCGCTGTCGTAGCCAACGCTCGCGCCGATCGCAGCACCCGCGACAGTGGCTGCGTCGCGGCCTCGACCGTGGCCGATCTGGTGGCCAATCACACCACCGATGATACCGCCCAGCAATGTGCGTCCACCGACATCGGGATCGGAGATGTGCGGCCGCGATTCCACGTAACGCGTGTCGTCATAACATTCCCGCTGTGGCGTTTCGACACGCACATGTCGCACGATCGGCTGGACATTCACAACCTGAGCGTAGTCATAGCCATCGCGATAGTGACGCGAGTTCGACCACGATGGCGGGCTCGCCAACGCCGCGGTCGCACCCACCAACCCCGCCACACCGACCCACACTTGCATCGCACCGATACGCATATTCTTGTCTCCGTCAGGCCATTTATCGGCCTTGGGAAACACTCTAGGAGTGAGGCTCTGAATGGAATCTGAATTGAAAATGGCGGATAGCGGATTGCGGATGGCGGATGGTCAGAACAGGCGAATACTTCGTATTCGGGTTGGCGGTTAGCGGTTAGCGGTTAGCGGTTGGCGATTGGCGATTGGCGATTGGCAGTTGGCAGTTGGCGGTTGGCGGTTGGCGGTTGGCGGTTGTTCAGATTACCTCTTCCCGTTTCCGCCGCACATGGATGTGCTAGTGCCGCGAAAGGCAGGAGGCCGTGAGCGGCCCGTTCCCCGTTCCCCGTTCCCCGTTCCCCGTTCCCCGTTGACCGTTGAGCGTTGGCAGGAAGGCTTGCTCATCCTATCCGCTTCCGCTATCCGCTATCCGCTAAACGCTTCCTATCCCCTTCCCCTTCGCTTCATTCCACAGCGCATCCATCTCTTCGAGCGTGGATTGCTCGGGCGTCTTGCCCCGTTCTTGTAAACGTTGCTCGATGTACCGGAAGCGTTGTTCGAACTTGCCGTTGGTGCGCCGTAGCGAGCCTTCCGGATCGATTTTCAAATACCGACAGATGTTGACGATGCTGAATAAGAGGTCGCCGATCTCGGCACCGATCGCCTCGGGTTGCGCGCCTGCATCGATCTCGCTACGCAGCTCCGTGAGTTCCTCAGCCACTTTGTTCAAAGCGCCGGTCACGTCGGGCCATTCGAATCCGACCTGTGCGGCGCGTTTGCCGAGTTTGTTCGCGCGAGTGAGTGCGGGTAATCCGATCGGCACGTCATCCAAAACTCCGCTGCCGCGCGCGGCGCGCTCGCGTCGCTTCTGCTCTTCCCACGCAGCGGTCTGGGCAGCCGCATCTTCCACGGTGGCCGAACCGAACACATGCGGATGACGGCGCTCCATCTTGTCGGCAATGGCATTCGCTACATCGTCAAAATTGAATGCGCCACGCTCTTGAGCCATGCGCGAATGGAACACGACTTGAAATAGCAGATCGCCCAGCTCATCGCGCAAATCGCCCAGATCATTGCGAGCGATTGCGTCCGCGACCTCGTACGCTTCTTCAAGCGTGTACGGCGCGATTGTCGCAAACGTTTGCTGTACGTCCCACGGGCAACCGCGCTGCGGATCGCGCAGACGAGCCATGATCGCAAGCAGCCGCTGAATCGGCGTTGATTCGGAGTTCATCGCCTCACTCGAGTTTCTTGATGAGCGACATGAGTATGGCGGCTGTCGCACCCCAAATGTGACGTTCTCCGAAAGGAATGTCATGGACCAAAATGGAGGTGCTGCCGATCGTCCGTTGACGGCTCGAATGATGGCGGCGATCCAGAATGTGACTCAGCGGAACTTCGAAGGTCGACGCGACCTCGCGGGGATCGAGCGACAACTGAAACCCTGGCCTGACGAAGCCGACCACCGGTGTAATCCAAAATCCGCTGAGCACCAGTTGCGGCTCTAAAAACCCCGCAAACGTCACGTGTTGGCGCGCAAGCCCTATTTCTTCTTCGCTTTCGCGTAGTGCAGCCTCGACCACATCTAAGTCGCTTGCCTCAATGCGTCCGCCTGGAAAACTGATCTGTCCGGCATGCTGGCGCAAATGCGAGGCACGCTCGGTCAATAAAATGGTCATCTCTCGCGGATGCTCGACGATCGGCACCAGCACAGCGGCTGCTGCAGGCGACGGCGGAAAGAAGCTACGGATGCTGTCCCGCAATTCCTCCGCAACCCCGGCCGGAAATGCTTCACTCGCACTCGTCGGCGCGCGCGAGTCCTTCAGCCGCTCTTCGATCAATCGTCGCAGCGCGTGAGGGTCCGATTGCACCGTCACTTCACTTGCCCACTCACTTACCGTGCGTCAACGCACGCGGATCGAGCAGCTGCGCAAGTTCAGCTGCCGAGAGATCCGTTTGTTCCGCAGCCACTTCTTTTACCGGCCGGCCTTCCTTGTAAGCCTGCTTCGCGATCTTGGCGCCCTTCTCGTATCCAATCACCGGGTTCAAAGCTGTGATCAGAATTGGATTGCGTTCCAACGCACTTGCGACTTTTTCTTCGTTGACGACGAAACCTGCGATCGCTGAATCGGCCAGTGCACGTGCTGCGCTGGCGAGCAGTTCGATGCTCTGCAATAGATTGTGCGCGATGATCGGCAGCATCACATTCAATTGAAAATTTCCCGACTGGCCGGCGATCGCAATCGTGGCGTCATTACCCATCACTTGCGCCGACACCATCGCAACGGCTTCCGGAATCACGGGATTCACCTTGCCGGGCATGATGCTGCTTCCTGGCTGCAATGTCGGTAGTGCGATTTCTGCGAGCCCGGCGAGCGGACCGCTATTCATCCAGCGTAGATCGTTCGAGAGCTTCATCAATGCGACAGCCAATACTCGCAGCTGTCCAGAGAATTCCACTGCCGCATCCTGACTCGACAGCGCGGCAAAAAAGTTTTCAGCAGGATGCAGGCGCAGTTCGAGCTTGGTGCCAAGTGCCTTCGCAACTTTCTTGGCGAATTCCGGATGTGCATTGATCCCGGTTCCGACAGCCGTACCGCCGAGCGCGAGCGCTTCGAGTCGGAGCTGAGACGCACGAATGCGTTCCATGCTGAGATCGATCTGTGCGCGCCACCCGCCCAGTTCTTGTCCTAATGTCAGTGGCATTGCGTCCATCAGATGCGTGCGGCCGGTCTTCACGACACTGCCGATATCGGAAATCCGCTTGCCGATCACATCGCTCAGGTGTTGCAGGGCCGGTAGGAGTTGCTCCTTGGTGGCTAACAAGGCGCTCAAGTGAATCGCGGTCGGAATCACGTCGTTCGAACTCTGGCTCATATTGACGTGATCGTTGGGATGCACTTTGAGGCTCGGGTTCGAGGCAAGATGCGCGATCACTTCGTTCGCGTTCATGTTGCTGCTCGTCCCGGAGCCTGTTTGGAATACGTCAATTGGAAAATGCTCGTCGTAACGACCTTCAGCGACTTCCAACGCAGCATGTTGAATCGCCTGAGCGAGATCGCCTGCAAGCATCTTCAGTTCTGCATTGGCCTGTGCTGCGCCCCATTTGATCAAGCCGAGCGCGCGGATGAACTGGCGTGGCATGCGAAGCCCGCTGATGCGGAAATTTTCGACGGCGCGCTGGGTTTGAGCGCCCCACAGCGCCTGCGCGGGCACTTTGAGTTCGCCCAAGCTGTCGTGCTCGATGCGGAAAGAGTCAGCCATGTGAGTTCCTATTGAGGAATTCGGTGCCATACCGAACGTTGGCGTTCCGCCGTCAGCCCTCCGCCGAGAAGGACGAGTGGGTTGCTGCGGTATGATTCTACAATGACCATCCCGCTCCCCAAGTTCATGCCGATGCATGATCGAGAACCCGTCCGTGAATAGCCCTCTCAACGCAATTTCCCCGATCGATGGCCGCTACGCAGACAAAGCCGCAGAACTGCGGCCCCTTTTTAGCGAACGCGGACTCATCCGCCAGCGAGTGCGCGTGGAGGCACTCTGGCTCAAGGCGCTCGTGGCTGAACCCGGCATCGAGGAACTGCGCGGCGTTCCCGCAGCCGCTTTGACGGTGCTCGACGCCCTGGCCGCCGAACTCACCGACACCGATGCGGTCGAAGTGAAACGACTCGAGCGCGAAACCAACCACGACGTGAAAGCGGTCGAGTACTTCGTAAAGAGCCGCTTGGATGCCGTGCCTGCTTGGCGCACCCGCCGCGAATTCGTGCATTTCGCGTGCACGTCAGAAGACATCAATAATTTGAGCTACGCGCTCATGCTGCGCGAAGCACGTGATCAAGTGCTGTTGCCGCGATTGGACGCACTCATTACCCGCCTGAGGGCGCTTGCCAAAACACATGCCGCGACGCCGATGATGTCCCGCACCCATGGTCAGCCCGCAACACCGACGACGTTGGGTAAGGAAATCGCGAACTTTACATATCGTTTGGGCGAACAGCGGACTCGATTCGCGGCCGTCGCCATCGCGGGCAAGATGAACGGCGCGGTCGGCAACTTCAACGCGCACCTTGCCGCGTATCCGCAAGTCGACTGGCCACGCCTGACCCGCCGCTTCGTGGAATCGCTCGGGCTGACTTGGAATCCCTACACGACTCAAATCGAGCCACACGATTGGATGGCCGAGTACTTCGATGCGCTCGCCCGCCTCAACACCGTGCTGATCGATTTGTGCCGCGACATGTGGGGGTACATCTCTCTCGGGTATTTCAGGCAACGCGCCGTCGCCGGGGAAGTGGGCTCGTCCACCATGCCCCACAAGGTCAACCCGATCGATTTCGAGAACGCCGAGGGCAATTTGGGCCTAGCCAACGCTCTACTGCGCTTTTTGGCGGACAAACTGCCGGTATCCCGCTGGCAACGCGATCTCACTGATTCGACCGTACTTCGCAACGTCGGCGTCGCTGTGAGTCATGGGCTGATCGCCTGGCGCTCCATCGAACGTGGGCTGGAGCGCGTCGACGTGGATACCAAACGGCTCGCTGACGATTTGGATTCGAACTGGGAGCTGCTGGCGGAACCCATCCAGACCGTGATGCGTCGGTACGGGGTGGAGAATGCCTACGAACAACTGAAGGCACTCACTCGCGGCCAACGGATCAATGCTGAGGCGCTACGAAGCTTCATTACGGGGCTGGACATTCCCGAGAGCGCCCGCGAACAGCTGCTCAATCTGACCCCAGCAACGTACATCGGCGCCGCCGAAGCGTTCGCACGTCAGATCTAGAGTCGCGGGTCAATCGAACTAAGGTTCAGCGTAGTTCTAAGAGAAACGTCACAAACCTCTGAGAGGGCTGTAGTTACAATCGCATCATGACCATGAGACCGGACCTCACCGTTGCCGCCGTCGTCGAACGCAATGGGCAGTTTTTGCTTGTCGAAGAGCGCGCTGGGCAGCGGATGGTCTTCAACCAGCCGGCTGGGCATGTGGAGCGTGGTGAAACCCTCATCGACGCCGTCATCCGAGAGACGTTGGAAGAAACGGCCTGGACCTTCCACCCCGAGTCGCTCGTCGGCATCTACCACTGGGAGCAGCCCGAGAAAAACAAGAGTTTCTTACGCTTCGCCTTCTTCGGCACCGTCAGCACTCACGATCCGCAGCGCAGCCTCGATCGCGGCATCGAGCGCGCCCTTTGGATGGATAAAGACCATCTGCTCGCCCGAGCACCGCGCCTTCGCAGCCCCATGGTGATGCGCTGCATCGATGACTTTCTCGCCGGCCGACGTTACCCGTTGGATATCGTCAAACACATGATGGCAGACCCACGCAGCTTGATCCTCGACCAGCGCATTCGCACTTCCGATTCGCCGCCCATTGAACGAGCGCCCACTGAAAGAGCATTTTGACCGCTCCATTCTCGCGACCTTTCCGCGTCGCGCGTTTCCCGTTCACCCATGACCTCTCCTCTCGTCATCGTCGGCATGTCAGGCGGCGTCGACTCATCCGTCGCCGCGTGGCGGCTCCTGCAAGAGGGATACGAGGTGCAGGGGCTCTTCATGAGCAACTGGGATGAGGATGAGGACGGTTACTGCACCGCTGCGGCTGATTTTCAGGACGCGCGGCAGGTATGCGAACAACTCGGCATTACCCTTCACAAGGTCAGCTTCGCGGGCGAATACCGGCAACGAGTATTCGAATACTTCCTCGCTGAATACCGCGCTGGTCGGACGCCCAACCCCGATGTGCTGTGCAACCGCGAAATTAAATTCGGTGTCTGTTTCGACTATGCGCGCCGGCTCGGTGCGGACTGGGTCGCAACCGGACACTACGCACGGGTGACTCATGGGCCGGCACGACTGCTCAAAGGCGCTGACCCGAACAAGGATCAGAGCTACTTCTTGCATGCCATGCCGGCAAGCGCGCTGGAGCGCACGCTGTTCCCCATCGGAGCACTCCCCAAGAGCGAAGTGCGAGCCATTGCAAAGAAACTCGCCCTGCCCGTCTTCGACAAGAAAGACAGCACCGGCATCTGTTTCATAGGCGAGCGTCCCTTTGCTGCTTTCTTGGAGCAATACCTGCCGGCACAGCCCGGCGAGATTCGCTCCGAAGACGGCCGGCTCTTGGGCAAACATCGCGGGCTCATGTACTACACGCTAGGGCAACGCCAGGGCCTTGGGATCGGCGGCCGACATGACGCAAGCGAGGAGCCCTGGTACGTCGCAGCGAAAGATCTCGCACAGAACGTGTTGGTCGTGGTTCAAGGCCACGACCATCCTCTGCTGTTGTCGAACGAACTGTCTGCCGCGCAAGCGCAGTGGGTGGCGGGCCATGCACCGGCCAAGCAGTTTCGTTGCACTGCGAAGGTGCGCTATCGCCAACCCGATCAGGCCTGCGAGGTGACGGTCGCGGACGACGGAACTCTCGCGGTGCACTTCGACTTGCCTCAGCGAGCCGTCACGCCCGGACAGTACGTCGTTTTCTACCGAGAGGACGAATGCTTGGGCGGCGCCGTGATCGAATCGACTCGTTCTTAGCTCCACGCCAAATGGGGGAGCGACTCCCGTATAATCCGCCCGCTTTTTAGCCCGGCACCCGCATCGGCGCCGCGCCATCCCGCCTGATTTCCTCCTGGAGGACGCATGAAAGATTCGTTTAAAGCGCGCAGGACGCTCGCTTGCGGCAACAGAAACTATGAAATCTTCAGCCTCGCCGCGCTCAAGGACCGCAATGTCGCGCGACTGCCCTATTCGCTGAAGATCTTGCTCGAAAATCTGCTGCGCTTTGAAGATGGCGTCGACGTCACTCACGACGACATCCAGGCGCTCTTGAAGTGGGATCCGAAAGCCGCCCCCAACTACGAAATCTCCTTCACGCCGAGCCGCGTGATCATGCAGGACTTCACTGGCGTTCCCGCCATCGTGGATCTGGCCGCCATGCGCGAAGCGATGATCAAACTCGGCGGCAATCCGGATGAAATCAACCCGCTCTCGCCCGCCGAACTCGTCATCGATCACTCGGTGCAGGTCGACGCATATGGCTCTCCCGATGCAGTCGCCAAGAACACCACCATCGAATTCAAGCGCAACGGGGAGCGCTATTCGTTCCTGCGCTGGGGCCAAACGGCGTTCAGCAATTTCAAAGTGGTGCCGCCAAACACCGGCATCGTTCACCAAGTGAACGTCGAACACCTCGCACGCGTTGTATTCGATTCAGAAAAGGACGGTGTGCGCCAGGCGTATCCGGACACTCTGGTCGGAACGGACTCGCACACCACGATGGTGAACGGATTGGGCGTGTTGGGTTGGGGCGTCGGCGGTATCGAAGCCGAAGCGGCGATGCTCGGTCAGCCGGTCACAATGCTCATCCCGAACGTCATCGGCTTCAAACTCACGGGTAATTTGCCTGCCGGCGCGACGGCAACCGATCTCGTTCTCACCGTGACCGAGATGCTGCGCAAGAAAGGCGTGGTCGATAAGTTCGTCGAATTCTTCGGCGATGGACTGGCAAATCTGCCGCTGGCCGATCGCGCAACCATCGCGAACATGTCGCCTGAATTCGGCAGCACGTGCGGCATCTTCCCCATCGATCAAGAAACGCTGCGCTATCTCGAACTCACCGGTCGCAGTGCCGAGCAGATCGAACTCGTGAAGTGCTACGCGCAACACCAAGGGATGTGGCGCGAAAACGGCGCGCCGCAGGCTGACTACACGGATGTGCTGGAGCTCGACCTCAGCACCGTCGAACCTTCGCTTGCCGGACCTAAGCGTCCGCAAGATCGTGTGCCGCTTCGCACTGCGAAGCAAACATACGCAGCGACTCACAAGAAGATGGCCGAAGAGCGTGCCGCGAAGAATCCCGGTGCGCGTGGCACAGCGACGGCTACCGTGGATGGGCAGAGCTTCGAGGTCAAAGACGGTGCAGTGCTGATCGCAGCGATCACGAGCTGCACGAACACGTCCAATCCCGCGGTCCTGATCGCAGCGGGCTTGCTCGCTCGCAACGCTCGCAAGCGCGGACTGAAGGCGAAGCCTTGGGTCAAGACGAGTCTGGCACCAGGCTCTCGCGTCGTGACGGACTATCTGAACAAGGCCGGCTTAACGCCAGATCTCGATGCAGTAGGTTTCTACACAGTCGGTTACGGCTGCACGACCTGCATCGGCAACTCCGGTCCGCTCAAACCGGAAATCTCCGAAGCCGTGCGCCAAGGTGATGCGATCGCGTGTTCAGTGCTCTCGGGTAATCGCAACTTCGAAGGTCGCGTGCATCCAGAAGTGAAAATGAACGTCCTCGCCTCGCCTCCACTCGTCGTTGCGTACGCGCTGGCAGGCACGCTCGAGTTGGATTTGACCTCCGAGCCGCTCGGCACTGGCAGCGATGGCAAGCCGGTTTATTTGAAGGACATTTGGCCTTCGCCCGCAGAAGTTCAAGATGTCATCGCGAAGAACGTCGATGCCGCCATGTTCAAGAAGAGCTACTCCAGCGTCTTCACAGGCGATGAACATTGGAATGCGATCAAACTGCCGAGCGGCAAGATCTACTCGTGGGACGACAAGTCGACTTACGTGAAAAATCCGCCGTACTTCGTCGGCATGACGATGCAGCCAAACGCGGTTTCCGATATTCGCAATGCTCGCGTGCTTGCGCTGTTGGGCGATTCGGTGACGACGGATCACATCTCGCCCGCCGGCGATATTTCCAAATCGAGCCCCGCCGCGAAATATCTGATGTCGCTGGGTGTGCAGCCCGCAGACTTCAACTCGTACGGCGCACGTCGCGGCAATCACGAAGTGATGATGCGCGGCACGTTCGCCAACATCCGACTGCGCAATCAATTGGCGCCCGGCACCGAAGGCGGAGTTACGACGTACGTGCCGACGGGCGAGCAAATGAGCATCTACGATGCGGCGATGCGCTACAAACAGGAAGGCACACCGCTCGTCGTACTCGCAGGTAAGGAATACGGCACCGGCTCTTCCCGAGACTGGGCGGCGAAAGGCACGATGCTCCTCGGCGTGAAAGCCGTAATCGCCGAAAGCTTCGAGCGTATCCATCGCTCGAATTTGATCGGCATGGGTGTTTTGCCCTTGATGTTCAAGGAAGGTCAGAGTGCTGCGTCGCTGGGTCTTACGGGCAAGGAGACCTACGAGATCACCGGACTGAATGGTGGCGCTGCGAAGATGGTCACCGTCACGGCAACACCCGCTTCCGGTGCGCCCATCAAGTTCGAAGTGCGCGTTCGCATCGATACCCCAAAAGAACGCGAGTACTTCCAGCACGGCGGCATCCTGCATTACGTGCTGCGCCAATTAGCAAGCGCGAAGAAAGCCGCGTAGGAGTAGCAGATG
>DASTSB010000033.1:0-28964 GCA_035760885.1 Steroidobacteraceae bacterium | reverse complement strand
GCATCACGTTGAGCCCCCAGGCCTAACGTTCGCGGTCTCGTCGGATTTTTCAGAAGTTGGCCGGAGAATGGGTCTTCAATGACCCGGCTGGCCAAGCCAGAGAAAAAGCGGGCAAAGGCACAACGAACGGCGCGGAATGTAGCCCAAACCAAAATGGCTGGCAATCCGCAGGTCGTTGAATCGACAAAAGAAGGCGACCCTACCCTCATCGACCTTGCGCGTGGTTCCGATGCCCCAAATGCAGTTCAAGTCTTTGACGGATCAGACAGATTGATGACGTGCACCGTTTGGGTGCTGTGATGACAGCGTTGGATCTGTTTCCAGCAATTCGACCAGCTCGGTCAGTGTGGATACTCGATGAGAGGGCGGAGCGATGCCTTCCGGCCAAGGCGACTGCAGCCGATCGACCCAAATGGCTCGCATACCCGCACGCCTTGCTCCCTCAACGTCCAAGGCAGGGTCATCGCCGATGTAGGCCACTTCCCCTGGCGCAAGGTCCGTGCCTTCGATGGCACGATGGAACATCGCCGGGGCCGGTTTCAGCGCCCCCACTTCGCGCGCGTTGACGGTGCGCTCGAAGAAATGCGCCAGGCCGATACGGTTTAGATCGGCGTTACCGTTACTCGCCGTGAACAACCTAAAACGTCGCCGCAACCGCTCGAGTCCGGGAAGCACATCGGGATACAACTCGACTTCGTTGCGTGCCCGGATGAACTCATCGAACGCTTCTTCGACCAAGGTCTCCTCGTAGCCGCAATGCAATGCGTGATCGCGCAACGCTTGCTTACGCAGAAAAGTGAAATCGTGCTGCATTTGCGGGAACCGTTCCGCGACGCGCTCGCGCGCTTCGCGCATGGCTTCGAGGGTGACCCGCGCAACGACGCGCGGATAGCACTCAGCCAGAAAATCGTACATGCGCTGCTCAGCGCGACGAATGACGGGCCACACGTCCCAGAGTGTGTTGTCTAGATCGAAGCACAGCGCGCGGATGTGGGGCATCGAACGGCTTAGCGCACGGCCGCGACCGCAGCCAGGCCACGCTGCAGGTCTTGCTGCAAATCTCGCGGATCCTCGAGTCCCACCGAAATGCGAATCAAGCCTTCGGTGATCCCAGCTCTCTCCCGCTCCTCCGGCGTGATTCGGAAGTGAGTCGTCGTGGCAGGATGAGTAATGGTCGTCTTCGCATCGCCGAGATTGGCGGTGATGGACATCACTTGGGTGGCATCGATGAATGCCCATGCACCCGCGCGTTCTTTCTTCACTTCGAACGCAAGGATGCCGCCGAACGCGGACTGCTGACGTTTCGCGAGCTCATGCTGCGGATGACTCATCAGTCCGGCGTAATGCACCTTGCGGACCTCGGGCTGCTGTTCCAGCCACTGCGCCAGCTGGAGCGCAGCAGCGGAATGCGCTCGCATGCGTAGATCGAGTGTTTCCAATCCCTTCAGGAATACCCACGCATTGAACGGGCTCATGCTTGGGCCGGCAGACCGCAAAAACGCGAACACCTCTTTGCCCACCATCTGTTCGTTCCCGACGATCGCCCCGCCGACGCAACGCCCTTGGCCATCGAGGAACTTGGTTGCCGAGTGGATGACGAGATCGGCGCCCATGGCAATCGGCCGCTGCAACGCCGAGGTGCAGAAGCAGTTATCGACCGCGAGGATGATGTTGCTCGCGCGCGCTACATCCGCAATCGCGCGGATGTCGCCGATGACGCAAAGCGGGTTCGAAGGCGTCTCTAAAAAGAACAGCCGAGTGTTCGGGCGCACGGCCTTCCGCCAAGCGTCGACATCGTCCAGAGGCACATAGCTCACTTCGACACCGAACTTGACCAAGTAGCGATTGATGAGCCCAATCGTCGAGCCGAACACGCTCTCGGAACATACGATGTGGTCACCGGCTTTCAACAAAGCCATGCACATCGAGAGGATCGCAGCCATGCCGGAAGCCGTTGCCACACAGGCGGCGCCGCCTTCCAGCGCTGCAAGTCGCTCTTCGAAGCAGCGAACGGTCGGATTGGTGAATCGAGAATAGATGTTGCCCTTCTCGGAATCGGAGAAGCGTGCAGCCGCTTCAGCGGCACTGCGAAACACATAGCTTGACGTGGTGAAGATGGGTTCTGAATGCTCGGCTTCCGCAGTTCTAACTTGACCCGCGCGAACAGCAAGCGTGGCGAGGTGGAGATCGGACATGAGTTCGCAAGTAACCGTGAGGGGCGCCTAGTGTAAGGAAAATGACGCGCCGATGGCTCGCCGTGTTTGAGCGGGATGGCGCCGGACGACAGTGTCGCGGCCGTCCTCCAAGTTCCTACCTAGGATGCCCGTACATCGCGCAACGGACACCCCTTCATAACGTCGTTAGAATCGTTCAGCCGAACATTTGGAATCAACACACATGCGTTGGGCATCCGCCGTCGATACCGATAAATCATTGTCTTCCTCGGTCCAACGTGCGGCCGAATCCGTGTTTGCAGGCCTGGGACGACAAGAGCCGGACCTGGTGATCGCCTTTATCAGCGCGCACCACGCGCCTCGATACGAGGCTGTGACTGAACTGATCCGTCGCGAATTCGATGGCGCGTTCTTGTTCGGTTGTTGTGCAGAAGGCGTGATCGGCGGCGGTCGCGAAATCGAAGATCACGCATCGGTGTCGCTGACCGGCGCGCTGCTGCCGGGCGTGCGACTGAAGGGGACGCACCTCGATGCAGCTCAAGTGCCGCCCGTCTATGCAGAACCGCGCGTCTGGGAAGAGACCTTGCGCATGACGGCCAATCAACAACCGTCGTTCCTGGTCCTCGCCGATCCGTTTAGCTTCGAAACCGAAATGTATTTGCGCGGCCTGGATCGCGTCTTTCCGCGGGCGCCGAAGATCGGCGGGCTCGCCAGCGGTGCGCGCCAAGTCGGAGGATCGATCCTGTACCTGGGCGATCAGATCCATCGCTCGGGATGCATTACGTTGGCCTTGACCGGCAACATCGAAATCGACGCCGTGGTTGCGCAAGGATGTAGGCCGATTGGCGACCCCCTGTTCGTCACGGCGGCCCACGAGAATTTAATTCGCGAACTCGACGGCCGCACGCCACGCGATGTCATGGCCGAGTTGTTCGAAAAACTGCCGATCGCAGATCGGGAGGTATTCAGCCAGTCGCTCTTCATCGGACTTGCAATGAAAACGGATGCGAGCCAATACGTGTCCGGCGATTTCTTGATTCGCAATATCATGGGCATGGATCCGCAATCCGGCGCGCTGTGGGTGAACGCCGAGATCCCGCCTAAGAGTGTCGTACAGTTCCATTTGCGTGATGCGACCACGTCCGCCTTTGATTTGGAGCGCACGCTCACCGCGTATCGAGCATCGCAGATGGTCGATTCAGATTGCGGCGCGCTGCTGTTTTCCTGCGAAGGCCGCGGTGCTGGCTTGTACGGCCAAAGCGATCACGACAGCAATGCATTCCGGCGGCTCGTCGCGGACGTCCCGATCGGCGGCTTCTTCTGCAGCGGCGAGATCGGCCCAGTCGCGGACGCAACCTATCTGCACGGGTATACAAGTGCGTTCGCGGTGTTTCGGGAAAGAAAGTGAGGAAGTGAAAGCGAGCATGGCTCGCGTGAGAGCTGCGCGTGAACGGGGCTGCTTTACAGAGTCCGTGTGAGGCGGATCCGAGGCCCGAGGGACGGACAGTGGCGGAATCACAGTGACGACCTGCGCGCTTCACGCGCTCCGCGCTTTCACATCATCACCCCATCACTAGTCAATTCTTCTTCCGAGCCTAATGACTCTGCCAATCCGACGGACGATACTTCGCGCTCCTTGACGTTGCTCGAATCAGGAGCCCGCATGTTCCGTGTTCTCTCAGCAGCTGCCGTGCTGCTGACGACTTCCGTTCTCGCGCAAGATATCCATCCGTTCTCCGTCGAAGATTTGGTGCGATTGAATCGCGTTGAGGCGCCAAGCATCTCGCCTGACGGTAAGACCGTCGCGTTCCAAATGCGCGAGACCGATATGGCCGAGAACCGCGGGCGTTACGACTTATGGTCTCTCGATCTTACAAGCCGAGACGCACAACCGCGGCGACTGACTTCAGATCCTGAGAATGACACCGACGCCGAGTGGTCGCACGACGGAGCATTCGTGTACTTCCTTTCTTCCCGCAGCGGGTCGAGCCAGATTTGGCGGCTGCCGATTGCAGGCGGCGATGCGGAGCAAGTCACGAACTATCCGCTCGATGTGAGTTCCTTCAAGTTGGCTCCCAATGACAAGCTGATCGCGCTTTCGATCGATGTGTTTGCTGATTGTCCGGATCTCGAATGCACCGCGGATCGACTGCATCAACGCAGCGAATCCAAAGAGACGGGCCGCACTTTCGATCGGCTATTCGTGCGTCATTGGGACACGTGGGATGATCATCGCATTTCGCAGCTCTTCGTTGCCGAGCTACACGAGGGCAAAGCGGCTGCACCGCAAACGCTGAGCGGCTTGCTGGACGCCGATGTGCCATCGAAACCGTTCGGCGACCGCAGCGAATACACCTTCTCGCCGGACAGCAAGCGTGTCGTGTTCAGCGCACGCATCAAAGGCAAGTCTGAACCCTGGTCGACGAATTTCGACCTGTTCGAAGTGCCGGTTGAAGGCGGCGAGCCACGCAATCTGACTTCCGACAATCCAGCGTGGGACACCCAGCCGGTGTTCTCGCCGGACGGCTCGCAACTCGCTTGGCGCGCAATGAGTCGCCCGGGATTCGAATCCGATCGTTTCCGAATCGTGATCCAAGATATGAAGGCCTCGCAGCGCCGTGTATTGGCTGAACCGTGGGATCGATCCGCGGATTTCATCGCCTTCGCAGCCAACGGTAAGACGATCTACGCGACCGCCGATCACTTCGGGCAGCACCCGCTCTGGGCCATTGATGTGAAGAGCGGCAAACAGACGTTATTGACGGGCCCAGGGCACGTCGACTCGTTCAGCGTCGGTCCACGTGAAATCGTATTCGCCCTGTCTTCGTTGAACTCACCGGCAGAGCTCTACTCGTTCACCATTCGCGGCGGCGGATTACGCGAGCTCCCGAAGATGAACACCGCGAATCTCGCGCAAACAAGAATGGGAGAGCCCGAACAGTTCACGTTCATCGGAGCCAACGACGAAACCGTCTATGGCTTCGTGATGCGACCCGCGAACTTCGACGCTCGTAAACGCTACCCCATCGCCTTCATCGTGCACGGCGGACCGCAAGTCTCCTTCAGCAACGCTTGGAGCTATCGCTGGAATCCGCAAACCTATGCGGGCTTGGGTTACGCAACCATCTTCATCGACTTTCACGGCTCGCCGGGCTATGGGCAAGCGTTCACCGATTCAGTCAGTGGCGATTGGGGCGGCAAGCCTCTCGAAGATTTGCAGAAGGGATTGGCGGCCGCGCAAGTGAAATTCCCGTGGCTGGACACCGATCGCATGTGTGCCCTCGGCGCGTCCTACGGCGGATACATGGTGAATTGGATGGCGGGCAATTGGTCCGAACCGTTCAAATGCTTCGTGACGCATGACGGCGTCTTCGACAGCCGCGCGATGGCGTACGCCACTGACGAACTCTGGTTCGACGAGTGGGAACACGGCGGCACGCAATTCGAAGTGCCGCAGAACTACGAGAAGTTCAACCCCGTCAACCACGTTGCGGATTTCAAAGTTCCGATGCTCGTGATCCATGGCGAGCAGGACTTCCGCATTCCCTATTCGCAAGGCATCGGATTGTTCACTGCGTTACAGCGACGTGGAATCCCAAGCCGCTTGCTCGTGTACCCCAACGAGAATCACTGGGTATTGAAGCCTGCGAACAGCATTCAGTGGCATCACGAAGTTGAGAAGTGGCTAGGAAGATGGACGGGGAAGAATTAGCCGCAGAGAACGCAAAAAAGAAACAGTGTGACGTGTCGGCTGTAGTGTGTATGCAGCTTTGAATCAAGCAGCCGCCGTCTTGCTACCAAACGGGTGTGACGGGTTCGTCTTGTTGTGCCCTTTCCCGGTTCCAACGACGGTGAGCGTTTGGGGGAACCAGCTCTACTGAGTGGTCGAACGTTGAGTTGTCGAACCGCCCCATCCCAGCCTTCACCCGCAGATTTCGAAAGGGAAAGGCGTTTTTGTATGCCTCTTTTTTGCGTTCTCTGCGGCCAAATCTGCTTCCGTTTCCGTTGCATCCTCGGCTAACCGCCCGCAGGCTGCTCGCAGTTGATCTCCCACGGAATTCCAAACCGATCGATCAGCATCCCGAACCCGCCGGACCAAAACGTACGCTGCAGCGGCAGCAAGATGCGGCCGGCATCGGACAGTGCATCGAAGACCTTCTTGGTCTGATCAAAGCCATCCACCCCTAACGTCACCGAAAAACCGCGTGGCGATACATAGCCATCCGGAAAGGCATCGGATCCAAACAAGGTGAACGATCCGCGTTCCAGGGTGGCATGCAATATTCTGGGCTGCCATTCCGGCGGGACTTTTTCCGCGAGCGGCGACTCGCCGAATCTCAGCATCGTGACGATCTTGGCATCGAGCAATGTCGCGTAGAACCCGAACGCCTCGCGGCATTGCCCGTCGAAGATCAAGTGAGTCGAGAAGCGCATCGTGTTCTGTACCTGATCATTTGGTAACGCTCACCACGATCGCCTGGATTTTTCCTTCGATTGCACCGGCTCCAAATCGCGTCACGAGCGCTTCTTCGGCGGCCTGACTCGCGTCCTGCAATTTTGATGCATCGCGCGCCTCGATCTCGTTGCGCAACGGCGTGCCCTGGCACAACGCATTCGCCACGACGCGCGCGGATTCCGCACGACTTATCTTCGTTACCGTCTCAAAGCTCGCATCGCCCTCAAAGTGAGCAGCGTGCAAGTCCCGCTTGATCGCATTCGCTTCGTAATACCCGTGAGGTGTTCGACTCATGAAGCGAGGCGGGTCGTCAGGAAATAAGCACCCCAAGGTCTCTTGCACGACATGCGTGAATTCATTGTCCTCGAGTCGATCCCACACATTGAAGAAGAACAGACCGCCTGGTTTGAGAACTCGCCGCACTTCTCGATACCCTTGCACTCGATCGGGAAAGAACATCACGCCGAACTGACACACGACCGCATCGAAGCTTTCGCCATCGAAGGGAAGTTCAAGCGCATCCGCCCGCTTCCACGTGACCGGTCGTGACGTTCCCCTTCGTTGGGCTACATCCAGCATGGGTTGATTCAGATCGGTCGCGGTGATTGCACAGTCGCTTGGCAGACGCGATGCAAGTTCTCGAGTGACGGCCCCGGTGCCCGCCGCAATCTCGAGCACGCTCCGCGGATTCACTGAGGTTGCACGTTTCGCAAGATCGACTGCATACGGCTCGAAGATGAGCGGCACTAGCGTGCGCTCGTAGATCTCTGCAATGCCGCCGCCGAAATCTTTGTCCCGTTCCATTGCCGGACCCTCAGCGCTGTTATGGGTTTGCAGTTTACCGTGCTGCTATGCGTTTGCAGTTTACCGTTGACCGACAACCGACAATTCAGGAGAAGATCTCCACGGGAACATTAGGGTAAGAGCCGGAAGCCGGATTCACACGGAGGACACGGAGCACTCGGAGTGAAAATGCTGTCGCACCCGCGAAGGCGGGTGACCATCTGACCGCTCACACTACACACCTCACACAGTTCCTTTGCGCGTTCTCTGCGGCTAATGCTTCTTTGTGCTCCTTGGTTTCTCTTTGTGCGCTTTGTGTTGCTCTTACGCCAAGGCCCATGCGACGCGCCTCACACCCTCTTCACGTTTCATCGATCCGCCACGCCGCTTGATAGTTGCAACCAAGCCGAATGATTTGCTCGAGCAGGGCCGGATACTGAACGCCTGCCGCTTGCGCGGAATCGGCGAAGTCTTCGTGATCGCTGATGTTGGGATTCGCGTTCGCTTCCAGGACGAAGACGCTCCCGTCCGGCCGCATGCGAAAGTCCATACGGGCATAGCCGCTGAGATTCAGTGCGCGGAAGATTCGCTTGGATAGCTTGTCGAGATAAGCGCCGCAGCCCTCGGGCAAATTTTGTGCGGCGCCGGTGCGAATGCCGTGTTTCGTTTGGTAACGCTTGTCCCACTTCACCTTACGCGTCGCGATGCCCGCCATGACATCGGGAAGCGTACCGAAGTCCATTTCCCAAACAGGAAACGTGCGCAGGCGATCGTTTCCCAGTACACCGACGTACAACTCGCGACCTTCGATGTATTCCTCGACGAGCGCATCCGAGTTCGTTTGTTCGTGGATGAATTGAATACGTTCTCGCAGACGGTCTGCGTCGGCAACGATCGATGCCTGCGAAATGCCCAGCGATGCATCCTCGGTCGCCGATTTCACGAACAGGGGAAATTTCATCTTGCGTGGAATCCGATAGCGCTGCCCGCGCCGAAATACAGCGAATCCCGGCGTGGGAATACGGTGATAGGCGAGAATCTGCTTCGACAGCGCCTTGTCGCGCGAAATCATCATGCCGCGCGGATTACATCCGGTGTACGGCTGTTTCATCAGCTCCAAGAATGCGACGACATATTGGTCGTACGTGACGATGCCTTGGAATTCTTCGAGAAGGTTGAATGCGATGTCGGGCTTCCAATCCGTAATGGCAGCGCGCAGGTCGCCGAGATTGTCGCCAAGACCGAGTGCGCGAACCGTGTGCCCGGCTTTTTCCAACGTGGCGGTCACATCGTATTCGGTGCGAAATTCCGCGATTTCTTTATCGCTATAGCCTTTCAAGCTGGCCGGAGGCACCAAGCTCTCATGCATGAGCACCAGCACGCGCAGTGGCTTCATAAGACGCTGAGCTCCGCCTTTTATAAAGTGTATCGCTCGCGATCTCGTCGCAGCGTATCGATCATGATGCGTTCAAGCAAACCCAACGCTGCGCGCTTCGTTTCGCGCTTGGACATATTCAAGACCAAATCCAAATCCCGACACCGCTGAATGACCGTGCGAATCACATGATGAACCAGATACGGATACAAACGCGATCGCCGCATCAGCGCCCGCTCGAAAACCGGGCGGCATTGTCTTAGGAATGTGCTCGCCCGCAGGCGTCGCTGGCCTTCCAGGTGCGGGCCAAATACGCGCTTCAAACGCAAATCGTAAGCGGCGGGTCGATCGACTTCATAACGAGCCCGCTTCTGCTCGTAGTGTTCGCGCAATGTCCGAGTGTCTTCGTACAGAGGTTCGATGCGCTCTTTGTTCTTGACCACGGGCCGCTCGCCGCGAATCTCGTTCATCAGTTCATCGACGTACTCGAGCTTCGCAAGCGCAGGCCAGCCTTCGTATTCGCGACGCCAACGCGCGCGCGGTTGTAGCCACACGGCGAATGTTTCGGCGAAGTCCTCCGTCGGATGGCTCTGTGCGTACCAGTGCCCCAGATGCAGAACGTATTTGCGACTCGCAGGTCGCGGCGAGTAGACGTCGGGATAGGGACGCGACGCCTTGCCGAATGCCTTGCGCCATCCTTTGCGTCGTCGCAATCGAAATGCGTTGTCTAACGCGTGTCCCACTTCATGGCGCAGTATGCGAGCGAGCCAATTGGCATTGCCGCCCTCCACCTCGCCCATCATGCTGCGCTCAAGACGCATCAATCGCGGGTGCGCCATGTAGAAAGGAACCGCCACTCCAGGAACACCGTCCGGCGAAAACCATTCTTCCGACAACCAAACGTGAGGTTTGAAGCGAATCCCGCGCTGCTCCAATCGGTGCTGAATTTCGCGCATCGCAGTCTCGACTTCGGCGCCGGGCAAGCGCATCCGCAGATCGCAAAAGCGCTTGTCGAGCAACTCTTCATCGCTCAGCTCGACCCACGCTGGATTGCGTTTGCGCGAGCGGCGAGGCTTGTGCTTCTTGATCTGCTTCGCCATGCGTCAGCCGAATCGTCTTGCGACCATCGCTATCTGCGTGTGCTCGGCCAGCATGGAATTCCATTCGCGCGGTAATGCATCTACACCGTAGTGAGCACCCGCGAGCGCACCACACAGAGCGGCTGCGGTGGGAGAAGGGTGCGCATGTGCGAGTACTTTGTCGACCGCGCCCCGAAAGTTGACGGTACCGGCAAACGCTCGCAATGCGAACATCGTAACGCCCACTGCGTCCGCGGTGAGCTCCATCGAACCTGTGGCATGGTCGAATATCGCGCGCACCGCGGGCTTGAGATTGCGAGTTCGCAATTTCGTGAGCGCTGGGGTACGCAGTTGTGAAAGTTGCGCTCGATCGTGACCGGACATCGCATCGCTCAGCAACGCACTCCAGAACCGGCATAGATCCAGAACCACAGGAGACTGCTGCGTCGTACGCGAGACTTCTGGCGCCAAATGCACGGCTTCATCCGCGTTCTCGCCTGCGAACAGCACCACGGCAAGCGTTCTCGCCAATGAGTGCGGATCAAGATTGCGCGGATCGTGCGAACCTGCGTTGGGCTTGCGCGACCATTGCCAGGCTCCTAGCGCGCGCTTCAATTCGGGCGGAATGCGTGCCGGTGCGGTGCTGCGAGTCCATTCCAAATAACGTTGCAGCTGATCGCGAGGATCATGCTGACCGAGTGCCAACAAGCTCTCGGCCACGCTCACTGTCATCGCTGCATTCGCGCCGAGGACGATGGCGCCACTCGCGGGACCTTCCGTCGCGCGCAACGCCACCGCTTCCGCAACGGCAAGTCCGAGCAGCGAGCCTTCCTTGCGTTGCGTACCGGCAAGCAGCGCGGAGCCGAGCTTCGCCTCACGCCATTCGCGCACGAAATCGATCTGCTCCTGGGTTTCAGGCACGAACGGCCATTGCATCGAACGGCCGCATGCTTTCCACAGCACCTGCAGGCGCTCCAAAGCCGCTTCGTTCGACAGACCGCTGCGGATGAGGTGACATGCGATCGTTGTGCCGGTGCGCCCAATGCCTGCGCGGCAATGAACGTATACACAGCGGCCCGCCGACAGTTCCTCCTGCAGCGCGTCCAGAATTTGACCCATGCGCGCGGCGGATTCTGGAATGCTGTGATCGGTGATCGAAAGCCGGCGATGACGGAGGGGTTGCTCAGTCAAATCCACGAACAGCCGATCGTATCCCGGCAACTCGTGATCTTCGGTCAGGTCGATGAAACTGGTCACGCCTGCAGCCAACAACCGCTGCAACTTGGTCATCGCCTCGCTGCGAGAACTCGACCCGGGATACTCGCCCGCAAGCAAGCGTCCGGGAATCACCCAGTAGCTATTTGCGATCGGCGTTGGCGGGAATTGCGATATCCCAGGCGAGTCGAAGTCCATGCGTACGGAATGATACATGTCACGTGCCCAACACGGTGGAACCCAACTCGCGGATCGGCGATAGTCGCGGCGCCAGCGTTTACTGGCACGCCCATTGAAGGCCGCGAAGCATCATGTCTGTATTGAAACGGCTGTTCGCAGTCCGCTCGGTCGAGTCGATCGTCAAAGAACTAGAGTCGGCCCCAAAACTCAACCGCGTGCTCACGGTTCCCGCTTTGATCGCGATCGGCCTGGGATCCACGATCGGCACCGGAATCTTCATCCAGACTGGCATCGTCGCTGCTGAAAATGCCGGTCCGGCTTTGACGCTCGCTCTATTGATCGCGGCGATCGGCTCAGCGTTTGCGGCCATCTGCTACGCGGAGTTCGCCGCCATGATCCCGGTCTCCGGCAGTGCATATACCTATTCATATGCGACGCTCGGGGAAGCAGTCGCTTGGTTCATCGGTTGGAACCTCTCGCTCGAGTACATGATCTCCGCGTCCGCGGTCGCGGTCGGATGGTCCGAATACGTGGTCAATATCCTCAACGAATGGGGGATCCACTTACCCGTCGCACTCATCAACGCACCGTTCGGCAAGGCTCACGCAGGTGATCCCACGCTTGCAGCCTCGGCTATCGCAACCTTGCACGACATCGGTATCGAGCTGCCCCAAGCGATGGTGCGTTCGTTCTCGTTGAAGGCCGCGGAAGGTGATGTCGCCTTGACCGGCGCGCTGATCAACTTGCCGGCGATGCTGATCATCGGAGCGATGGGCTGGGTTTGTTACGTCGGCGTGCGCGAGTCTTCCACCGCCAACTCGATCATGGTCGTGATCAAAGTCGCGGTGATCGTGCTGTTCATCCTCGCCGGGCTCGTCTTCATCGATACGGCGAACTGGCATCCGTACATTCCGGCGAATACGGGCAAGTTCGGCCAATTCGGCTGGAGCGGCGTCTTGCAAGGCGCGGGCATCATCTTCTTCTCGTACATCGGGTTTGATGCGGCTTCGACCACTGCAC
The DNA here is from genome assembly GCA_035760885.1 of Steroidobacteraceae bacterium. Classification (GTDB taxonomy): domain Bacteria; phylum Pseudomonadota; class Gammaproteobacteria; order Steroidobacterales; family Steroidobacteraceae; genus Steroidobacter. The sequence goes on along the minus strand of DASTSB010000033.1, from coordinate 16,682 downwards.
GCGAAGCACGCAATCCGCAACGCACGGTGCCACTCGGCATCTTGGGAGCGCTGTTGATCTCGGCCGTGCTGTACATTGGCATGGGTGCCGTCATGACCGGCATGGTTCCCTACCCTAAGCTCAATGCAGCAGCGCCCGTCGCGGTCGCACTCGATGCTCACCCCGAATTGTTGTGGCTCGGAGACCTCGTGAAACTCGGTGCGATCGCGGGCATGACTTCAGTCATTCTCATGTCGCTGCTCGGCCAGCCGCGTATTTTCCTCGCGATGGCCAATGACGGATTGCTGCCGCCGGCGGTGAGCAAGGTGCATCCGGTCCATCGCACGCCGCACATCGCAACATTGTGGACAGTGATCTTTGCTGCCGTCGTTGCCGGACTATTCCCGCTGAACATCCTTGGCGAGCTCATCTCGATCGGCATTCTGTTCGCGTTCACCGTGGTGTGCATTGGTGTGCTGGTGTTGCGCTACACGAAACCCAATATCGAGCGTCCCTTTAGGGTCCCATTCGCGCCCGTAACGTGCGTTCTGGGTGCGGCGATCTGTTTGAGCCTGACCGCATTCCTGCCCGAGGGCACCTGGGAACGGTTGCTTGTCTGGACGATTCTGGGATTTGCGATTTATGGCCTCTATGGATACCGCCACAGTAGGCTGCGCACCGAAGAACATCATTCGTGACCATTCGTGACTGGAGATCGCGAGTGTATTGAAGGCATTCTGCGGATTGAAAATGCTCGCGCCGGGGCAAAATCATGACTCGCCAACACGCCCCTGAGTTGGGCCAAAGGAGCGCCATGATTACCGAACTCGACACTGCATCATTCGAATCCGCCATCAAGGACGAAAAGCCCGTCCTCGTGGATTTTTGGGCCCCGTGGTGCGGACCCTGCCGCGTGCAGCTCCCGATCCTGGATCGACTGGCAAGCTCGGCGGGCGATGATTACCGCCTCTATAAGGTCAACGTGGACGATCACGCGAATCTCGCGCAACGATTCCGGATTTCATCGATCCCAACGTTGCTGCTGTTTCGTGGCGGCGAACTCATCCGGCAATTCCGCGGCTTGCAGAATGAGGACACGCTTCGTCGGGCGTTGCAGGACGCCGCAGCACCCAAGGCCGGCGCCGCCTAATCACTTCAATCGGAGAAAACGCTATGCATCCACTGAAAGCTCGCATGGCTCCGAAGCCCGCTCGCTCCGAAAGCGGGTACGACCTGCGCCCACTATCGGCCAGCGAGCGCGAAGCCGCCGCGAAGTCGCTTACGCCCGAAGAGCGCTATGTGATCCTCAATCAAGGCACCGAGCGCCCCTTCTGCGGAACGCTCCTCAACAACAAGCAAGCCGGCTTGTATGCATGCCGGCTGTGCGGTCTGCCTTTGTTTCGTGCGAATGCGAAGTTCGAATCGGGAACCGGCTGGCCGAGCTTCTATGAGCCGTTCGACAAGGATCACGTTGCCGACATTCTCGATGAGAGCCACGGCATGATCCGCGTTGAAATTCGCTGTCAGCGCTGCGAAGCCCATCTTGGCCATGTGTTCGATGATGGCCCGCCACCGACCCGCAAACGCTACTGCCTGAACTCCGTCTCGATGCAGTTCTACCCGGATGGAGAAGAACCGCAGCAGGTCATCGCTGCCGAAGTCTGAATGAAAGAATGATTAGCCGCAGAGAACGCAAAAAGGATGGATAGATAAGGTGGAACCATCGTGAGGTGCTTAGGCTTCGATGATTAACGGTTGCCGTCGGATCGGATATGCCAATTGCAGTTCCAAGGATAAGCATCCACGCTCGTAGCAAGGACGCACCTCAGGCGCACGATCCTTTCGTTTTCTTTTTTGCGTTCTCTGTGGCCGAATATTTTCTCTTCTGCGCCTCACACCTCGCCCTTATGGCTCGCATGGCTGGCTGCGGTGATGCGATCCAAGACACCCATCAGCACCGCTGACACGACAAAGGTGAGATGGATGATCACGTACCACTTCAGGGACGTTTCGGATTTGTTCTCGGCATTCATGAACACGCGTAGTAGATGAATGGACGAAATCGCGACAATGGAAGCGGCGACCTTGAGCTTCAGACTGTTGGCATCGAGTTTCCCAAGCCAGCCGAGACTGCGATCGGTTCCCTCAACATCCAACTGCGACACGAAGTTTTCATAACCCGAGAACATCACCATCACGATCAGACTTCCGACCAGAACCATATCGACCAACGCCAGGAGCCTCAGGACTAGATCGGCTTCTTGCATCGCGACGACGTGGGTCAGCAAATGGTAGAGCTCGATAAAAAACTTGATGCCGAGTGCGAACAGCGCCAGGGACATCGCCAAGTACACCGGAGCCAGCACCCAGCGGCTCGCAAACAATAATCGCTCCAGCCCGACTTCGAACCGTTTCATCCAGTCACTCCAAAAGGGATTTAGCATGAGTTTAACTTTCGGCCTGCAAAACGGCGATGGTTCAACGCCGCGCGGCTACCGCTGCATCGTATGGAAGCGCTGGGCCAGATGGCCGCGGGCGTCGCTCGTGACTTTCGCGCATCGTCAGCGCGGCACTCGGCTTCGCAGAGTTGCTTCGACGCACGCCAGCGCTGCTGACCAAAGCCGAAGAATATTGCCGCCGTATTATCGAGTCGCTCAATGGCGGCCAGCAGCTGTGCAAGCAGATGATGACCGATGTCAGCATCTATCTGCCTCGAATTGCGAGCACCTACTAACGGGCCGAAACCTTGGGGCGAGCGGCGTCGTTCTCTGAAACGAAGTACTGCGGGAAGCTTTTGCGAAACTCGCGCCACTGCTGATCGGCATCTTCGATCCGACCGTCCGCGCGTAGCTTGCGAATGTCTCGTAGCCATCGTTCGGCAACGTCCGCCGCATCGATTTCTGCGGCTGCCTTCTTGAACTCCGCTTCTGCGGGCGCGGATCGCAGCGCACTCGGCGTGGCGATGGCAGGCGCCGTTCCCTCCTGAGCTTGATCGAGTGCGGAATCAGCACGTGCCGGCGGTTCGCTTTGCATCGCGGCGGTTTGCGCGATCGCAGGAGGACTCGGTGCGGCTTCCTCGAGCTTTTCGCGAAGCGGTTTGGCAAGTGCTTTCGACTCAGCACGCGCCGTCTCCGGCGCGACAGAACGCGCCGGAGACGGCGCCGGAGTCCGAACTCGCGCTTCCATAGCAGGCTCTGTAGCGACGTTCGCTGCAGCGGACGTCGCCTCAGAACTGCCACTCACATCGCGAGACTTATCTGCGTCGCTCGCCGCGATCTGCGGCTGCGCTTCGGGTTCGGGCTGAACCTGCTGCATGGACAGGGTCGTAGCCATTTCTCGTTCGCCGCCGGAGCGGAACAGAATCGACAACGCCAGCACCGTCGATGCAGCCAAGGCGAATGGCGCCGTCCATTTACGCCAGCGCCGCATGCGCGCCGATTCTTCAATACTCTTGCGCGCCTCATCGAGCACCGCGTTGTCCAGTTCCGCTGGCACGTCATCGCTTGGGAGCTCTCGATACTGCCGAGATACCTCGGTATCGCCACGCAAATAGTCATCGAGCAGCTTGTCATCAGGAGTATTCATGCCGTTTCTCCTGTTGCGTGCAGCCGCAACGCGGCACGCAATTTGTCGACGGCATATCGCAGGCGGCTCTTGGCAGTTTCCATCGCGACACCCGTGATGCGTCCGATGTCTTCCAAGCTCAAACCCGATTCTTCATACAAAACGAAGACGTCGCGCTGTTCAACCGGAAGCGCATTTATCGCGCGTCGTAGTTGGACCTGCACTTCCGAGTGCGATGCCATTTCGTCCGGGCGTGGCTGCCTTGAGGGAATCTCATCGACAAGTTCATCGATATCGCGCATCTGCGACTCTCGCTGCTGCGCTGTCCGCCGGAAATGATCCATGGCGCAGTTATGGGCGATCCGATACAGGAAAGTGTTGAATTGCGCTCGTGGCTCATAGTTGATCCTGCTCGCGATAACTCTGCTCCACACTTCTTGAAACACATCGTTCGCTGCTTCACGACTGCGAAGCGTGCGTTGCAAGTAGCGATGCAAGGCAGCTCTGTGACGCCCATACAGCGTCTGGAATGCCGCCAGATCGCCATCGCGATAACGCATCATCAGTCGCGCATCATCATCGATGTTAGCGACACCATCCGCGGCGGTTGTACCGCCGGCGGAATCCTTCAGTGCTCGCGTGATGTCTGTAACCGTTCCGGATTCCATGCGTGCAAGCGTACTGCATTCCTTTGGTGGTCGTGAACGATGGAGGACGATCGCCTCACTCTTCGATGCGCCCCACTTGTTGCACCGGTTGCGGCGACAACGCTTGCGCCCGCTCGACGAGAGAAACGAATTCCTGCCGATACCCTTGCCGATCCGCGCCGCGACCATCGCGGGCGAGCGCGATGATGTCCTGATAGCCGAAGTTGCCGATGAACTGGCCTCCACGCAGCAGTTGTCCGAACGCCGCGACGCCGGCCGCAAACTTGAAATCTGCCGGTAGCTGATTCTGCGCGAGCTGCGAACTTCTCTGCACTGGAAATTCCAGCAGCTCGCTATCCTCACGTTCCGGTCGCTTGAAGCGCAGCCGCACGTTGGCGAGTTCGCCGCTGCGATTCTTGGCGCTGGACGCTTCGCCGTACCGCAGCGGATCGATACGCCCGTGTGCGCCAACCGGGATCACCTCATAGAGCGCCGTTACGCGATGACCAGCGCCTATTTCGCCCGCATCGACTTTGTCGTTGTTGAAATCCTCGCGTGCAAGCATGCGATTCTCGTAACCGATCAGTCGATACTCGAGCACTTGCGCCGGATTGAACTCTACTTGGATCTTCACGTCCTTCGCGATCGTGAGCAGCGTGCCCGAGAGTTGCGAGACGAGAACTTTGCGCGCCTCCGATTCGTTGTCGACGTACGCATAGTTACCGTTGCCCGCGTCCGCCAATCGCTCCATGAGCTGATCGTTGTAGTTGCCCGTGCCAAATCCGAGCGTGGTCAATGCGACACCGGAAGCGCGCTCGCGCTCAGCCATGTCGATCAAGGCCTCGTAGTTCACGACACCGACGTTGAAATCGCCGTCGGTGGCGAGCACGACGCGATTGATGCCATTCTTGATGAAGTTCGACCGAGCCAGTTGATAGGCGCGCAGAATCCCTTCCGCCCCGTTCGTAGAGCCGCCCGCCTCCAACCGATCGAGCGCCGCGAGAATGTCCCGTTTGTGATCTCCCGCTGTGGGAGGCAGCACCACACCCGAGTTGCCTGCGTACACGACGATCGAGACCCGATCGCGAGCATCGAGCTGCTCGGTAAGCAGGTGAAAGGCGTTCTTGAGCAGCGGCAGCTTATCCGGGTCCTGCATGGAGCCGGAAACATCGATCAAAAAGACGAGATTGGCGGGCGGACGCTCTGCGTTGGAAACTTCGAAACCCTTGATCCCGATCTTGAGCAACAGCGCTTCTGCATTCCAAGGTGCCGCTGCCAACTGCGCTGAGACCTGGAAAGGCTTGGTGCGATCGCTCGGCGGTGCGTACTCGTAGTCGAAGTAGTTGATCATCTCTTCCACTCTGACCGCATCTTGAGGCGGCAATTGACCGGCGGTCAGATAGCGGCGCACGTTCGTGTATGAACCGGTATCGACGTCGATTGAAAATGTCGAGACGGGATCTTCAGAGGCGAGATGCACGGGATTGTTGTCTAGGTGCTGATATTTCTCCGTGTTGACTGCCAGCGGCACATTTACGCAGCAGGCCTGAGCGACCTGCTTGGACACTCCCACGGCACTCACCATCCGTGCTTCCATCGGCGCGCTAGGCTGCAGCGCCGCTGTGTCCAATGAGACCTCCTCACGTGCCATCGCGGGTTCGAGTTCCGCCTTGTCCGATCGCTCCGGCAACATTGGGGGAGGCGGACTAGAAACTGCGGCCGAGTTCGCGGCAGTCTGCGTGTGCGAACACGGCTCCACTGGAGTGTCGCGTTGTGCAACGCAGGCGGTCAGTATCGCCGCAGCCAAGAGCGTGGAGCTTCGTGTGAGGATCGCGTTCATGTGCTTCTCCGAAGGACGCCCCAGTGCGTCCGCTGAGCTTATGAACGGACCTCACTTCGGATTCGGGTTAAGAACGTGCGAAATTGTTCTCAAACCCAGCCAAAAATGAGAGTTGACTTAACATGCCGCACAGAAATGCAAGGGAACCTTCTTCTGGCTCGGCTGCAGCCGATCGCATTCTCGAGGCGGTTCGCAAAATTCCCCGCGGCAAGGTGAGCAGCTATGGTCAAGTCGCCGCATTAGCAGGGTTGCCGCGTCGTGCGCGGCTCGTCGGCACGGTATTGCGAACGCATCCGAATATGCGTGGGCTGCCGTGGCATCGAGTGATCAACTCAGGCGGGCGCATTTCTTTTCCGCTCGGCAGCGAAGCCTACGATCGGCAAAGACAACGACTCGAACGCGAGGGCGTGGTGTTCGTAGGGCACCGCATCGACATGAAGCGCTTTGGCTGGCCAGCAAACGATGATTTGGATGAAGCACTCTGGCGCGTTCCGTGAATCGTCGCCGATTAGCGCCAGAATACTCCGGAACCGAACACCCCTCGCAGCGGTTTAACTCGAACACCTAATTCGAGACGCTCGTGCGGGAGTAAAGACCATCGTTATGCGTTCGACATCCGATTCCAAATCAGCATCGTGGGGTCATCTGCTCAGGTCGGATGCGATGGCCAGTCAATTGCTCGGCGAACTGCAAATCGCATCGAAGCTATTGGATGCTGCGATTCGCAACCAGAAAGGCGAACGCGCCGAACGTTATTTCAAACTCGCTCAAAGCGCGTGGTTGCAAGTGAGCACTGAATTGCAGGACGAAGATCCCGCAGAGCAGCGCTACCAGGACGTGCGCAGCGCGCTGGACTCGTTAGCGGCGCAATTGGCGGAATGTTCGTCCTACTTCAACGCCAACCGTATCGACACCAATTAGGCCGGGTGGGCTTGGCGCTGCTTGCCGGGGAGCTACGCGACCAAGCGTAGCTGACGCATATTTTCCAGGAAATCAGCCGAATCGAAGGGCTTGCTCAGCACGCGAATGTTGTCGAGATTCGGCAATCGCTCGTGCAGCGTGCGCACATCGTGACCGGTGGAAACGAGGATAGGCAGCCAAGGATAGGCGGAGGCAAACGCCTTCACGACCTCCTCTCCCGAGATGTCGGGCAATCCGAGATCTACGATTGCTGCGCTGAAGGATGAGAGTTGTGCAGCGGCGATAGCAGCTTCGCCCTCAGTGAACAGGCATGCATCGAAGCCGTGCTGTTGCAGCAAATCCTGCAAGTAAAGCGCGATTGGACCTTCATCTTCGAGAACCATCACTGGCTTGCGATTGTTCATTGTGCTCTCCGCTGCTTGTTCTGAGAGCAAGCCTCGACGATTCCGCGAGTGCTGTCCAGACGTCGCCGTCAGGACACGTCGGGTAACTCCTACTTGATTTCCCTATGCAGTTCTCTACGCGCGCCGTTCGGCTTCGACCGAACGCACACGCAGCGGCAGTGCATCGGTCAGCTCGGTCAATTCAGCAGTGCCGGTTGCAGCGCTTGCGTGGAGCGTGGTCGTGATATCTAGCAGCATTTCACCAATTTGCTCGCGCGTGAGTGTGGTAGGGCCATGGATCGCCAGGCGCACTTCATCGAAGTAGCTTTGCCGGTAAAGCCGAGGCCCGTGGCCGCCCGAGCGCACATAGCTCACACACAAGGAGCCGAAGTGCACATCGATGCGAGCGATAACATCCAAGTTCGCATCAAGGAGTCTCGCAACGGCTCCTATCGGCTCCGGCGAATCGAAGTTTGGGGTGAGCGGAACATCCCCTTCGATAAGCAGCGCCTGGCGTGTCACATGCGTCGGCCAGCGCTGTGATAGCCGCCGAAAGCATCGATACACCACCCCATCGGTGGGCGCTGGAATAAGCAGCAAGCAATGACCAGACGAATTTAGCTCATGATCCACGGGTGACTGCCCCCTGACCCGTCAAAACAAATTGCTCTGCAACCGGTTCCCCCACCGGCCGCACCATTTTAGCTACGAACTATGCGGTTTCGCGCAAGTCGTTAGTGAGTTCGGTCTTGAATGTCCTCGCGCGGCTTGATCATCTCCGCTATCTTTTTGCGGGCTGTCGTCTCCGGATCGGTATCTTCCAAAGGGACACGTTCCAAACGGGCGCGGCTCAGTACCTCAATTTCGCTCGCATCGATTTCGCGGTACCAGCCGCCGCCTGTCTCGTTTTCGATTTGCACTTCAACGAACTTGAGCTCTCCCGAGTGGTCATTCGAATGCTCAGGGTGAACAGAGCGACGCGTCCGTGTTCGTACTCGATTCTCGGTCACCATTCACGCAGTCTCTGCGGCTCTAAAGCTCTGTTACGCGAGCATTACGCTTTTGTTCCCCTTTTGAGACCTTTTGTACGTATGACATAGATCGGCGCGGGGCTTGCGAGATTTTTCCCCGCGCGGGCAACGGACTCTGAGATAGATTTTTAAATTGGAACGCGGTCGTGCACTGTCTCTTGGGAACGATCCGCGCGATCCGGATTGCGACGTCGCTCGCCGCCTGTTAAAGCAATGCCCAACGCCGCGAGGAACGGCAATACGCGCTCCATGAAATCCCCGGGCGAGTCGGGCAAGAAATGAAAGAGCGCGGTCAACAAGAATCCCGACCACATCGCACCGAGAATGCACGCCGGCCGTATGCGTTTACCGCTCAAGCGCACCAGGAGCACCGGTCCAAACGTAGCGCCAACTGCGGTGAAGGCGAACACTGCTTGATCCAAACCGACAGTGGGGATTGCCAACGCTGCTGCGACGACCGCGATTGAGACGATGACCAACGCAAGTCGTGTCCACCCTTCGGACAGCGGCGAAGTTGAGCGCTTTAGATCCACGGAGAATTGCGTCGCCAATGTCAGCAGCGGGCCGGCAGTCGCACAGAACACAGCGCTCACGCCCACTACTGCAAACACTGCAGACACCCACGGCGGCAACAAGCGTTCGCTCAATGCGAACACGCTGCGCTCCGAGAACTCCAAGCCCGCGTAGAGCACGCGCGCGCTCCATCCACACACCAATGCGACAGCAAGAGCAATGGCGATCCACCCAAGCGCAATGCCTTTCGCGGCCTTGAGCGCATGCTCATCTCGAACCGCGAGAAAGCGCACGAGAGCGGCCGGTTGCCCGAACAACGCAGCACCGAAGCCCACCAGACCGCCGAAAAAAGCGACGGCAACGACGCCGGATTTAGCTGCGTCCCAGGCGGAGACGGCGGGCTCGAAAACATTCAATCCCGCTGCCAGCGTCCCTGGGCCACCCAGCAGTACAAGACCGGCGACGGTCGAGACAACGACGATGAACAGGATGGCAATGGACTGTGCGGCATCGAAGACCGCGGCGGCCCGCATTCCACCCGCAAACAGTGCAATCGCGATCAGGATCAAAGGAATCAGCGTGGCGCGCCCAACATCGAAAGCCAAGTCCGTGCCGAGATATGCGGCACCGAAATGCAGCAGAACCGCCGACTGCAGCGCCAACGAGAACAGCACGATGAGTGCGGCGGATCGTACGAGCACGGGTTGCAGTCGATCGCCCGCATCGCTACAGATAACTTGGGTCAGGCTGACATTCCCGGTTCCAAGCACCCGCAACCGCGGCCCGACGAACCAGAGATTCAATATGGAACCCAACAATATTCCGCACGCCATCCACACAGCTGAACGGCCCATGCGAAATGCAGCAGCGACGAGAGCCACCACCAACCATGAGCTCAAACAATTGCCGATGTAGCCAAATGCCGTAAGCCAAGCACCCAGACGCCGGTTTGCGATCAAATAATCCGCTGTGTTGTGCGTGCGTCGTGCAGCCCACGCGGCAATGACAAACAAACCGGCCACGGCGCACAAGCTTGCAAGCAACGCAACGATCGAGCGGGTCACGATGCGTGTTCTCGCAACTTCGAATGCTCGCGTGCCTTGTCCATGGTGTCGCACAACGACTGGATCCCGGCGATCAGCCGCAATGTGGGGCGGGCCAAGTCATCGGCAGGCAATGCAAAGACGTTGTCGTTGCGCACGGCGCGAAGCTGCTCCCATCGCTGCCATTGAGCTCGCGGATTGGGAACCGTGTCGTCGACCGAAATGATGACGTCCGGGTCTGCAGCGATTACGGACTCGACACCCACCGCGGGCGCCAAATCGCTCAAGCCGGCAAAAACATTGCGACCGCCGCACAGCTCCAGCGCCTGACTCATGATTTGCTTGCCGTTTACCGTGTAGAGCGGTTGATCGTTTACTTGTAGGAAGGCGGAGAGTACCGATCTGCCTCGATAGCGGTCACGCAGCTGATCCAGCGCTTGCTCATAACGCGAAGCGGCTGCATCCGCGGTCTGCGCGGTACCTGCCAAACGTCCAATTTCGCGAACCGCCTGCGCCACATCGGCGAGCTTGTACGTGGCGACCTCCACGACGGGAATCTTCAGCGCACGCACTCGATCGATCGTGTGTTGCGGCGTACCAGATTGCCACACGAGGACAGCATCGGGCTTGAGCGCGATCAGCCGTTCGAAATCGACGCGAAACGCGTTGCCCACTCGAGGAATGCGCCGAGCGGCAGGCGGATGATCGCTGTACTCGTCAGCTGCGACGACGTATTCGCCGGCGCCGGCATCGAACGCCAGCTCGGTCAAGTGCGGCGCGAGACTGACGATCCGATGCGCCACGAGCGGGTCTGCTCGCACCGCCACGCATCCGACCAGCACCATCGCGAATGCACATGCTGAACGCGCGAACCTCACCGCTTAGCTTCCCGCGATCTGAGCATGGCGCGAAAGCGAACCCAGTCGAAACTCCCACCCGGATCGGTTTTGCGGCCTGGCGAGATGTCGCTGTGCCCAGCAATGCGCTCCAGCGACAAACTCGCATACGCATCACACAGTGCGATCACGGCATCCGTTAACGATCGATACTGCTCCGGTTCGTACGCCACATCGTCAGCACCTTCCAACTCGATACCGATTGAGAAATCGTTGCAGCGCTCGCGGCCCTCGTAGCTCGACTGACCCGCATGCCATGCCCGCTGCGCGAACGGTACGAACTGCACGATCTCGCCACTGCGGCGAATCAACAAATGCGAGGACACTTGCAACGAGGCGATGGTGGCGAAGTACGGATGAACATCCGGAGGCAGACGATTCGCAAATAGCGCCTCAATCCATGGACCACCAAACTCGCCAGGCGGTAGGCTGATTCCGTGCACGACGATGAGTTCCGGCAGCACGCCGTCGGGCCGCGCGTCATAGTTCGGCGAGGGAATATATAGCGCATCGAGCAACAATCCGCGCTCGAGATCGATACGCTCGACAAGACCTCGAGCCAGGCGCTGTTGGGGTTGGCTACTCATTGGGCGCACTTCATGGGGCGCACATCATGCCGGGCACGAAGCCGGCTCACAACGCAACGGTTCAAGTTTGTGAGCGATGGGCATGCGACTTGCTTGTACACGGCCATCGTTCATTCAGACCGGGGCGGCGGTACAGTGCACGTCGCAAATCACTGAACTCTCGCAACGAGGCGAGCATGAGACTGAATCGGATCCATACACCCGGCCCGCTTACCACCGGAAGCGAAATCGCTTTGCCGCCGGCCGGGGCATATCACATCGCGCGCGTGCTACGAATGCGCGAGGGGGCGCCACTGGCGCTGTTCGATGGCGAAGGACACGAATTCCAGGCCGAAATTGTGCGTGTGGACGGCGATAAGGTATTCGCAAAGGTCGGCAATGCGGTGCCGGTCACGACGGAGTCGCCGCTGCGAATCACCTTGATTCAGGGCGTCTCTCGCAGCGAGCGCATGGATTGGACGTTGCAGAAGGCCACGGAACTCGGCGTTGCCGCAATTGCTCCTGTACTCACCTCTCGCAGCGTGGTGCGTTTGGACGAGAAGCAAGCCTCGAAGAAGCAGCAGCACTGGCAGGGCATCGTCAGCGGTGCGTGCGAGCAATGCGGCCGCGCTCGCATTCCGCAAATTCAAGCACCCACTTCGCTGCGCAACTATCTCGCAAATATCCGCAAAGAAGGTCTGCGACTCGTGTTGAGCCCATCGGCTCCGGGTTCGTTAGCTGGCCTCACCAGTCTGCCAACGAAAGTCGAACTACTGATCGGCCCTGAGGGCGGCTTGGATGATGAAGAACTCACCAGCGCACAAAAGGCAGGCTTCATGCCGGTGCGCCTCGGCCCTCGCGTGCTCCGAACTGAGACAGCGGGCGTGGTCGCCCTTACCGTGTTACAGGCGCTGTGGGGGGATTTGCAATGAGCGGTGATGCAGTGAGGGAGTGATGAAGTGAACTGCGGTGCTCTCGACGCATTTCAGCTGTGCAGCCCAACTCGACTCCGCCGTTAACCGAGACGCATCGCCAAAGATGGAGCATGGCGACTCCGTTCACCTCATCACCTCATCACCCATAACTTGCATCGTTACGCTGCCCGAGTTTCCTCGCTGATGAGCTGTTCCAAATACTCGAAGTTCGGAATCAGCGGCGACTCATTCAGCATGCGGACTTGGCACAGCGTCGGGCCATGGTCCGGGAACGATCGGCTCGGATCTGATTTCACGACATCGGGATTCACGCGTACGAGTTGCGGGAAGCCTTGGGTGATCACGCCGAAATAGCCGCAACTAATCTGATTCCCCAGCGCAACGAAGATCACGATACGAGTGCGCGTGCCGGGGGTCGGCAGCGCCTGACCGCACGTTCCTTCGAACGAGATCACGGGCACGGAGCGACCGTTCCAAGAGATCGTGCCTAAGTACCACGCCGGCGCGCCTTCCATTTTGTCCGGCTGCTGCCACGTCACCACCTCCGCAACGCATGCTCGCGGAACGATCAGACGCTCTTCCGTCAAAGGGACTAGGAGCGAATACAGCTCGTGCGTAGAGACATCGTTCATCACGAAACCTTTCTGCGGCGCGCTTGCACCAGCGGCTCAATCGCATCCAACAACTGATTCTCTTGATACGGCTTGCCGAGATAGTCGTTCACACCGATCTCGATCGCACGAGCGCGATGCTTCTCGCCCACGCGCGAGGTGATCATCACGATCGGGATATCGGACGTACGAGCATCCGCACGCACATGCGTAGCGAATTCGTAGCCGTCCATTCGCGGCATTTCGATATCCAGCAGAATCACGTCAGGCAAGTGCTCTTGCAGTACCGAGAGTGCGTCGACGCCGTCCTTCGCCGTCATCACCTTCATGCCGTGGCGCTCGAGCAATCGCTGCGTCACACGGCGCACGGTGATCGAGTCGTCGACCACCAGCGCAAACGTGCGGCGATCTTCGCGTGGACCCTGCTGCGTCATCTGTTCGCGGCCGCGCCATTCCGAACGCACGAGCGCGCCCATATCGAGAATGATGACGATGCGACCGTCTCCGAGGATCGTTGCGCCCGAGATGCCGCGAATCGTGGCGATCTGCGGACCGACGGCCTTCACAACCATTTCACGCGTGCCGACCAACTCATCCATCACGATGGCAGTCGAATGCTCGCCGGCACGAATCAGAATCAAGGGCACCGCGACATCGGTTTCGGGGAGCACAGACGGACCGCCGCCGATATATGCACCCAAATGCTGGAAGCGGTAAATCTGGCCGCCGTACGAGAACGTCGGTGTTTCTTCGGCGAGATGACGTTCCACTTCCGAGCGCTGCACGCGTGCCACGCCTTCGACGCTCGGCAGCGGCAATGCATAGAGCTCATCGCCGGTGCGCACGATCAGCGCCTGGGTGATCGCAAGGGTGAACGGCAAGCGGATCGTGAACTTCACGCCTTTGCCGAATTCGGATTCGGTAAATAGCGCACCACCGAGTTTCTTGATTTCGTTGACGACCACGTCCATGCCGACGCCGCGCCCCGCATGTTGCGTAATCGCGGTGGCGGTACTGAAGCCGGGCTCGAGAATCAATTGCAGCGCTTCTTCATCGCTCAGCAGCTTGCCGGGCTGAATCAAGCCGCGCTGTTTTGCCTTCTCGCGCACCGCGTTTACATCGATACCGCGGCCATCGTCTTCGAGCACGATGACCATTTCAGACCCTTCTCGATGCAGGCCGACCTTGATCGTTCCGTTCTCAGGCTTACCGCGAGCCAAACGCTCTTGCGGAGTCTCGATGCCGTGAACGACCGAATTGCGCAGCATGTGCTCGAAAGGCGGCAGCATGCGTTCGAGAACTTGACGATCCAACTCGCCCGACGCGCCGGTCACAACGAGTTCGGCGCGTTTGCCTGTATCCGTCGCGACTTGACGCACCAATCGGCTCAGGCGCTGCACGTGACGCTGGAACGGAACCATGCGAGTGCGCATCAATCCGTTCTGCAGTTCAGTCACGACGCGCGATTGCTGCAGCAGCAGGTTCTGTGCTTCGCGAGTTAAGTTCTCGAGCAAACCTTCGATACTGCCCACGTCACTGACCGATTCCGCAAAGGCACGGGAGAGCTGTTGTATCGACGAATAACGATCCAATTCGAGCGGATCGAAATCGGCGCGGCCAGGATGCTCTTCCTCATGCCGATGCAGAATCTGTGCTTCGGTTTCCAGCTCCAGCTTGCGGAGCTGCTCTTTCAAACGCGTGACCGTGCGTCCCAGCTCGGCCAAGTTGAACTCGATCGAGGTGACTTGCTGTTCGAGACGCGAACGGAAGATGCTCACTTCGCCCGCGTTGTTCAACAACGTGTCGAGTAAATCCGCATCGACACGCGCGAACTCTTGGCGCTCTTGCGCGACCGGTTCGCGCCCCGGCGGCAACACCGGCGCTGCAACTTCGGACGGCGCGGGCTCAGAGGTCTGATCGGGCGGCAATTCAGGCGAAATCGCGGCGACATCGAGCGCCGCATGAACGCCGGTCGGTTCTTTCTGCGGCTTGTCTTCGACACGCACCGATTCCCGCGGCGCGGCCGCACCCAATTCATCGGCGCCGAACTCGACATCGATGTCGACTTCATGCTCCTCAGTCAGCATCGGCACCACATTGGTCTGCGCGCCGAAGTCGTCTTCTTCCTCGAATTGATCCTCGATGATCGGCGGCTCAGCCACGGATGGCGCTTCAACCACCGGCGGCGGCGCCTGGACCGGCGCAGCAGGTGGCGGCATCGGAATGTCCAGTGCGGGAACACGTGCGGTAAGTCCGCACAACGCGCGGATACGATGGATCAAATCTCGCGCAGGTGCGCAGCGGTTACCCGATGCAACCACGTCACGCATGCGATGCAATTCGTCGAGGCTCGCTTGCAGCGCATCGAATACCTCCTGATCGGCAGGCACGGTGCCGTTTTCGACGTGCTGCATCAACGTTTCGAGCTCGTGGCTCAAGTCGCCCATGGCGCGTAGGCCCGCCATGCGTGCGCCACCTTTCAGCGTGTGCACAACGCGCTTGAGTTCGAACACGAGTGCATTGTTGCCGCGGTCGCGTATCCACGCGGATAGCGACTGATCGGCGGTTTCCAGCAGCTCGGTGGCTTCATCAGTGAAGATGGCCGCGACTTCCGGATCGAAGTCTTCATCGCCTTCGAGCTCGGGCTCACTCGCTGCCACCGGCGCAGCAGGAGCTGGAACTTGTGCGCGTACCTCCGGAACTGCAGGCACAGGCGGTGGCAGCACACTCTCAATTGACTCTGGCGCAGGTGACACGAGCGATTGCGAATCCTCATTCGCTGGCGGCTCGTCCAGCAGGAAATCGGTCAGATCCGATTCGCCATCGAGAGCTACTTCGCCCTCGAGTTCATGCTCAGCTTCGGTCGCATCAGCCTGCACGGCCACTTCCGAGTCAAGCGCAGGCTGCAAATCCAACGCAGCGTCGAGCTCAATTGCATGCTCGGGTTGAGCATCGAGCATCGACAGCTCTGGTACTTGCTGTGTGGACTGCATGTCATCCGCATGCGCGCGATCGTGCGGCCCATCTTGATCGTCGCCCAGTTCGTCGCCGAGCGTGATCTCGTTATCCGCGGGCAATACTGGCGGCTCGAACTCGGCGGCCCAAGCTTCCGTCTCGACCACGATGGGATCGTTCAGCGGGTGCAAGCCTGAAGCCGCCAACTCCGGCGAATCGAGTTCTTCGATGACGATCTCTTCGGATTCGTGCACCGGCTCATCGAGAGCCTCTGCGCTCTGCGTTTCGTCCACGCGCAGGGCGGGTTGAATGTTGGTCGGCTCGTCTAGAGTGGGTTCGATCTCGATTTCATGGCTTTCGACCGGCTCGGGCTCGTCGTCAATCTTGATCGTGGCTTCGCCCACCGAGGCTTCAGCTGGGAAGTTATCGAAGCTCCAATGCATCATGTCGAACGCGTTGGCGTCGGTGGGCTCCAGCTCGATAACGTCATCGCCGTGTTCGGCATGCGCTGCCTTGTCCGGAGGCGGCGCCAGCTCTTCAGCGGTGAACATTCCGGTCACGGCGAGTGTTTCGATCGTCGCTGACTTCTGATCGAGCGCGTCGAAATCTGTGCCGGCAACCGTTGCCACATCGAGCGTTTCGGCCAAACGCGAAATTTCCACGTCGATCGCGTGTTCCAGATCGTTCAAGCGCGCAACGATCGATGGGTGATCGACGAAGTAGCCCGTGTCTTCGTTGATGTGATCGACGACTTGCTGAATCGCTACAACCGAGTCCTTGATGGCATCGAGCCCGCTG
>DASTSB010000032.1:0-28853 GCA_035760885.1 Steroidobacteraceae bacterium | reverse complement strand
CTAAGACCGTTTTCATGCAGGAAATTGCTTGAGTCCACTGTTTGATTACTCCGATATCTCGCGAAAGCGAGATGCAAATTCTTCAACTGCCGGAGCGGTTCCTTTGTAATAAATTATTTTTTGCGGGCACTACGATCAGTGGAATTTCTACAACATGATTCGACGAATTCCTGCAAATGCGTCGCTGCTCCGCTACACGTCTAGGGCTCGCAGTCATAACTGCGAGCCCGAGTGGTCGCGCGAATTCGAAAAATATCGTGGCATAGAACTTGCCCCTTCACTCCACGAAATGTGCAGCTGATCCCATGCTGCCGCCACTGGAGTCATGATGTCGGTACAACTCGAAACAGTTTCCGCCGAGAGCGCACGCGCACGTGCCGCTTGGGTTCGCGATGAGCAACAAGAATCCTCAGCCGCGGGCATACCGCGAAAGATCAGTATCTTCGGTCTGGGCTACGTAGGCGCGGTTTCGCTTGCGTGTTTGGCTCGCGATGGTCACGAGATGACGGGCGTGGATATCGACCCGGGAAAGCTATCGCTGTTGCGCTCCGGTCAAGCGCCGATCGTGGAGACGGGGATTCAAGAGTTGACGCGATCGGTGATCGAGGGCGGCACCGTCAGCATCACGGATTCAGTTCGCGACGCCATTCTGACGACTGACTTGTCATTCGTCTGCGTGGGTACTCCCGCGAGTTCGAACGGCAATCAAGATTTGGGCGCGATCATTCGTATCGCGCAGCAAATCGGGGCCGTCCTGCCGGAGAAGTCCTCGCGACATGTGATTGTGATTCGTTCGACGGTCAAGCCCGGTACCGTCGAAGAGGTGATCAAGCCCACCATAGAAGAGGCATCCGGATTGAAAGCTGGACGTGACTTCAGCCTGTGCTTCCAACCGGAATTCCTGCGTGAGGGCACGTCCATCAACGACTACGATCATCCGCCGATGACGGTCATCGGTACTGATGACGACTACGCGGAGGAAATGCTTCGCTCGGTGTTCGGCCATTTGCCTTGCGAGTTTGTGCGCACGTCGATTCGTACGGCCGAGATGCTCAAGTACGCCTGCAATACCTTCCACGCAGTGAAGGTTACGTTCGCAAACGAGATGGGGCGCATCTCGCAAGCGGCCGGCGTCGACCCGCACGAAGTCATGCGCCTGCTGTGCTTGGATCGACAGTTGAACGTTTCGCCTGCGTACTTACGGCCCGGCTTCGCGTTTGGCGGCTCTTGCCTGCCCAAGGATTTGAAGGCGCTGCTATATCTCGCGAAAACACGTGACGTCGAATTGCCGATGTTGTCGAACATCCTGCCCAGCAACGCGGCGCACATTGAACATGCGGTCGAATCCGTGTTGGCAAGCGGCCGCCGCTCGGTTGGCATGATCGGGTTGAGCTTCAAATCCGGCACGGACGATCTGCGCGAAAGTCCTTTGGTGATCATGGCGGAGCGTTTCATCGGCAAGGGATTGCCACTGTGCATCTTCGATCCTTCGGTGAATGTTGCGCGGCTGATTGGAGCCAATCGCCGCTTCATTCAAGAGAGCATTCCGCACATCGCCTCGTTGATGACTGAGAACTTGGAGGAGCTGGTGCAGAAGTCGGATGTGCTGGTGGTCGCGATGAAGACGCCTGAGGTCCTCGCCGCGCTACAGAAGCACACGCGTGCAGATCAGATCCTGCTCGACATTGCGGTGTTGCCAGACCGTTCCGCGTTCCGCGCGCAGTATCAAGGCGTTTGCTGGTAAGGCGGAGCGATCGTGAGTCAAATCGAAGACGAAACTGTGCAGTCGTTGGCGACGAGCGCTAGCGCAACGCGCCGCGTACTCATCATCGTCGAGAATCTGCCCTGTCCGTTCGACCGACGCGTATGGCAGGAGGCAAGAACGCTCACTGCGGCCGGCTATGGCGTCTCGATCATTTGTCCGAAAGGCAAGGGATACGAAAAGAGCTTTGAGGAGACCGACGGGATTGCGATCTATCGGCACTCGATGCCGTTCGAGGCCAACGGTGCGCTCGGTTATCTTGCCGAGTACACCTGGGCTCTACTTGCGGAATTCTTCCTTTCCTTGCGCGTACTGTTTGAGCGTGGCTTCGATGCGATCCACGCATGCAATCCACCCGACATGATTTTCTTGATCGGCGGTTTCTACAAACTGTTTGGCAAGAAGTTCCTTTTCGACCATCACGACATCAATCCCGAACTCTACGAAGCGAAGTTTCAACGGCGCGATTTCTTTTATCGACTCATGGTTGCGCTGGAGCGCTGGACCTTTCGCACCTCCGATGTATCGATTGCTACGAACGAGTCATATCGAAGGATCGCCCTCGAACGCGGTAAACGCTCTCCTTCCAAAGTGTTTGTCGTGCGAAGCGGTCCCGATTTGCGCCGACTCAAGATCATCCCGCCGACGCCGGGGCTGAAGGAGGGGCGGCGATTTCTGGTCGGATACGTGGGTGTGATGGGGCGCCAGGAGGGGATCGATGGTCTGCTCAAGTCGATTCAGTACATCGTGCACACCCTGAAGCGCGAGGATGTCCACTTCGGGCTGGTCGGCGGAGGCACGGAGCTGGAGGCGATGCGCTCGCTTGCTCAGCAAATGGGTGTCAGTCAGTACGTGACGTTCACAGGCAGAGTGCCGGATGGCGAGTTGCTCGCCATGCTCAACACGGCCGATGTGTGTGTGAATCCTGACGTCGCGAACGAGATGAACGACAAGTCCACGATGAACAAGATCATGGAGTACATGGCCTTGGGTAAGCCCATCGTGCAATACGATCTCACCGAAGGCCGGTTCTCTGCGCAGGAAGCATCGCTATATGCCGAGCGGAACAATCCGATCGATTTCGCCAAGAAGATCATTGAGCTGTTGGATAACGAGCCCTTGCGCGAACGCATGGGTGCTATTGGTTTGGAACGAGTGCGTACGACGCTGTCTTGGGAGCATGAAGCGCCGAAATTGCTGGCCGCTTATGAAGCGCTTTTTAGTTAGCCCTGTTGAGCTCCGGTGGAGCTAACCGCCCATGCGATATGTAGCTGTCGCCGCCGGTTTTGATGGAACGCTCGCGAAGGATGGTCGCTGCGATCAGCGCTGCATTGAGGCATTGCGCATGCTTGCGGCGACAGGACGAAAGCTCATCTTGGTGACCGCGCGAGCACTGCGCGAGCTGCTCGAGATCTTTCCTGAAGCACGCATGTTCGACTATGTCGTCGCCGAGAACGGTGCGGTGATGCATAGACCTGCCGAGCGGGTTTCCTCGATTCTGGCCGAAGCGCCTTCGGAGACTTTGCTGCGCGAACTGCGTGCGCGTTCGATGCGACCTCTTAGCGTGGGCAGTTCGATCGTCACGATGCCTCGAGACTGCGAGGAGACAGTACGTGAAGTACTGCGGCGTCTGCGTTTAGAACATCAGGTACTCGCCAACGATAGTACGTTGATGATCCTACCGCCTGATGTGGACAAAGCGTCCGGGGTTGCCGCTGCTTTACGGGAGCTTGGCTTGTCGGCTCACAATCTCGTCGCCGTTGGCGATGCACCTAGCGATCTGGCGCTGTTCAGGCTCGCTGAGCATGGTGTTGCAGTGGCCAACGCCGATCCAAGTCTCAAGGCTCTCGCGAGCCGGATTACGCAGGCAGCGTACTGCGACGGTTTCATTGAGATCGCAGATCAGATCATGCACGACGATCTCATCTCGGCAGCGCCCCGACATCGACTTTTGCTGGGGCGGGATGCGGCAGGCGAAGAACTCCTTCTGCGGCCCTTCCAAGATTCGCTGCTTGTCGTCGGGCCCACGGGCTGCGGCAAGCGAGCGCTCTGCCGCGCGATGTTGGATCGTCTGAGTGCGCTTCATTATCAGTGTTGCGTAGTCGCAGCGGAGATGAATGAGCAATCGACGCTGAAGCGGGGGTTGGCGTCGTGCGGGACTCCCCATGAGGTGCCGCGATTGACCGATGTGATGCAGGTGATGGAGCAGCCGGATGTCGGCGTATTCGTCAACGTGGCGGGTCTGAGCGTCGATGCTCGCGTTGCGTTCACCGAAGCGCTGCTTTTGCAGCTGCAGGCGCTTCACGATCGTGCTGGGCGTCCGCATGCCATTTTCGTCTTGGACGCTCACGCGCAGTTTCCGATGGATGCCGTGCCTGAAGCGACCGGGCGGCTATCGGAGACGACGTTGATTTATACGACTACGTCAGCGGAGATGCTGCCTGGCGGCGTGCTAGCGGGATTTAGAAACATCATTCAGATCGGTGATGTGCGGCGCAAGGCGACCCGAGAATTCGCACACGCAGTTCCGATTACCTTGAGCGATTTGCCGGACTTGCCCGCGATGTGGTTATCGCGGGCGTCCGCAGCGGGACCGCCTCAGGCAATGATCGGCGGGCGAGCTTCGGTTGCAGCCTGCGCTTCCTTGGAAGTCACCGAGTCCGAAGCGTCCGGATACTGAATCACTTCTTCCACGCGATAGTCCTTCAGGCCGCGTGCATGCGTGAAGATGATGAGTTCACCGAGCAGGCCGAGCGCAAAGATCTGCAAGCCCAGCACGACCAACAAACCGGCCAATAGCAGCGCTGGACGATCTCCGAGTTGATGATTGAAGACCAGTCGGGCGATGGTGAGATAAGCCAACAACACCGCGCCGATACCGAAAGTGCTGGCACCAACCATGCCGAAAAATCGCAATGGGCGTTTGGTGAACCGCACCAAGAAGAAAATGCTGAATAGGTCCAACGCGTGGTGTGCATAGATCTTCGGGCGATAGATCTTCTCGAAGCGATCCAATGGCGACTGACGTACGGGCACTTCCGCCACGCGGAATCCCAAGCGCGTGGCAAGGATCGCGATGAAGCGATGCTGATCACCGTAAAGATCCATTTCTTCAAGCACACGTCGACGCAGCGCGCGCGCCCCGCAGCCCAAGTCATGGAACCGCAAGCTAGTGACTGATCGCACGAGCCCGTGGAAGGCTGCTCGGCGAGCACGGTCAAGAGCATTGCCGAAACGCGGGTGGCGATAGCCAATCGCAACATCGCTCGTAGTGAGCGCAGCGACCAGTTTGCGAATATCTCCCGCCTCGATCTGGTGATAAGCGGGTAATGTGAGAATCGTGTTGCCGCTGCATTTCTCGAACCCGGCCATCAGCGCGGCCGCTTCGCCGAATGTGCGAGTCAGCTTAACGACAGTGAAATCCTCGCCTCGCTGCAGCAGTTCATCCAGGGCTTTCGATGCATCTGCACGCGGGCCATCCAGTACGAACACGAACTCGTAGGGCACCCCAAGCGTGGAGACGCCTTCCTTGTACTCGGCGTAGAGCTGTTTTAGGTCCGGTGCACGTCGAGCGCCGATCGGCACAATGACGGACAGCAGATTCGGTTGGGTTTGATTGATTACGGAATTGCTCATTTCAATTTTCCATCAATGATCATTGCGGCGCTCGCGCACCGACTGAGTTAGCCGCAGAAATTCGCGATCGCGCATGTCGCCGTAGGAGTAGATCAATTCGGCGAGAGCGCCGCTGCACAGCAGAATGATTGCAGAAGCCATAAAGATCACTCCGGTTCCCGCGATCGGCAAAGAAAAATGTCCATCGTGGGCAGTAAGATCCAAGAACGTCTGCGTGAACAAGGCTATCGAGCCGACAAGTAGCGGCATCGACAAGATCGCAAACCAACGCATCGGTCGCGACGCAAACGTTGCGATCGTCTTGATGACCATGAGATCGAGCAGCACCTTGTAGATTCGCGACAACCCATACTTGGACTCGCCGAAGCGCCGCGGATGGTGGCGGACCTTGATCTCGGCGATGCGAGGTCCGGCAATGGATGCCATCGCCGGAATGAAACGATGCATCTCCGAGTACAACGGGATGTGCTTGATGAGCTTGGCGCGAAATGCTTTCAGCGAGCAGCCGTTGTCCTTGATCGGCACGCCGGTGACTTTGCCGATCAGCCAATTCGCGATACGAGAAGGAATCTTGCGGGACACCATTTTGTCCTGACGGTTGTGCCGCCAGCCGACCACGATGTCGTATCCCTCATCGATCTTTGCCAAGAACAGCCCGATATCCGCAGGATCGTTTTGCAAATCCCCGTCCATGGTGATGAGGATTTCGCCGCGCGCATGCTCGATGCCTGCAGCCATCGCGGGGGTCTGGCCGTAGTTGCGGCGAAATTTGACGATCCTCAACCGCGAATCGATGCGTGCGATTTGCGTTGCGATCGCAACAGTGTCGTCGCGGCTTCCATCATCGACGAAGACCATTTCGTACGTGCAGCCCAGTTCACCCATCGCTTGCACGATCGCTGCATAGAGCGGCCGGATGCTTTCCTGTTCGTTGTAGAGCGGAACGATGACCGAAACCTTCGGTCGCGTGCCGCTGCCTACGTGCAGATCTGCGTAGGTTTCCACGTTTGTGCCTCGCTCGTGGTTGCGAGACTGGAATCCGAAGAGTCCAGTTGTAAGTTTTGCACCGCCCATCCTGCGTTTCCCGACGTTATTACAACCTGTCTGCGACGGTAGAGCGTAAGAGGTCTGTAAATGCCGCTAACAAAAGCCGCATGCGCTCTCATGTCTCGTCCCGCTGCTGGATTGCGACATCCATCGCGGTTGGCACGTGACCTGCAAAGGACAGGCCAACGGGGCTAACGCAGTGACTAGTGACTGGTGATTAGTGATTAGCCAGAACCGAAGCGATGCCGCATCGGCTGAGAGACCTTAACTTGTGTCTTCACAAGAGGAGAGATTGGATGTTCTTGCGTTGTCTGTTTGCCGCCTGCTTGATGATGCTTTCGCTGCAATCCGTGCATGCGCAGCAAGCTTCCTATTCGGTTAAGCCGGGAGACGTTCTCGAGATTTCAGTATGGAAAGAACCGGATCTGCAGCGGGAAGTGCTCGTGCGGCCGGACGGTGCGTTCTCTTTCCCGTTGGTCGGCGAAGTCGATGCGCGCGGAAAAACCGTACAAGAATTGAACAAATTGGTCAGCGAGCGAATTGCTCGTTACATCTCGGATGCGGTGGTGACGATCTCGGTCAAAGAGATCAAGGGCAATAAGGTCTACGTGCTCGGGCAGGTAAATAAGCCCGGCGAGTTCATTGTGAATCCAAGCGTAAACATTATGCAGGCGCTGAGTATGGCCGGGGGTATGACGCCGTTTGCAGCGACCAACGACATCATCGTGCTGCGTGGTCAAGGTAAGGCGCAACAGGCGATGGCATTTCGCTACAACGACGTAGTGCGCGGGCGTAGCTTGGATACGAACATCGAACTTATCGCCGGCGATATCGTTGTGGTGCCCTAAGCGTGCGCGCGAGAGCTGGAGAGTTGCCAATGCGCAATCGAGCTAACAGCGCCGTACCGGTGATTTGCGCCGTCGCAGCACTGGCTGGAACGAACGCAGTCGAGGCGGCCAACTGGGAATTTGCTCCTGCAGTGCTCGGTGGGTATCGATACGACGACAACTACCGCTTAAGTCAGCCGGGCGATGAAATTGAAGTATCAGGCGCGGAAGTCGATGCGACCATGCTATTTCGAACTATCGATCCGCGCACCAAAGTCGAGATCGCACCGCGCGTGCGTGCCACGTATTTCCCCAATGAAGGCGACGAGGATTCGACCGACTACTTCTTGCGCGGGTCCGTCGAGGATCGCACGCCGCGCCGTGCAATGGGTGTGGATGCAAGCTTCGCGCATGAAGATGTCGTGAGGACGGAATTCTCAACGGAGCCGCAAGGGTCATTGGGCAATCCCGATGTGGCGACGAGCACCACCTTTCTGCGCAATCAGCGGGACCTCTATCAGGTGACGCCGTCGTTCTCGTATGACCTGAGCCAACGCCAACGCATCGGCGTCGATGGTCAATACACGCACGCGAGCTTCGATAACAACTATGCGGGAGCGCAGGTCGACTTCACGCAGGCAAACCTCGGCGTGGGGTGGACGTTCATCGCATCGCAGCGAAATTCCTTTACGTTGCGAGGCATCGCAGCGCACTACGATACCGTCGATACAGCCGAGGCCTATGGTGCTCAAGCGGAGTGGGGCACACAGTTATCGCCAACGTCGCGCATGTACGTTCGCATTGGAGCGCAGAACACCAAGCCGGAGAACCGCGATTCGAGTACGAACATGCTGGCTGGCCTCGGCGGGGATTGGATGGGCGAACGCAATCATTTGTTTCTTGATCTCACGCGCACGGTCAACGCCGTTGCTGCAGGCTCGGTAGTCGAGCGAACGGAGCTGCGTTTTCGCCTCAATCACGACATCTCAGAGCGCATCACGATGCTCTTGGGTGCACGCGGCATTCGCGACGAAGGCATCCACAGCACGGCATATCCGAAGCGCAACTACGTCACCGGCCAAGCCGGACTCGAATGGCGTGCGCAGCGCTCGATCGCCTTTACGGCGACATACACCTATCGATGGCAAGACGATGAGCGATTCCCGACTGACGTGAGTGCGAACGGGTTTCTGATCGGTGTGCTTTACCAACCTAAACGAGATTATTGAAGGGCAGTCTGATGAGTGTAGCGGTTGATTCGATGGCGAGCAGTCCCCCGTTGCGCGATGAAGGCATGGGGTTCGGCGAGTATTTCGCCGTCTTGAGAAAGCGCCGACGGCTGATGCTCATGATGGCGGTGCCGATCGTGCTGATTGCCACTCTCCTCGCGCTCACGTTGCCGAACGTCTATCGGTCCACCGGCGTCATCCAGATCGAGGAGGAGGAGAACCTGAAGAATGTCGTCGACCGCGACAGCCAGGATACGCGGTACGCCGATCAATACGTGCAGACACTGAGCACTCGCGTGTTGAGCGACAAGAATCTGGTCGGCATGTTGGAGAGTATGAAGCTCTATCCGGACCAGGATGACGATCTTGCGACGACCCTGCAGCGCCTACACAACGATATCAACGTCGATATCGTCACCATGCCGATTCTGGATCCAAACACCGGTCGCACTCGGGAGATCGTCAACGCGTTCAGTGTGGCCCTGGATAACCGCAATCCTGAGATCGCACAGCAGGGCGCAAAATGGTTGGTTCGTTCTTTCTTGGATCAGAATCGTCTCGATCGGCAAAACCAAGCCGCGTCGGCTGCAAAATTCTTCGGCAACGAAGCGCAACGCATGCGCGAGCACGTGAACAAGCTGGAGGCGCGGCTTGCTGAGTTTAAAGCCAAAAATGCGGGCCAGCTGCCAGAGCTCACGAGCACCAACTTGAACGTGATGGATCGCACCGAGCGCGATATCCAAGACATCGAAACGCAGGTGCAAGCGTTGCGCAGAGAGCGCGTCTTCTTGGTCGCTCAGCTCAATCAAGCAAAAAGCGCTGGCCCAGAGACGACATCTGTCGCTCAGCTCCAGGCCGAATACGATCGCAAGCGCGCGACCTATTCCGAGAATCACCCCGACATGGTGGCATTGCGCCGACAGATCGAACAGATGCGTGCGGGCGGGTCCGCGAGCGGCATGTCGCTGCAGCAGCAATTGCAGAACCAGCGCGGGATCCTGGCGGAAGTCCGCCAGCGCTACAGCGAAAATCATCCAGATGTGAAACGCATCGAGCGCAACATCAAGTCTTTGGAAGCACGCATTGCCTCGGGTGAAACCGCGGATCGAAGTGCCGCTGCCGATTCGCCGGTGGCCGTGCAATTGCAGACGCAGCTCAATGCGACCGATACCCAGATCGCGGCACTGGAAGCGCGCAATGCCGAGCTTCGCGCCAAGATGTCCGACTTGGAAAGCAAAATGTCGGTCGCTCCGCAGGTCGAGCGGGAATACCAGGACGTCACACGGGATTTGTCCAGTGCACGCACTAAATACGAGGAACTCGTCAAACGGCAAATGGACGCGGAGGTGAGCGAAGCAGCAATTGCCGGCGGAACATCGGATAAGTTCAAAGTGATTTCTTCGCCGAAGGTTCCTGATGATCCGGCCAAGCCGAAGCGGATCGCCATTCTCGTCGTTGGATTCGTGTTCGCAGTCATCGCGGCGCTCAGCGGGGCAATCGCTGCGCAGATATTCGATCCAAACGTCCGTGGCGCACGCGATATCGAAGCAGTCCTGGACGTGTCACCTCTCATTGCGGTGCCGGTGATCGAGAGTTCGAAGTCGGCGGCTGCGCGGAAGCGCCACATGACAGTGGTGGTCGCCGCGACTGCCGGATTCGTGGCCGCAGCCTATTTACTGCTGCATCTGTTCCTTTCTTAGCTTTGCGTACGCAACGAGTTAGCAATCGAGGTTAGTCAATGAGCATCATCGAAGAAGCAGTGCGCAAAACTGCGGAGCAGCATCATCGCCACGGTGTGGTTGAGCCCGTGTCCGCTCGGGTGAAAATGCGCCGCGTAGCAAGCAGCCCAGAGTTAGCCACTGGTCGGCGCTTTCAGCCCTTTGGGCTGGACGCGCAGACATTAGAGCAAAACCATGTCCTGCCGCAGGTAGCCGACGGCGGTGCGCTGCGCGCCTACAAAATATTGCGAACTCGCGTTCTGCGCAGGCTTGATGCGCATCAGTGGCGTTCGATGGCGATCACGGGCGTGACGGCAGGAGAAGGTAAGACACTCACTGCAATCAATCTCGCGATGGCGTTGGCTCAGGACGTCAATACTTGGGTGTTCTTGGTTGACTTGGACTTGCAGCGTCCGCGCGTTGCCGAATATCTCGGCCTGCACGGCGCGAATGGAGGCAAAGGCCTTAGCGATTACTTGTTGGGAGATGCGAGCTTCGAGAGCATCACCTATACGCCGATGAGCATGGAACGGTTAGCCGTCATTCCGAACTTCGAGGCGATCGCGCATTCCTCAGAGCTGCTGGGATCTTCCAAGATGCTTGATCTGATGCACTCGCTGGAAGCAGAAGCCCCGCGTCGCATACTCGTCATGGATATGCCGCCGGTGCTCGCGTCGGATGATGTGCTTGCGTTTGCGCCGCAGCTGGATTGCGCGCTGCTGGTCGTCGGCGAAGGTTACACGAGCCGCGACTCGCTTAAACGCGCAAAGGAGGTACTGACCGAGATGAACCTCTTGGGCGTCGTGTTGAACCGCTCAGCGGACGGCAACGACAAAGACTACTACTCCTACAACAAGCCGGGTTAGCCGCCTGGTTCGGATCCGAACGCGAAGCCGCGGCACTCCGCGGCTTTTTCATTTGTACTGGACCGTAGCCTTCGTTCAGGCCGTGCGTAGCGCCGCTTCGCCTTCACTCAATTCGGCATGAACGTCTGCCTTTGAGTGACCGAGAATTGCCATCCGATACCAGACTTCCGCATTGATGAGTAGCCACAGACGATTGCCGTGATCGGCTCGCCGGTTCGAATGCTCCTCGACCAAACGCTTGATCATTGCAGGGTTCAAAACATGCGCTCTAGCGAGCTCAGAGCGGCTTAGGCACGACGCATACAATTGCGCGTATTCATCCTTGAGTAGATACGGCAGGGCCGACGAGAAGCCTTGCTTGGGGCGATTTAGAGCGCTGGCAGGCAGATAACGCGCGGCAAGCTTGCGCTGTATGTACCGCAAATTACCGCGCCTCACCTTCAGTGTCGCCGGGAGCCGTGCCGCGAACTCGACCAATTCGTGGTCCATGAATGGGCTGCGTGCTTCCAACCCGTGCGCCATGCAGATTCTGTCTGTAATCATCACGGGATGGTTCGGCAGACGCGTCATGCTATCGGCATACAGCATGCGATCGATGTCGCCTCCCTGTGCCTCTTCGTACGGAATGCGGATGGCAGCCTCCGCATCCAGGCTCGCGCATTTTCCGCGAATCTCCGGCGCATAAAGCTCTTCGCGCAGCGAACGATCGAAATAGAAATACGACAAGCTGGCTGCATAGCGACTGCTGCCCTTATGGAACGAAAGGTGATGGAGCCAGCGCAGCTGATGACCCATGCTCTTGTACCAACCGGATTCCGGAATCAGCGCGAATGCGGGAGCGAGCACCATGCGGCGTAACGCAGCGGGCACTCGACCATAGTGCGCCGCGTACAGAGTGCCGTAGTAACGATCGTAGCCGCCGAATAATTCGTCGCCGCCGTCGCCGCCAATCACCACTTTCACGTGCTGCCGCGTGAACTTCGCAAGCAGCCACGTGCACAGGCTTAGCGGATCGGAGGGCTCATCCAATGCCGCGACAAGATCGGGCAGCAGCGCCGTGATCTGCGGGTGCACACGCGATTCGTGATGGTCGGTGCCGAACATGTTCGCGATCGCGCGTGCAGCGGGTGCTTCGTCGAACTGCTCGTAGTCCAGTCCCATCGTGAATGTCGGCAGGGATTGGCGGCCGAGCTTTCGCGTCAGCATGGCAACTAACAGGCTTGAATCCATGCCGCCGCTCAGAAAGGCGCCGACGGGCACATCGCTCAGCAGATGGGCTGCGAGCGAGTTTTTAATCTTCTCCTCGAGTTCGTCGAGCAGTTCGTCCTCGGACGCCGCGAGTTTGGGTTCGTGCGACAACGTCCAATAACGACGCATGACGGGTTCACGTCCGGGCTCGACGATCAGTAGATGCGCCGGCGCGAGCTTATAGATCCCCTCGAACATCGAGTGCGGTGCGTCGATGAACCGCAGCGCAAGGTACTGGTCGAGGGCCGCAAGATTCATGCGCGGCGCAAATCCGGGTCGCGCCAGTAGCGACTTGATCTCCGAGGCGCACACGAAGCCGCGCTCGTCGTGAGCGTAGTAAAGCGGCTTCTGGCCTAAGTGGTCGCGCGCGACCAGGAGTTTTTGTCGCTTCTGATCCCACAGGGCGAAAGCGAACATACCGCGTAGATGCTGCACGCAGTCATCGCCGTACTTCTCATAGAGCGCGATGATGATTTCGCAGTCGCTATGCGTTCGGAACGGATAGCCCTCGGTGTCGAACTCGCGGCGTAGCTGCGGATAGTTGTAGATCTCGCCGTTGCACACGAGCCCAATGGTGCCGGCCGCATTTCGCAACGGTTGCGCGCCGCCCTCGAGATCGACGATGGACAATCGGCGGTGTCCCAGCGTTACGGGACCGTCATGCCAGAGGCCTGCACCGTCCGGTCCACGATGTTGCAAACGATCCAGCATCGAGCGCATTGCAGTGTGCTGCGCTGGGTCGGAGCTAAGAATCGCAACAAGCCCGCACATTGGAAATTGTCAGACTCGGATTAAGAAGCGGACACGGCGCGGCTGCGCGATTGCGCATTGGCGCGGCGCTCGATGATGTCGTTGAATACCGCCTCGTAGCGCGCAGCGCACGTATCGATGAAGTAGTCCTCCACCAGCCGCAAGTTGTGCTTTGAGATTCGCGCGCGTGAGTCTTGGTCCGCGGCGAGTCGATCGATTGCTGCGATCATTGCTTGTTGGTCATTGAGTTTGATGACGGCGCCGGTTTCGCCCATCTTGAGAAAATCCGTTTGACCGCCGCGCTCGTAGCATACGACCGGCACCCCGAACGCCATGGCTTCGAGGAACACCAGACCGAAGCCTTCATGTTGGCTCGCCGAGACGAACAGATCGCTCACACTCAGCGCTGCGTACTTTTCTGTATCGGAGCACATTCCGAGCATGCGCAAGCGATCCGCAACGCCCAGTTGCGCTGCTTTGGATCGAATGGCATCTGCATCCGGACCGTCGCCGACCACGAGCAGATAGCTTTTCGGATTCTTCAGTGCTGCCATGATCTCGATGAGTTGCACCGTCGACTTGCGTGCCACCAAACGGCCTACGGTCGACATCACGAACGCTTCTTCGGGCAGATCCCATTGCGCACGAGTTCCTTGGGTCTGCTGCGGAGGCCGGTCAATACCCAGTGGAATCAGCCCCACGCGGCGTGCGACGCCGTATATGTCTCGCACATGACGAACGGTATCGCGCGATTGGCCTATTACTTCATCCGCGGCGAGCAGCATAGAGCGAACCGCAGCACGCAGCGGTGCATGTCGATGCGGAGAGCTGGCCTTGCTGGGATCGAACAAATCGCCGCCGTGGACCGACAGTACGTTAGGAATGCCGCGCCATCGCGACAACGCGTGACCCAAGGGGCCGGTCGGCACGACGAAGTGTGTATTGATCACATCGAACTGCTGGCGGCGCGACAGAGCCCAGCCGCGTAAAAATCCAGTGGGCAGATAGGCCAACATCGACGGGAAGTTCGCAACGGCAAGTTGCTTGCGAAAGAAGACAGGGACACGAATGACGCGTACGCCTTGATCGTCGCCGATCTGCGGCAGTTCGCCTGCTCGCGACGTAATCACCGTCACTTCATGACGCCGCGCAAGTTGCCGCGCCAGCGCCGCCATCACCACACCGCCTCCGCCGCCGAGCGGGGGATATTCGTAATTGCAAAATAAGATTTTCATCAGCTCCGACGCTTATAGTTCGGGCCCGCCGGCACCCAGCGAGTGTCCGCCAGTAACTCGCGAGGGCGTAGGGAAGTTCTCCGACAGGAAAGATTTCATTCGGACGGTTGGGAAACGGGAAACGGGAAACGGGAAACGGGAAACGGGAAACGGGAAACGGGAAACGGGAAACGGGAAACGGGGGAAAAGGAGGAGGAGACACTCTGACTAACCGCTAACCGCTAACCGCTAACCGCTAACCGCTAACCGCTAACCGCCAACCGCTATCGCGGGGAACCTTCCCGCCGCGTCGGGTATTTACCTGCGATCTTCTGCCTCTGAGTCTTACCCCAGGTCACAGCCATGAGCGCGCAACCCATTTTGAACGATCGTGCCCTGCAATCGCCGTCGAGGTCAGATACGTTGGCGGCACGATTGGAGCCTTTCGATTCGTATTGGCAGGCGCCGAAAGACGTGGAGTCGGGTTACAAATCGTTCGCTGCGTATTATCGAGCGAACTATTTGCCGCATCTGCCTGAAGATCGCAACGCGCGAATCTTGGTCGTCAGTTGTGGGCCAGGTTACTTGCTTGAAGTACTGAAGCACGCTGGGTACAGGTCCGTCGTTGGCATCGATTCTGATCCGGCGAAGGTCGAATATGGCCGTCGCCGAGGACTGCCTTGCGAAACGGCACGCGCATTCGAATTCCTCGAGGGCAAGCGCGGCGAGTTCGACGTGATCATCCCGGAGCAGGAATTGAATCACCTCACTCACGCGGAAACGATCGAGTTCTTGCGCCTATGTCATGCGGCGCTGCGTCCCGGCGGGCGAGTGATCGTCTATGCCATGAATGCCGCGAATCCTCTGGTCGGTTCAGAGAATCTGTCGCACAACATCGATCACTTTTATCTCGTCACGGAATACAGCCTCACCCAGTTGCTCGAACTCGGCGGATTCAAAGACGTCCGTCCATTCGCCTTGAAGCTATACGTGTTCTGGAAGAATCCGTTGAACTATGTTGGCCTTGCCGTCACGGGCTTCCTCGAAGCCTGCATGCGAGTGATCTTCATGCTCTACGGCAAGAAGGTGAAGGTGCTGAGCAAGAAAGTCGCTGCGGTAGCAGCACGCGCGTAGCGCGGCGAGAGAGTGTGATGAGGTGATGAGGTCATGAAGTGATGATATGAACGGCGCTGTTTCGCAGTGTTCCAAGTGCAGGGATGACATGCACCGCCGTGCTCGCGTGAGACCTTCGTGTGAATGAAGATGGTAGATAGCGCCGTGTCGCGGGTCCTCTTGTCGAGCTGCACGCTTCACGCGCAAAGCGCTTTCACTTCATCACCTCATCATGGTTGCCAGCCTTCAGTCGTCATCCCGAATCGTCGCCTCGACCTTCGCGATCTCGCCGAGCTTCGCGCGCTGAGCCGAAGTGATCCGAACGGTGAAGGTTTCGTCGCCTTCGGGTTCAGTGTCGTTTCGCAGCGGAACATAAATGACACGTTGCGACTGCCCGGGTGCGAATTCGACCGAGCCGCCATTGCCCGCGATGAAGTCTTTGCCGTTCTCGGCGCTTCCTGAGACCGCATTCCACCGAACGGTTGCACGCTCTCTGAGAGAGCCGGAGCGCTTTAGCAGAAAGACGGCGGCAATCGAACTTTCGCTCGTGACGATCTTGCTTGAATCAAATCCGATCTCGCTCGCATAGGCGGGGCGCGTCACGTTCTTGGTCGCGGAGCCTGTCGCTGCATCGTCCGTGGAGGATGGACTGGCTGGTTCTGATTGAGTCGCTGAATCGTGCGTGCCCTGCGTCGCGGCAGTCCCTGGTACATTCGTTATGACGGCAGATTTTTTTTCCGCTTCAGCCGCAGGGTGTGCCGCTGAATGGGGGGCCGGCGTTGCAACACCCTTCGGTTGCGGCGGGGCCATCACCCGCGGGATTTCCTGGGTTGCCGGCGTCACTGCATTCTCATGCTGATCGCCGTTGCCGCTGCGCTGAGCCGCGATGAACAGCAGCACGACGGCGACCGCAATGAAAAGGAAGAAACCCCAGCCGCGTTGGGGCGGGAGAATATCGTCCGGTAGCGGAGGGGAAGCCGGGGTCAGCGACACCTCGGGTTTGACGAGTAATGCCTCGGGTGCGATCTGCGGCTCTTTGTGCAGCGTCTCGGCTAACGCGCGAACGTCTGAAGGACGCTGTTCGCGATCCAAGGACAGAGCCTGCAACAAACTGAGCCACTGATTCGCAGACAGATGCCATGCGCGTGGTGGCACAGTGCCGGCTTCCCGAGCTTCCAACGAAGATCGGCGCTCATACGGGTGCCGACCGGTGAGCATTTCGTAAGCGACACACGCGAAGCTGAAGACGTCGTCGCGAGGTTCTGGATCTAAGCCGCTCAACACTTCCGGGCTCGCATAGGCGGGCGTGCCTGCGGGAATGCGAGTATCGGAAGCTGTCGGTGAAAACGCGGCGCCGAAGTCGATCACTTTCACCGCATTGCTGCGAGCGATGAACACGTTCGCCGGCTTGAAGTCACCGTGAACCACTCCCTGTTCGTGTGCATGGGCGAGCGCATCAGCGCAAGAAGTCAGCACCTGTTGGGTGACGGCCTTTGTCAACGTGCTGCCGTCGCGCAGCAGTGCCGACAACGGTCTGCCTTCGATCAACTCCATCGTCATGAACCGATTGTCATCATCGTGTTGGATTCCCAGCACCTTGACTACGTTCGGATGATCGAGTCGGTGCGTGCATTTGAACTCATGCTGTAAGCGCGCAATTGCTCGTTCGCGATCCGCGAAATCGGGTCGCGGCATCTTGATTGCGACTTGCGCATTCGGCGCGGTGGTGGTGCTCGAACGCATGTCGCGAGCGCGAAAGACGATCGCGGTCCCGCCGGTTCCGATGATTTGCTCCAGCAGGTAGCGGTCTGCCAGCACGTGCCCCGGCGCGGAGGCGTGGCCAGACTTAGTTCGCGCCGTTGCTGTGCCCCCTGCTTCGGCAGCCGAGATCGGTGCTAGATCGACTGTCGGAGGTTGCGCAGTACCGTGCTGCGACAGGCTTTGCGAGGTGGGCAGAACCGGGTCGACCACGAAGTCGTGCGTGATAAGGGACTTCAAATCGCTGGTCGTGGCGCTCTCAGTGTCGAAATCCGCGGTGCTCTCTAGGTCTACAGTCCTTAAGGACCAGGCGCGATTGCGCACTGTGCGTCGATATTCACCGTCGAGTGATCGTGCTGACATGTTCAAGCAGACTCAGTTCGCGCGACTTCGCTGGCCTCGCGAGCAGATAAGAGACCTCGGGATCGATACCACGCGGCCGTGTCCGCCGCGCCGGCATGAAACGTAATTTCAGGCTGGAATCCGAGTACGTGTTTCGCCTTGACGGTCGAGAAGACGAACGATTTGCGGAAAAAGTCCAAACGCCGCTCGTGAATGGGCGGTTGGATGTTAAAGCGGGGCAACGTGGCTTCGAAAACCTTCGCTGCGGCCATGAACGGCCACAGTGGGACGCGCAGCCTAGGTGGTGTGCGTTCAAGAATCTCCGCGATCGTTTTCACCGTCTGATTGGTCGTGAGCACTTCTTGGCCCGCCACCACGAAGGTCTCGCCGACCGCGCGTTCGTGCTGGCCGGCCATGAGTAGTACGCGAATCAAATCGTTCACATGCATCATCTGGCGACAGTTCGTGCCCGGCCCAATCATCACGAAGTGGCCGCGGTCGATCGTTTTGAACAGTTTCAGGAGCCGCTGATCGCCAGGTCCGTACGTCTCTGAAATGCGAATGACACAAGTGCCGATGCGCCCAGCGTACCGCTTCACCAACCCCTCGGCTTCGACTTTGGTTCGCGTGTATGCGTTTTGCGGCCGCAAAGGGCTGTTCTCATCGAGCAACGCAGATCCCGATTCGCCGTACACGCCAATCGAGCTGCCATAAACGAATCGTTCCACGCCGGCGGCAACGCATCGTTCGAGCAACGCGCGCGTGGCATCGACGTTTACCGCACGGAAATAGCTCTCCGGTTTTTCCGATTCGTGCTGGGCGGCAGCGAGATGAATGACACAGTTGCGACCTTGCAGAACCCTCTCGGCCAATGCGGCATCCTGAAGAACGCCTGCTTCGACGCGCACATTCGCTGCGCGCAACTCATTGAGACGCTCGATCTCGACCGGGAGCTCAGCGCGTCCGGTCGCAATGACGTCCATGCCTAAGCGATGGGTATGCAGCGCTAGGCGCGATCCGATAAAACCGGTGGCACCGGTCACCAGCAGTCGCAGAGAAGGGTTCGATGTCGTCATCAGGCAGGTACCGTTGCAAGCGTCGGCCCAGTGGAAACGGAAGTGTTGGGCAGCGTGGTTGGTTCCCTGTCGCTGTAAGTGGTCACCTTGGCGCGGTGTAGATCAAGGACCGACCGGGTGCGTTGGATTTCGTCACTCACGCGTTGCGGGCTCCACGCAAGGATTTTCCCCATTTGCGCAGCGACGAATTCGACTGCCGCGTCGCCGGGGTGGCGTGCAGCGCCGAGATCCGTGCGTCGCAGGACGACATCTTCCAAGCGTAGGGCCATCTCTTGTTCTACCGCGTGCCGGACTTCCGCAACCAGCGTGTCGCTCTGGGGAACGAGCGCGGTATTGCCATGAGTGCACGCGAGCACTTCAGCATAACGCGTGCCGTGATTGCGCAAGAGCGAGCGCAGCGCGGATGCGCTCACGAATCGAGAGGAATGCCGTTGTGCGCGGCGTTCGAACTCGGAGAAGTTTTCGATATCGCCGCCGGGCAGGTGCATGCGTGTGGACAGTGATGAGTCGATCTGACGGTAAGCGCCTTTGAACTGCTGCAGCAGCAATTCCAGCGCTTCCGTGCCATCGATCCGCGCGGTGGTGTAACGAATCCCAGCCAAGCTCACAAGTCCATGGATCCCATGCGCTCGGTGATCGGTAATGCGCGACTTCTTGCCGAACGAGAGTTCCGTTTCGGTCGCCGTCTCGCCGAACGGCACCAGCCCGCAATGGGCGAAGCACACTTCCGAATGTTTCAGGTGGAGCGTTGGATAGACAGTGTTCAGCTCGTGAATCCACGTCTCGATCTCTTCCTCGGTGACGTGTGCTGTATCGGGCGCATCGGGCCACAGTCGGTGCCAAACGCCGATCAACGTTTTGTCGTGCCAGGGGACCGCAAAAAGGTGACGCGTTGCGCGTGCAAACACGGCATCTTTGTCGCGGCTCAATGCCTGCACCGCCACGGCGAATTCGGAGGTCGGTTTGCGATCGACGACGAAGTACGCGTCGCGCGAGAACGGCAAGCGGCGGTGAGCAGGGAAGTGCTCAGGATCCTTCAGCAGGTAATCGGCCCAGGGTCCCGCTGCATTCAGCGTGACGCGCGCGCGAATGTCGAACGTATCGCCGGTGATCGCATCGCGTGCCTTCACGCCTCTCACCGTTGAGCCTTCCCACAAGAATCGTTCGGCGCCGACATAGTTCGCGGCAGTGGCGCCGAGATCGACGGCCGCACGTACGAATGCAAGCACCAGGCGCGCAGGGTTGTACATCTGCCCATCTTCGAAGACGACAGCTCCGGTTAGATCGGGCGAGTCGAGATGCGGGAACAGCGACAGCACGTCGGCGCGCGAGAGTCGCTGCGATCGATGAATCTGTCGACGTGGATCGCTGATGCCGCGATTGCGATCGATGGTGCACAAGTCGTACACGCGCGCACCGGCGCCGAGAAATGCCTTGCCTTTACGCCCATACCCAAAGGTCGGAATGGCGATCGGCAGTGGATTGACCAGATGCGGAGCAATTCGCAAGAAAGCGCTGCGCTCGTGAGCCGACGCGCGTAGGCGTGGGAAGTCCAAGTGCTGCAGATAGCGAATGCCGCCGTGGACCATCTTGAAGCACTCGGCGGAGGCGCCCGCGCCGAAGTCCGCGCGTTCGATGAGCGCGGTATTCAACCCTCGAAGTGCGGCTTCGCGTGCGGCCGCAGCGCCGAATGCGCCTCCGCCGATCACCAGAACGTCAAACTCCGCCGCTGTCAGTGCGGCTACGTTTCGATCCATAAACCCCTCTCAAGCTCTGTGGGCATCAATGCACAATCGATGCCGGCCAAAAGTTGTTGCGAGAGCTGGAGTTTTCGAGGTTCACGCCAGCGACGAGAGCCGAATTGCGTTCGCAGATGTAAGCGTTGCAAAGCTGCTTGTAACCTTTGCGCCTCAGCGGTGCGCTGAGCGAGTGGCCCACCCGAATCTGTCCACTCTCGCGGCCGGCTGCACAGCAACCGCACGCGTCACGTTCTGAGGTGCACTTTCCGTCGCATTTACGGCGATGCGCATTGCGAGTCCCACGTAGGCAAAGTAGTACAGCCACGGGACCACGACATCGACGAAGACCAGTGAAGTGGCAAACGCGACCGTTGCGATGGAGAAGGCAATCAGAACGATGCGACCATTGGGCGAGGCACGCTCGATTGCTGCACGTGCGGCTCTAACCGGTGCAGCAAGCAGATAGATTCCGCTGCCCAAGCCGACTAGGCCGAGGTTGAACCAATAATTCAGGTAGAAGTTATGGGGCGCGTAACGGAAATGCATGGAGTAGTACGCCATCCATCCGTGTCCTGTCAGAAAGGAGATCGGATGCTCCGACATGACCTCTAGAAGCTTCGACCAAATCTCCACACGGCCGGACGACGTGGAGGTCATGTTTGCGGTGTCGGTCTCGCCCACGAGTCGCGAGTACAACAGATCGCCATACCCAAGAACGCTCACCATGACGAGTGCAAAGATCACCATGCCAACAACTGCTGCGCCCCAGATGAAAATCTTGCGACCGGGTATGTAGCGTCTGAACAGCAGCGCACCGGCGATACAACCCATCGTCATTCCGACATAGGCGCCCCGCGAAACTGTAAGAAGCAAGGTCACCGCACTGATGAGGCTTACCGCCATCCAAAACAACCGCCGTGCACCTTTCGTGATTGCCGCTGCGGCGATCATCCCTGGTAGCGAAAGTGCAACGAACGCGCCGTATTGATTGCTTTCTCCGACCGCACCGTTCACGCGTCCATCGCTGCGTTGCTCCAAGTCGCCGATGTGAACGATGCCGCTGGCGTCGAGCACTGCGACGACATGCGAGAGGGCCCAGCAGGCGAGTAGGAAGTGAAGCACCGATATCGCTTCCCCCTCGTCGCGAACTCCATAGAAGAACACGACGAAGAAGAGCATCTCATCGACCAGGTTTTTCAGCAGTAGGGCGTTTGGAAGCGGCTTGTATGCCGGATAGAAATGCATCGAGACGATCACGATGAAGGTGAGAATCGCATAGCTGATCAGCAGCGTGAAAACGCCGTGAATCATCGGCATTTGCAGTTTGAATTGACCCTGGCGCGCGATCTTCATGACCACGCCGACGCACAGCAGATAGAGAATCGCGTTCTTGATCTTGACCCCGGGAGCGGGCCCCGGATCCCAATCGAACACGCTGCTCAGCGTCATGAAACTTGCAAGAATGAGTAGCAGGGCTTTCATCGTCATTTACTGACCTA
Source organism: Steroidobacteraceae bacterium (assembly GCA_035760885.1). GTDB lineage: Bacteria > Pseudomonadota > Gammaproteobacteria > Steroidobacterales > Steroidobacteraceae > Steroidobacter. The sequence continues at coordinate 7,029 of DASTSB010000032.1, read as the reverse complement.
GACACGCACTGAGAATAGGCAGAGCAAGTTGCGTACCAGCGCACTTCGAATCGCATTTGTAGGTCAAAACACCACACTGGCTGGCTTTATTGATGCCGTCACACGAAGCGGTGAGCACCAGAGCTCACGGAGTTGTGAGATCAACTCTTGATTCATGGCACCTCGGCGCGGCATGACTCTCATCGCGTATCCGGCGGGCGCCTTCTTTGATACCGCGCGGAACGCCGTGTGGGTGTTCAGGGGACGGCCGATGTCGACTCGGGTGCATGACTTGTAACGTTCTTATGTCGTCATCGCCGTTCGTTGCATCGCTCACCGACGGGACGGCACCTGTTTCATTGCTCTGAGGAATTCTGCATGTCTGCTAGAAGTCATCGGGGGCAGGGCGGGCGAGTGCGTTCACACATCCGTGCACTCTTGTGCGTGGCACTTACCGCGATTGCTCCCTCAGTTTTCAATGCCGCCCAAGCGCTTCCGGTCATTCCGAATCTGATCGGATACGGTTCCGATACACCGGCTGGTCGCGGCGGCAAAGTCATCCGCGTAACCAACTTAAACGACTCCGGCACCGGTTCGCTCAAAGCGTGTACGGACGCCAGCGGACCGCGCGTCTGCGTATTCGAGATTTCCGGAATCATCCGCACGCACGCCGACCTGATCATCAGAAACCCCTATGTGACGATCGCCGGTCAAACGGCCCCGTCGCCGGGTATTAGCATCGTGGGCGGCGCGATTTGGATCGCAACGCACGACGTGCTCATCCAACATATGCGCGTGCGAGTCGGCGACGATCCAGATGGTCCCTCGTATGAAAATCGCGATGCGATGAAGTTCTCGTCCGATGCGACTAATCGAGTCGTCGTGGATCACTGCTCGGTGGCCCTGGCCGTCGACGAGAACATCGACATGTATTCGGGTTGGGACAACGTCACCATCAGTAACAGCATCATCGCGTACGGGCTGCATGAGTCTTTCAATCCGCTTGGCCATGCCGGATACGGGCTGATCATCGGCCCGCGCAAGGGTGGACACGCAACGATTGTCGGCAACCTGTTCGCGAACAACGAAGCGCGTAACCCCCTCAGTCGCGCCGAGAATGTCGTCATCGTCAACAACGTCGTTTACAACCGCGGCCAGGCGGACGTCGACTTGCAGGGCGAAAACGGCGTGGTGACAAACACCACGGTGATGGGCAACGTGTTCTTGCGCGGACCTGATTACAAGAAGGGATATCGCCCGGTACATATTTTCGTGACCGGAAAACTCGTTCCGACACCTGGCAGCAAGATCTATGTCGCGGACAATGACTCGATCGAGACCACGAGCGACCCCTGGTCTGTGACCTCGACGAATCTCGGCGACACGATCGGTAGCGATTTACGTTCGGGTGTGTTGCCGGCATGGCCGGCGGGTATGACCCGCTTGTCCACCAGCGGCAAAACCGTGCTGAACAGCGTGCTCAAGTTCGCGGGTGCACGACCGGCGGATCGCGACGCTCTCGATAAGAAAGCGGTCAGCTCAGTGCAAAACAATACCGGTCAGATCATCAACTGCGTTGCCAGTGACGGCTCCACGCGGTGCCAACGCAATGCGGGGGGGTGGCCCACTGCTACGAGCAAGACGCGTGCTCTGACATTGCCGAGCAGCCCGAACACGGTGACTCCGAGCGGCTACACCAATCTCGAGCTCTGGCTGCAAAAGATGAGTGCAGATGTCGAAGGCGTTCCACAGACCTTGCCGCCAGCGCCGGTGCTTGCGATCAAGTAGAGGACGTCTTTTCACAAGCGAACGTAAGTTCTACACAACGGCCGCTCATAGAGCGGCCGTTTTTTTTCCGCGCGCGAATAAATCTTTACGAGTCAGGCCGCGCTGAGCGCTCGTGCGATCGGCGGGCAACCTGGTACGCATCTTGCTCCCCTACCAACGCTCGCATCGCGAGCGATTGCCCGTGGCGAATATTGATTGGCCAACGGTGGCGCTTGCTGAGCATCGCAAGCTTCGAATGGAGGAGGACAGCAGCTTTGATCCGAGACAGCGCTAGCGTCGGCACGCTACCCAGTGCCGCCACAGGCGGGCCGTTGGGCCAGCTCGTCGATTCCTTCGGAAATCTGTTCCACATCACCGCACCGATCGAGCGAGACGCACTGGTGGATCGACTGGTGCTGCTGGCGATCATGGTGGTTGCCGCCTATGTTCGCTTCGCAACGCTCGGCGCGGTCGGCTTTCATGGCGACGAGGAAACGATGGGTCTGGCGGTTCGGCACATCCTGCAAGATGGCCGTCCCATCCTGCCCGGCGGCATGTTGTACCCGCGTGGCATCACTGAACTCTATTTGATGGCTGCGAGCGCGAAGGTATTCGGCGAATCCGAATGGGCCCTACGGCTTCCTTCAGCGGTATTCGGGATCATGCTGATTCCGCTCGCATACTTGGCGGGTAAGCGCTTCCTGCGTCCCAGATGGCGACTTGCATTCGCAGCGAGCGTGGCGCTGCTGCCTGAGATCGTCGAGTACTCGCAAACAGCCCGCATGTACATCTTCTTGTTGGTGTGCATCACGCTCGCCATGCTGTGCATCTTGGAATGGGAGCGCACCGGCAGAACCCGCTGGCTGGTCGCCTCCGTTTGTGCGTTTGTTCTGGGCCTCGACTATCAAGCGTTGGCCGTGACCGTCGTGTTGTTATTTGCTTTCCCGGGTTTGATCCAGCGAGATCTTCGCAAGCTGCTCTTGGGTGGCGCCGCCGCGCTGGTCGTGTGCGCGTGCTACCTATTGATAGAGCACCTGGTGACTTCTCAGTATCCGCCGTCCGCCGGCCAGATGGTGCGCGAACTTGCGCAAGAGAATAAAGGCCTGAATTTTCAAATAGCGATGCATCATCGGTGGGTGGCAATTTCAGCGGCGGCGGCAGCATTGCTCGGAGTCTCCCTGAGTCTGCTCGTCGCGCGTGCAATGCGAGGGCGAATCGCAAAGATCTGCGTGACGATGCTATTCGGCGCGGCGCTGCTCGCGCAGTTGATCCTGTTCTATCACATTGCTGCGATTCTCTATGTGGCTGCAACCATCGTAGCGTTGCGATTCGCGGAACGTGCCATCGTAGCCAGGATAGTGACTCTTTTCGCATTGGCGGCAGCGCTCTGCATCGTGCACGTAGTGGTGCTTGCCCCTCAGACAGGTACTCTCATAAAGCTGGTCGGTGCGATGATCGGCCGTCCCAGCGTGTGGCCCTACGTCCGCACGTTTCATCTGTCGGAAATGGCGGGCTTGCTGTTGCTTGGCGGATTGCTGCAAGGGCTGTGGCAATTTGCTCGGCGAGAACGCGTGGCAGATGTGTGGTTGCTATCGCTGCTGACGGTGTGGATTCCAATATTTGCGCTGGGACTGTTCACTTGGAACATGCCGTCGCGATATGCGGCCGCATCGCTCATGCCGCTGTTGCTCTGTGCTGTCGCGTTCGCCCAAATGGCGATGGATAAGCTGCGCTCGCGATTTGTGTCCAAGACGTCCGCAGGATTCCTGGAGTGGACGGCACCCGCTGTCGCGGCTGTGTTGATTGCCGGACCGCACGCGATCGCAAACCCGGGTGCGAGTTACGCCAAATTTCCAGATCACAAAGGTGCGGCCGAGTTCCTGCGCTCGCAGCATGTCTCGTCGGACGATTTTGTGTTGGCGGAAGATATTCTCGAACAGCAATACTATTTGGGCCTCGTCGATTACTGGCTGATCGGTCCGCGTCCGGGTACGACGTACTCGACCAACACGCCGCAGGGGCTGCGCGACATTTATACCGGCACCCCGGTGCTGACCTCGTCGTCCGAACTGGTTCGTCTCATCGAGCAGCAACAAGCGGCAGGTAAGCGCGTGTTCATCATCGGAAGCGGCGAGGAGCAGGCGGATGGGCGCAGGTTTGCGAGAGGCGAGGAGTTATATGACTTGCTCGAGTCCGGCGCCTTCAGAACGATCTATGTGGGGCGCGATCGACTCACCCGCGTGTTGGTTCCGGCTGCGGATTCCAACGTGTTTACGCATGAGCAAGCTCACTAGGCGGTGTGTCAACAGCACTCTGGCTGGCTCCATTTCCTTAAAGAGATTCGACATTGAGTGTAGGTAGGCGAGCAGCGCTGATCTCGATGGTCCGCCTGATGAATCAGGCGATCGTCCTGGTCAGTCCCATGGTGTTGGTCCGATTCATGACCGTCCATGAGTTCGGACGATATCGGCAGTTCCTGCTGTACGCGAGCGTGCTCATGACCTTCGCGGCGCTGAACTTCCGCGTAAGTCTGCTTCGATTCGCTGCGCAGCAGCCGCAGTTCCGCTGGCGTTACGTCGATCAGGTACTCATCCTGACGTTGGCATCGAGTGTCATTGCCGTCGGTTGTTTCGCGGGGCTGAATCAACTCTTTCCCGGCGCCTTCGGTGGCGAGTTCATGCTGCCGATTGCTTTGTATGTTTTGTTCTTCGTCAATTTCGATTTCTGGGAACAGCTCTGGTTGACGGAAGGACGCACTGGTGCGGTATTCGCCATGAGCACCGGTCGCTTGATCGCGCGCGTCAGTGTGGTGACCGTGAGCGCGGCGCTGACCTCGGACGCCGACACGGTGATCTGGGCGCTGGTTGCATTTGAAGGACTTCGTGTCGCCACTTCGGGCGTGTGCTGGTTCAGACGCCGCGACACGACTGTGCCGAAGGTGCCGGGTTCATGGAGCGAGCAATTGAAATTCTCGATGCCGGTTGCAGGGGCTTCGATTGTCATGACGCTGAACCGAAGCATGGGAGGCTTGTACGTCTCGCACTATCTCGGCCCGGTTGGGTTGGCGCAGTACGCGATCGGCACCTACGTGCAGCCTTTCGTCACGATCCTGCGCAATTCCATGTCAGATGTGTTGCTGCCGGATATGTCGGCCGATATGGCCAAGCAACAAAACGCACCGCTGCATAAATGGAAAGCCATGACGGTGATGGCAGCCATCTTGCTCGTCCCGGTCGCAGTGGGGCTGGGTCGATTTGCCGAGACGTTCGTGACGACTTTCTTTTCCGAGCAGTACCGTGCCGCGATCGTTGTGTTCCAAATCTATTTGCTGACCTTGATTCGCGAGATCATCGACTTTCCCGTGGTGCTGCGCGTGCTCAATCGCACGTCCCCGGTGATGGAGAGCAACTTGATCTCGATGGTGCTCAACGCGCTGCTGCTAATGCTGCTATTGCCGAAATTTGGGATCGTCGGGTCGGCCATCGCGTTTGTCCTCGCTCAAACCATCGAAGGCATCTATCTGGGCTGGCGAACGCTGCGAATCGCGGAAATGTCCCTCAGAGATATGGCGCGATGGGCAGACCTGGGCAAAGTGTTTCTCGCAGCCGCAATCTCAACCGTCGTGATCCTGCCTTCGTTCTGGACCGCCACGCTTGGTTTTATTGGCGCGGTACTCGGCGGTGTTGCGTTCATGATCGTCTACGGTGCCATCTTGGTCGCATTCCGCGTACCTGAGGCGGTTTCGATCTTTAGCCAGGTGCGCCGAGTTCCGGGCATCCTGCTTGCGCGCGCTCGCTGAGCGAGTGGCAATCATTACAACGCCTCGAAAAAATTACCACGGCACGCACTTCATGAACTGAACGCGAGCGCAGCACGCGTGAGGGTCGCGCTGCGCCCGTGAGCAGCGACGTCCCAGCACTGATCGACGTGGGCGACGCTTTCACTCCTTACCTTTTCACGATGTCACGCAGTGGTATGCAACTTGCTTTCTTGCATTGCGGGTGCAGCCATTATTGAGATGACTGCGGGCGCGATCGAGCCGTCAGGAACTTTCCCAGCCTAAGCCCGTTGGTGCGTGCGGGACGTGTGTGTCGGCAATTCCCGCACCGAACAAAGCGTTGGCGGGGCCCTAAAGCTGCCGCAGGCCGCAGTTAAAGAGTTGAGGTTTCAATATGAATGCAACCGGCGGGACGTTGGCTAATTCGGAAATCAGTTTCAGCTTCGGACAGAACTGGAAGGATTTCTTGGATCGATCGTTGGATGCGGACCAAATCCGTTTCGCGATGGACCGCACCAAGTACTTGCTGCGGCTGGATTCCCTTGAAGGGCTGACGTTTCTAGATATCGGCTGCGGCAGCGGGTTGTTTTCCTATGTCGCACGCAAACTCGGCGCCGAACGCATCGTTAGTCTCGATATCGATCCCAAATCTGTCGAATGCGCTCGTTACATGAAAAAGCAGGCGGGCAATCCGAGCAACTGGGAGATTCTGCACGGATCGATTCTCGACCAAACCTTCGTTCGTTCGCTGCCGGAGTCCGACATCGTCTACTCATGGGGCGTGCTGCATCACACCGGCAACATGTGGCAGGCGATTCGCAATGCGGCTTCGCTAGTGAGGCCAGGCGGCCGCTTCGCGATCGCGATCTACAACAAAGTGGAGTCCGACACCTTGCGGCAATGGCGCGGCTCCTATCGATGGCTGCGAATCAAGCGAGCTTACAACCGGGGAGGCGCCGTCAGAAAACGATTGATGGAACTAGCGTTCGCGTCCAAGGACGTGGCCTCGATGATGGTGCGATTGAAGAATCCGGTGAAAGAAATCCGCGAATACAAACGCAAACGCGGCATGAGCTGGTGGCATGACCATATCGATTGGCTCGGCGGCTATCCCTATGAGTTTGCAACCACGGGGGAACTCTTCAATTTTTGTCACGATGAATTCGGGATGCAGCTGGAACGTCTCTATGCGGCACGCTCGATCGGCTGCCATGAGCTCATGTTTACGCTGCCTGCAGCCAAGGAATCGATACAGGCCAGGGATTCGATACAGGAAAGAAACGCAGGTTCGTCCAGACCCACTGCGGCGGCATGAGGGGGCGGCGAGTGCAGATCGAACCGGCGGAGCAACGCTTCAGCGCTAACGAACGTCAGCCGACCCACTTCGAGTTCTCCAACGTCGCTCGGCACGTCGCAGAGTCGAGTTCGACTGTGACGGACTCTCGCCGCAAAACGCACGTGTGTCTCATCGGCCTGAACAATCTGTCCGTGCTTGCGCCTCACTA
>DASTSB010000031.1:0-2547 GCA_035760885.1 Steroidobacteraceae bacterium | reverse complement strand
CATTTGAGCAGAGGGCGAATCATACGCGCTCCCACCTAGAGAGCAGAATTTCTAGACAGGATTAACGAGATGAACAGGATGAACAGGATGTATGAGAGCAGGAACAGATCTCTTAGCTCCGACAGCGGACCGACGCCCGCGCACGCGTCACTTTCCGCAGCACTGGAACGAGCGCTACTACCCGAAACAGCCGAACAAGCTCTCGCATTGGCTAAACAGATTCGCGCCGATGGGGCAATGCGTGCGGCAGAACTGCTGCTTCATCCAAACTAGCCCGAACGGCCAATTGCGAACGCAATGCCGCGATGGATAGCGTGTAGCACGGATCGTTCTCTTAGCTATTCGACGGACAGGATCTTTTCAAGAGATCCGGCGAGGGCGTCATGAGCGCTGAAGCACGCACACTTGTTCAGGGATCGCGCGAGTCCATCTTCAAGCAGATCTTGGTGTATCCGGCGTTGGCAGTTGCCGTGATCGGCGCTGCGCCGCAGTACGTCCAAGTATTCAAGGCATTCCAGCGCGACGTGCCGGTCAATGAAGTTGCGGCAAGCGAGCGTGAGCACGCGCTATGGGTCAAGAACCTCGATTGCGTCGGCAAGGTATTGCTGCCTGACACCGCGCTGCCCGACAACACTCGCGTCGGGGCGCGGGTTTGTCCTTCCGGCGATGTGCTGGTGAAGGTCAAGCGAGTCACCGGCGCGGAACTGTATCGCTGGCTTCCTTTAGACGATGTGAAGCCGACGGCAACAGTGGCCGCGTTGATCGGAGTTTCAACGGCTCATGCGGACACGGTGCCTGCAATGGCCTTCGCCTCGGATGGACAAGCCTGCCAGCGTTGGCAGAACGAGGCACAGGGAATCCTCGTGCGGCGCGTTCGTGAAGGTAATCAATGTTTCGATGAGACACTCAACACGTTCACGGGCAGGGTGATCAGCAAAACACCCGTGCGTTGCGATGCGCCGTGTGGGTAAGGTGTCGCAGATCAGCTGAATCGAACGTACAGCGTACTAAAACCGCCGACCGGATAGTTGGCCAATGCGTGTGGCTGCTCGGCAGCAAGGCGAATGTGTTCGCGCGAATTGAGTAGTTCCTCAATCAGGACCCGCAATTCCAATCGAGCGAGCGGGGCGCCGGGGCAGACGTGAATGCCCGCGCCATAAAGAAGATTGTCGTTGGGATCGCGATCCAAGCGGAATTCATCCGGTGCGCGAAAGACGTCCTCATCACGATTCGCCGATGCCCACATCAACGTGACGCGCTCGCCGGCCTCGATGGTTCGTTCCCCGAGCTTCACCTTTGCGGTGGTCTTGCGGCGGCTCGAGATGAGCGGACCATGAAGACGCAGAATCTCATCGATTGCACCAGGCAGGTCGGTGGGAGTTTCTCGTAGCCGTTGTTGAAGATCGGAGTGCTCGGCGAGGAAGTGAACGAGAATGCCGATGCTCGCGGCAATCGTCGACAGTTCGCCTGCGGTCCAATTGCGCAGGATGCTCACGATCTCATCGTCGGTGAGTTCGCGTCCGCGGATCTGTTCGCGTAGAAGCCGAGTCACCACGTCGTCTGCGGCGTTCGGTGCGCGCCGTCGCAAGTTCAACAGCTCGATGATGTAGCCATCGAACTCCGCAGCCACTTGCGCAGTCGCATTTCGGTCGCCGCTTAACGTGGCTTGCTGATTGCGCCGCGTCCACTCGCGAAGTGGGGCAACCAGTTCCTGCGGCCAATCCAAAAACGCGGATTGCACCTCCAACGCAAACGGATGCGCCAACTGGCTCATCAATTCGATGTCGCGTTCGGCGGGGAGGCTGTGCAAGAGATTGCGCGTAAGCGTCCGGCACACTGGTTCGAACGCACGCATTCGATGGGGTTCGAAGTAGGGCTCGATCACTTTGCGATAATCCGTGTGGATCGGCGGGTCCATGCCGCTGGGGACGGACAGATGCGTCGACACCACGCTGCTGAACGTATCGGGATCATGCAATACGCGCAGCACATCTGCGTGTTTGAACACCGACCAATGCAAGTAGCTGCTGTGCGCGACGGGACAGCGTGCGCGCATTTCGTCGTACGCCGCTAGTTGGTTCTTCTGGACCTCAGGCGATCTTGGGTCCCAGTCGTCGCGGCCGTCCGCGTCACTCATGCGCGCCTCGCTATCTGATCGGAAAACTTGAACGCCACTATCCGGCTTTCACTAGCTTGGCGAGCCAACCGACCAGGGCAGTCGGCAGCATCTGCGGCTTTTGCAGCAGTGCGTAGTGATGTTGGCCGAAGATGGCCGGTAGGTAGCTGCCCATTTGCCGATCGATGGTCAAGCAGAACGGAAAAATTCCTTGCATGCGCGCTTCGATGACAGCGCGGCGCATGTCTTCTACGCCATAACGGCCTTCGTAGTCATCGATGTCGTTCGGCTTGCCGTCGGACAACATGAGCAATAAGCGATGTCGAACATTGCGAGCCATTAGGGCTGCTGATGCATGACGGATGGCAGCGCCAGCGCGCGTGTATTTGTCCGGTTCTAAGCTTGCGATTCTCAGAGCGATCTCTTCGCGA
>DASTSB010000030.1:0-18612 GCA_035760885.1 Steroidobacteraceae bacterium | reverse complement strand
GCGTAGCGGCCTTCATCAGGTTCCATGATCCCGCGCGTACCTTGGAACGCAAATCCCAACACGAGCAGAAGCGTGATGAACGCCCATGTACCGCCATGCACGCGCGCGCGCACCGCGGCGAACGTGGGTGCTGTCGGTCGTTGCACCTCGAGTTCGACGTGTCCTACTGACTCCAGGTGTTCTCCACTGACCGATGCCATTGCAATCACTCCATCCGTGTTCCTGCTGGGTAGCCCAATCGCTGCTACGCATCACAGGAACGTGGATGCGAACGCGCAGCATCGCTGCTAGTTCGCCTCCATGAGGATTAATTCACAACGGAGAAATTTACGTGTGAGCTGCGGGGAAACCGCAAAGCGATATCTATTACGGTCGAGAGTTGACTGTTGGCAGTTAGGAGCTCGGAAGTGACCGCATCGCTGTGCGGCACAGTTGTGAGTTGACCGTTGACGGGAAGAGGCGGCATGACACGTCTTACACTCCACACGTTACACGCGAAGCGCACACACGCAGGTCTGCCTACCGTACCCAACAGTTGCCCCCATCCTAACCTTCCCCCCTTAAATAACGGGGGGAAGGAACAGCGGCAGCGGTTTACAGTTGTGAGTTGAGGGTTGGCGGTCAGAAGGTGTAAGTCACACTCCCACACCTCACACGCGCAGCGCACACGGTGCAACGGTTCTCAGTTGTGAGTTGACCGTTGGCGGTAAGAAAAGTATCGATCACAGTCCACACTGCACATCTTCTTGCTGCCAACTGCCAACTGCCAACCCACAACGGTGCTGTCAGCGCGCTTTGCGATGCGCAGGCTTGCGAGTCTTGCACGCGCCGCACACATCGCAGGCGCTGAGATTGGCTTGAGTCGGGTCGTCGATCGAGAACAGCTGGCAATACTTGGCGTGCAGCCACTGACGAAGCGAACGCGGTCCGAGTCGCCATGTCGCATACGCCGCGCTCACCGCGATGGCGGCGATCACGACGATATTCGAAAGCAACTCGCTCATGGCGACGTCAAGCGCAGTGCGACGTGGTAAGTGATGAACGAGGCAATGTACGCGAGCGCGAACAAGTAGCTCAGCATGATCAACGGATAGCGCCAGGTCGCTGTTTCGCGCTTCACTGCGGCGATGGTCGACAAGCATTGCGGTGCGAACACGTACCAGGCGAGCAACGAAAGTGCCGTCGGCAATGACCACGTGCTCGCGATCAGCGGCGTGAGGGCGCCACTGACGTCATCGCCCGTTGCAGCAAGCGAATACACCGTTCCGAGCGAACCCACTGCGACTTCGCGCGCTGCAAGACCAGGCACGAGCGCGAGCGAGATCTGCCAATTGAACCCAATCGGCGCAAACACGTGCGCGAGTGCGGCGCCCAATCGTCCCGCGATGCTGTACTGAATTGCAGGTCCCGTCGCATCCGCAGGTGGAGCAGGGTACGAACTCAACGCCCACAACAACACCATCAAGGAAAGAATGATCGTGCCGACGCGCACCAAGAAGATCGTCACGCGTTGCCACAGGCCGATCGCAATGCTGCGGCCATGCGGCCAGTGATAGGTCGGCAACTCCAACATCAATGGTTGAAAGCGCCTGCCGGACATCAGTTTCAGGAAGTAAGCGACACCCAACGCACTGAGCACGCCCGCGACATACAGCGTAAATAGGACCACGCCCTGGAGTTCGAACACGCCCCAGACTTTCTGCTGAGGGATGAATGCACCGATGATCAAAGCGTACACGGGTATCCGCGCCGAGCAGGTCATCAACGGCGCGATCATGATCGTCGCGAGCCGATCGCGCGGATTCTGAATCGTGCGGGTGGCCATCACGCCGGGAATGGCACACGCAAAGCTCGACAGCAAAGGAATGAACGAGCGGCCCGACAGCCCGACACTGCCCATCAAGCGATCGAGCAGGAATGCAGCCCGCGGCAGATATCCCGAATCCTCGAGGATCAAGATGAAGAAGAACAAAATCAGAATTTGCGGCAAGAACACCAGCACGCTGCCGACACCTGCGAGCACGCCATCAAGCAACAAGCTGCGCAAGGTCGTATCCGGCATCGCGGACCGCAACACCGCTGCAAGGCCATTCACACCGCCCTCGATGACGTCCATCGGCCATTGCGCCCAGGCGAATACCGCTTGGAAGACGAAGAACAACGTCACCGCCAAAATGATCGGGCCGAGTATCGGATGCAGCACGATACGATCGATGCGGTCGCTGGCGGTTTCGTTGGTGTCGTGAACCACAGCACCTGAGATCGTCAGGATGCGATTCACTTCGGCGTAATCGGCTGCGAGCTGCTCGGATGCGGAGAGCGAGGCATCGGTGGCGATTCGCGGCGGCGCAATCACCGGCAATGCGTCTAAATATTTCGCGAGTTCGAGAACGCCCGTCGATTTCACTCCAACGGTCTCCACCACCGGAATGCCGAGTTCTTTCGCCAGACGTTCTTTGTCGATGTGCAGCCCGCGCCGTTTAGCGAGGTCGCTCATATTGAGCGCGAGCAACATCGGGATCCCTAAGCGACGTAGGGCGAGCACGAGCCGCAGGTTCTGCCGCAGATTGGTTGCATCGGTGACGCAAACCATTGCATCGGGCATTTGCTCGCCAGTGCGTTTGCCCAGCAACACTTCGCAGGTGACGTGTTCGTCGGGCGTCGCGGCATCCAGACTGTAAACGCCAGGCAAATCGAGGATGCGGATGCGCTTACCGGAAGCGGTGACGGCGACGCCTTCCTTGCGCTCGACCGTGACGCCGGCGTAGTTCGCCACCTTTTGGCGGCTGCCGGTCAATAGATTGAAGAGCGCGGTTTTGCCGCAGTTCGGATTGCCGACGAGCGCAATCAGCGGCGAGCGGTCATGGGGAATGGCGCTCACGCGCCTAACCTTGGTGAGCCGAGGTCACCTGAATGCATTGCGCTTCGGCCAAACGCAGCGCGAAGGTGGCAGTCCCGACGCGCACAGCAAGGGGTTCGCCGCCCACGGCACCCTTGGCAATGATGCGTACTTGTTCGCCCGGCACGAACCCAAGCTCAGTGAGCCGCCGGACCGTTTCCGCGGGTACGCCCGTCGCGGAACGCACCGAGGCAACACGCATCGTCTGACCTTTTTCCATGTCGGTCAGATACATAGATCGATTCGAGGTGGACGCCGCAAAGTCGGCTGGAACAGCAACCATGGCGTCAAACATACATGAGAATAGTTCGCATTTCCATGGTCTGCCGCACAGGACGGCGGCGGCGCGGGATCAAGCTGCTTGTGCGACTTGGCCGGGGGTTCTGGGCGTCGCGACAGAGGTTGGATTATTGATCACGTTCTTCTGTTCGGCGGTTCGATAGCCGATGCGGAACCCGCCCCAGTGGCGCCCAAAGACGAAGATCGGCGCGGAAATGTCATGCATGACTTCGCCGGTGTCTCTCTTATATGTCTGCAGTAAGAATGGGTCCCGATTCGAGCCGCATCGGGAGCCGGTTCGATCACTGAAAATGCGCTTGGTGCGGTTATTCGCGAGATCGACTTCGTATTGGCCGGTCAGCGGCCGGGAGAACTTCAAGTTGTGCGTCGGGAAGTAGCCGTGATCATCTACGGCTCCGGCATAGGCCACGTTGGAATGCGCCCGCAGAATCGGCTCCTGAATCTCGGGTAGCACGCGATCGGTAAACCCATCGAAGGCAGTCGCGTACTTCGGTGGATTGGTGTTCGGAATTTCGCGGTAGTTGCGATCGAATAAATCCTCGAGCCTGACCTTGCCCGCTGCGACTGCGGCTTCGAACAGCTCGCTTACGCGCTTCGCCGAATCTTGTGCTACCTGCCGCATGCTGTGATGAATGCCGTCTTCGCAGAAGGGCGCCACCGCAGTGAAGATTTCCTCTGCTGTTTCGGCCAGCGTCAATATCGCGTTCGCCGCAATCGGCACTTCCTGTTCGCTGCGCTCCATTCCTTCCAGAATCGTTTTGACCGACTGACTCATTTCATTCGTCGTGTCGGCATGTGCGCGCGTCATGCTTGTGATCGCTTGCACTTGCGATTCGGATTCCGCGGCGAGGTTTCGGATTTTATCCAGCAGCGCTGCGGCACGTTCGGCCGGAGAAGTCGCTGCATTCACTTCATCCGCAAGCGTCTGCATGCTGCGCGAAGAGCGGTCGGCCTTCTCATCGATCTCGCGCAACATCGCGGCGATTTCCACGGTTGCCGACTTGGTGCGTTGTGCCAGGTGCCGAACTTCCTGTGCGACGACCGCAAAGCCGCGGCCGCGTTCGCCCGCACGCGCCGCTTCGATGGCGGCATTCAATGCGACGAGGTTCGTGCGTGTTGCGATTTCATTGATGACGTCGGCGATGACTTGGATCTTCTTGGACTTCTGCTGCAGTTCGGCCATGTTGTCCGACGCCGCAACAGCAAGCTCACGAGCACCGCGAATTTTCTCGACGCCGGAGGCGAGTTCAGCTCTGCCGCGTGCGCTTTCGTGCAATACGGAGGCGGCAACCTCAGCGGCTCGATCGGCCTTGGAGGCAATTTCGGCAGTCGTCGATGCGATCTCTTCCGTGCTCGACGAAATGCGGGTCGCGAGCGATGCGTCCGAGTGAATTTTCTTCTTGAGCGTGTCCAGGAAGAAGGAGGTTTCCGCGCCGCCGATCATGATGCGATCGACGAGCTTGGCAATCCGGGTAGCCAGCGATGTCGAGGTTGAGGAGGTGGGTGCGGCAAGTAAGCCGAGCACGATCGAGACTGCGGCGATGAAAATCGCAAAGCCCCATGAACCCAGCACGCGTACGAGCGACCCGGAACACACGAGTAGGCCCAGAATCGCGGCAACGAGTCCAAGCTTGAGCCAGAGGGATCTCAGAAAGCGATACATATATATGTGTAATCCAAAGCGGCGTGTCTGAGTCTTCCCACGCCTTTTCTCAGTGTCGGTCGCGGCGGTCAAAACTTGATAGAACGACGCCGCTCTAAATGCGTTCGGTGCGCTGTGCGACGCGGCTCACGGAATGGTTTGATAAGCTTGCCGCCTCGCTACCGCGAGAGCAGGGGGTCCGATTCCTATTACTAGGTGCCGCCGATGCTGCAGGACAGCAGCGTTGAGCCGCACATTGAGGGGCCCATGATTTCAGGGTGGGGGCTGCTGCTCGTATCGCTTGCCTACGCGGGCGGGCTGTTCTTGATTGCGTGGTGGGGCGACCGCAAACGTACCTACCCGCTGAACGCCAAATATCGTCCGCTCATCTACAGCCTCGCGCTGGCCGTCTACTGCTCGAGCTGGACGTTCTATGGCGCGGTGGGAACTGCGGCTCGTCATGGGCTGACGTATTTCACGATCTATCTCGGCCCGATCTTGTTGTTTGTCTTTGCGCTGCCGCTATTTGAGCGCATTACACGCATCGCCAAGCAGCGTAACGCCACCTCGATTTCTGATCTTCTCTCCGCGCGTTTCGGACGATCACCACATATCGCGGTCTTGGTGACGATCATCGCGTTGACAGCGGCCGTCCCGTACATCGCGTTACAGCTGAAAGCCATCGCGATGAGTATCGACGTTCTCGCCGGTCAGAACGCAAACGCGCATACCACTTGGATCTCCGACAGTACGTTTGTCGTGGCGCTCATGCTGGCACTGTTCGCAAGCCTGTTCGGCACGCGAGAAGTCGATGCCACCGAACACCATCCTGGAATGATGCTCGCGATCGCCGCAGAGTCGGTGATGAAGCTCGCTGCCTTGCTGATCGTCGGCATTTTCGCATTCGTGAAGTTCGGCGATGTCAGTCACGTGTTGCAGGTGGCGCGCCAAATGCCGGCTCAAGTGCAGGACTCTGCGACGTTCCTAACTCAGACACTTCTTTCATTCACGGCAATATTTTGTTTGCCGCGCCAGTTCCAGGTCGGCGTGGTCGAGTGCGCCGACGTCGCGGATTTACGCCGCGCGCGTTGGTTGTTCTCCGGCTACTTGCTGTTGATCAGCGTGGTGGTCATCCCCATCGTTGCGGCTGCGCTCACGGCTCAGGCGAGCGGCGCGGGTGACATCAGCCCGGATTCGTTCGTGCTGTGGCTGCCGCTATCCGCCGGCCAGGAATGGTTGGCATTGCTGGCATACCTCGGTGGATTCTCCGCTGCCACCGGCATGGTGATCGTGGCGAGTGTTGCTTTAGCAACGATGATCAGTAATGACTTGGTGCTGCCAATTTTGTGGCGCATGCGGCTGCTCTCCCTGGGAGACCGAGTCGCTGCGTCGGGGGCGATCCTTTGGATTCGGCGCATCGCCATCTTCGCCATCCTATTGGCCGCATACACGTTCTTTCGTCTTGCTCCGGCTGCACCGAGCTTGGCTTCCATCGGACTGCTCGCGTTTGCCGCGGTGGCTCAGTTCGCGCCTGCATTGGTTGCTTGTGTGTTCTGGGTGGGCGCAAGTCCGCGCGGTGTGTTTGCAGGGTTGTTCGCTGGGTTTGCCCTGTGGACCTACACGCTGATGATTCCGGCGATCGTCGCGGCGGCGGGATCCGAGCCGCTGTGGGTCGATCAAGGTCCGTTCGGGTGGTCGTGGCTGGCGCCGCATTCGTTGCTGGGGTTGGAAATGACCGACGGACTTACACACGGGGTCCTGTGGTCCCTGATCGTGAACACCGCGGTCATGATCATCGTCTCGCTGCGTCATCCGCCTGCGATTCGCGAACGCCTGCAAACGAGCAGCGAGTTGTTGATCGGCAGTGTTGCCGCGAATCGCGCAGTGAAGTTGTTGCCTGGCGCCGCAAGCGTTGGCGATCTGTCAGCGCTTGCCGAGCGCTTGCTCGGCCGACATGGCGCAGAGCGCCTGCTGCGCAGGCACTCGCTCGAACAAGGTCGAGAGTTAGCGCCGAGCGATCGGGCTGACGTGGGTTTGCTGCAATCGCTGGAACTGGAACTAGCGGGTGCATTGGGCGCCTCCTCCGCGCGCATGGTGCTTACGAGCGCATTGCGAGGCGCAGGCATGAAGCTTGCGGAGATTCTCGCGTTCTTCGATGAAGCCTCGCAGCGCATGCGAGTCAATCGAGAATTACTCGAAGCGATGATGGACAACATGCCGCAGGGAATCAGCGTGGTGAATGCCGAGATGCAGTTGGTCGCGTGGAATCAGCGCTACTTGGATCTATTCGAGTACCCGCCCGGATTCGTGTACGCGGGCAGGCCCATCCGCGAATTGATTCGCTTCAACGCGCAACGGGGTTGGTGCGGCCCAGGTGACCCGGAGCAACTCACCGAGCGACGTCTTCAGTACATGCGTGCAGGATCGGCACATATATCGGAGCGGTGCCGCCCTGATGGGCGAGTGATTGAGGTGCGCGGGCAGCCGCTTCCCGACGGCGGCTTCATCAGCACCTTCAGCGACGTCACCAATTACAAATTGGTCGAACAGGAATTGCGCGATATCAACGAGACGCTGGAGCAGCGCGTTGCCGAACGCACTCGTCAGCTGGCGCATGCGACCGCAACTGCCGAGCACGCCAATCTTTCGAAGACGCGCTTCGTCGCAGCCGCCAGTCACGATCTGCTGCAGCCCCTGAATGCGGCTCGCCTATTCAACGCTGCCTTGCATGACAAAGCGGCACAAGACCCGGAGCTATTACGGCTGACCGAACGCGTCGACAATTCGCTGGCTGCTGCTGAAGAACTGCTCGATGCGCTGTTGGATATTTCACGGTTGGATGCCGGCGGGATTCGTCCGGAGTTTGCGGAATTTCCCATCGGTCCCCTGCTCGATTCTCTGCACGAGCAGTACGCGCCCACTGCGGCTCAGCGCGGCATCGAACTACGTGTGTGCAAGACGCAGCTGTGCGTTCGTTCCGATCCGCGCATGCTCCGCCGCGTGTTGCAGAACTTCATCAGTAATGCGTTGCGCTATACGCGCACTGGACGAGTCGTCGTGGGCTGCAAGCGTCGTGGCGCAGGTCAGCGCGTCGAACTGCAAGTACATGACACCGGTCCGGGCATCCCCCGTGAAAATCAGCATGTGGTATTCGAAGAGTTCAAGCGGCTCGATCAACAATCGCCATGGGGCGAAAAAGGCCTGGGGTTAGGCTTGTCGATCTGCGATCGCATTGCCACGCTTTTGGGTTCCAAGATCACGATTCGTTCCATACCGGGTCGAGGCAGCGCGTTCGGAATTTGCGTGCCGCGCGTGAGTCAGCTCGCGATTGCAAAGGCGCCGGACGTACCGCGCATGGCGCGTGTGGCGGGCAATCCATTGCGCGGCGTGCGGGTGTTGTGCGTGGAGGACGATCCGAACATTCTCGATGGACTACGTGAACTGCTCACGCGCTGGGAAATGGAAGTGAACGGGGCCGCATCGGTTGCGCAAGCTCGAGCGGTGATGCAGCGTGATCGCATCGATGTGATCCTCGCGGATTATCATTTGCACGGCCAACCCGCAGGGCTCGAGTTGTTGTTGGAGCTCACGCGTGCGGCGCGCTGTCCTGGTGCGCTCATCACCGCCGATGCCAATGCGACGCTTGCACAGCAAGCACGCAGCTTGGGCTTTCAAGTGTTGAGAAAACCCGTGCGTCCGGCGGCGCTGCGTGCGCTCATTGCAGCGCTCTTGCATGCGACTGCAGAAGTGCAGAAAGGATCTGTCTCTCAACCCAAGACAGGCGCCGAGGTTTGATCTAGCGCTAAGCGTTGTGCCACAAGCACCGCGTGCGTGCGATTCGTGACGCCCAGCTTGTCCATGATGGCGGTCATGTGAGCTTTGACCGTCGCTTCGGAAACATCGAGTTCCGCCGCGATCTGCTTATTGAGCATTCCCGCGCAGAGCATCGATAACACCCGGAACTGTTGCGGAGTCAACTTGGAGATTCGTTGCGCCGCATCGTGCTCGGCGGATTCTATCGAGGGTGCCGCCGCGACTGTGAGCTTCGATGAACTTTGCGGCGGACTCCAAATGCCGCCTTGCAGCACGGCGCGCAAGGCTTCGACAATGCAGGAAACCGACGCAGATTTCGGCACAAATCCTGCGGCACCGTGCGCCAGCGTACGCGAGACAATGTCCGGGTCTTCGCGGCCGGATACCACGATCACAGGTACCGCCGGATAGTGCGCACGAGATTGCACGAGTGCGCTAAAGCCTTGAGCACCCGGCATATTCAGATCGAGAAGTAGTAGCTCGATATCGGGATCGTCTTCCAGTGCCGCGAATAATGAAGCCACGCTGTCCGCCTCCTTGACGCGATGATTCGGCAACGCTTGGACCACCGCCAGCTTCAGTGCTTCCCTAAACAGCGGATGGTCATCCGCAACCAGTACGACTTGCGACATCTTCGTTCGAGTCATGTTTCCGCCGTTCGTTGACGAAGCATCGCGCGTCCTTCTACGACGCCCCTATTCGACTTTGGTCGTAAGCGCGAAAAGCGTACAAGCGGCGGGGCTAAGATCGCCCGGCGTTGAGCGCGACATTCGCGCAAAAGGCTTATAAACAGGGGAACGATCATGACACAAAGAAAGGCTATCTACGTGCGAACCAGTGCGTTAGCTGCGGCAGTGTCGATGCTGTGCGCGGCCAATGCTCATGCGGAAACTGACAAAGAAAAAGAACTTGAATCCCGCATTCAGCAACTCGAAAAGAAGCTGGAGGAAATGAGCCAAGCCAAGGCCCCGGCTGCAACTACGCCGCCGCCCGCGACGCCCGCCGCACCTGCTGCAAATACGATCCAGGCGAAATCGATCACGCCGAACGCGATGCCCAACACACGCTTCTCGTTCACCGGTTTCATCAAGCTCGACACCATGCTCTCGAAATATGAGGACGGCGAAATTGCAGACGGCAGCGTCGGGCGCGACTTCTACTTGCCCGGCACCATCCCGGTGGGCGGCGCAGATGAGAGCGCGGACTGGGACATGCATGCAAAGCAATCGCGCTTCATTCTGGGAACCGACACCGATCTTGCCGACAAGAGCGTGTTGAGTTCGCGGTTGGAATTCGACCTGTACGGCTCTGCACTGGGCGATGAGCGCGCGACGAACACCTATGGCTTGCAGTTGCGCCACGCGTACTTGCAATACAAAGGTTGGTTAGTGGGACAGACCTGGTCCAACTTCCAAGATGTCGCAGCCTTGCCCGAGTCGGCGGACTTCATCGGGCCGACGGACGGCACCATCTTCGTTCGACAGCCGCAGATTCGTTACACCACGGGCGCGTTCTCGATCGCCGTTGAGAATCCTGAAACCACCATCACCCCATTCGGCGGCGGCACTGGAGGCAACGCGCGAATCTCTTCGGACGACAACAACATCCCGGACGTCACGGCTGCGTACACGTTCAAGTTCGGCAGCAGCTACATCAGGGCCTCGGCCTTGGCGCGGCAGTTGAAGTATCAAACGACGGGAGTAGGCGCGATCGACGACTCGACGTACGCCGGCGCCCTGTCGATTTCCGGCAAGATCATGCTCGGAACGGCGGACGACCTGCGCTTCATGGCCACTGCAGGCGATGGCATCGGTCGTTATGTCGGCGTGAACTTTGCCAACGACGCCGTGCTCAACGCGAGTGGCGAGCTCGACGCTATTTCAGGATGGGCGGCGTTCGTGGCCTGGCGTCACGTCTGGACTCCGAAATTGCGAAGCACCCTGATGGCTTCCACGTCCGAGTACGACAACGATGTCGCCCTTACCGGTGGCGGAGTCAACAAATCTAGTTTCTCCTGGGCGGCAAATATGTTCTATTCACCCATACCGAAGATCGACGTTGGTGTAGAACTGCGCCACGCTGAACGTGAAGTCGAGAGCGGTGTAGACGGTGCGATGAATCGCCTCCACGCGGCCGTCAAATATTCATTCTAAAAGAGCAGAGGGGAAGTTATGGCTACTAGTGCACAAACGGTCGTTGGCAAGACCGAAGCAATCGATACCAGTCATCGACGCGTTATTTTCGCCTCCTCGTTAGGCACCGTCTTCGAGTGGTACGACTTTTATTTGTACGGCTCGCTCTCGCTGATCATTTCCAAACAGTTTTTCTCCGGAGTGAACGAGACGACCGGATTCATTTTCGCGTTGCTCGCGTTTGCGGCCGGATTCTTCGTCCGCCCGTTCGGAGCGTTGTTGTTCGGCCGCTTCGGCGATTTGATCGGCCGCAAGCACACGTTCCTCGTCACCATCATCATCATGGGTAGTTCGACGGCTCTCGTCGGTATGCTGCCCAGTTACGCCAGTATCGGTGTCGCAGCGCCGATCATTTTGATCACGTTACGACTCTTGCAAGGCCTGGCACTCGGGGGCGAGTACGGCGGCGCGGCGACCTACGTTGCCGAACACGCACCTCCCGGCAAGCGCGGCTACTACACGAGCTGGATTCAAACGACCGCAACGCTCGGCTTGTTCTTGTCGCTGCTGATCATTCTCGCGTGCCGCATGTGGCTGGGCGATGCGTTCGACGTGTGGGGCTGGAGAATTCCGTTCCTGCTTTCGATCGTGTTGCTCGCGATCTCCGTGTACATCCGCTTGCAGTTGCAAGAGTCGCCAGCGTTCTTGGAAATCAAGAATGAAGGCAAGCTCTCGAAAGCTCCGTTGAGCGAAGCCTTCGGGCGTTGGGGCAACTTGAAGATCGTGATCCTCGCGTTGCTCGGCGCCACCGCCGGTCAAGCAGTCGTGTGGTACGGAGGGCAGTTCTACGCGTTGTTCTTCTTGGAGAAGATCCTGCTCATCGACGGTAAGACGGCCAATCTGATCATCGCGGCTGCTTTGATCATCGGCACGCCGTTCTTCGTGATCTTCGGCGCGCTCTCGGACAAGATCGGCCGTAAGTCAATCATCATGGCCGGATGCGTGCTTGCTGCGATCACGTACTTCCCGGTGTTCAAAGGCCTGACGCACTATGCCAATCCGGCACTTGAGACCGCGGTCGCAACGGCGCCCGTCACCGTCATTGCCGACCCGAACGATTGTTCGTTCCAGTTCGATCCAGTCGGCAAGAAGGCATTCACGAAGTCATGCGACGTCGCGAAGTCGGCGCTGGCAAAAACCGGTGTGCCGTACACGAACGAAGCCGCTCCGGCCGGTTCGATTGCGAAGGTGCGCATTGGTAGCGGCGATTCTGCTGTGTACGTTGACTCGTTCGCGGGCAACTTGGTGCCGAAAGCTGAGTTCAAACCCGCGGCGGATGCGTTCACCAAGAATCTCAAGGGAAGCTTGGCGACGGCGGGGTATCCAGCCAAGGCTAACTTGGACGAGGTGAACTTCCCGATGCTGATCGTGCTCTGCGCGTATCTCGTCGTGCTGGTCACCATGGTGTACGGCCCGATTGCCGCATGGCTAGTGGAGTTGTTCCCGACACGCATCCGCTATAGCTCGATGTCTTTGCCGTATCACATCGGCAACGGCTGGTTCGGCGGCTTCTTGCCGGTCACCTCATTCGCGATCGTCGCTGCGACCGGAAATATTTACAACGGTCTGTGGTATCCGGTGGCTGTTGCGATCATGACTGCGGTCATCGGCACGCTGTTCTTGCGTGAAACGAAGGATCAACCGCTGCCGCAATAACGAACTTTGATGATGACTAGACGGCGAGTGGCTTGCGCCACTCGCCGTTCCTTTTTGCGAAACCTTTACACGGATGGAACAAACTCCCTGCTGCATTGATATGACACTCGGTCGGTGAACGTTGGAGTGTCAAAATGGGGTGGTGGAGCATCGCACGTTGTGGCGCAGCAGCCTTCGTGGCGTTGTCACTCATCAGCGCATGTTCGAACGGCCGCGGCAGCGTTGGTGATGCAGCTCCTTCTGAAGGCCAACAACAACCCCCGCCTGGCGATACGCTCGTCGTTTACACGGTCGGTGGCACCGTCGCCGGTCTCGCCGGAACCGGACTCGTACTGCAAGACAATGGCACGAGCGATCTTGCGATTACCGCTGACGGCACATTCAAATTCGATCGTGCACTTGCGGATGGTGCGCCCTACAACGTTACAGTCCTCACGCAACCCAGCAATCCGGCACAAACTTGCCGCGTCGTGAACGGCATTGGCACCATTCGTGCGGCTAATGTTGCGGATATCACTGTCAATTGCACCGCGGGCAGCACTCCACATTCCATCGGCGGGCGTATCACTGCTCTCGTGGGTTCGGGCTTGGTGCTGCAGAACAATGGTGCCGACGATCTGACGATCGCGGACGGCGAAGAGGATTTCGTCTTTGCGACGAATCTTTCGCCGGGGGCGAGTTACAACGTCACGGTTCTCACGCAACCCACCAATCCGACGCAAACGTGCTCGGTGGCAAATGGGCAAGGCGTTGTCGGCGAGACCGATGTCAGCAATGTAAGCGTCGTGTGTTCCACCAGCACGCACACGATCGGCGGAAATGTGACGGGCCTGATGTCCGGTGCGACAGTCACGTTGCAGAACAACGGCGGAGACGACATCACCGTGGGCGCCGACGGGCCATTCACCTTCCGCACGCCGGTCGCTTCGGGCGGCGCCTACAGCGTAACGGTGAGTCGCAATCCCACCAATCCCTCGCAGACGTGCGGCGTGCAGCGCAATCCAGCCGGCATTGTCGGCGATAGTGATATCAGTGATGTCGCGGTGGTCTGCACGACCAATCAGTATCTCGTAGGCGGCAATGTTTCTGGGCTTGCGGGTCGTGGGCTCAGAGTCAGGCTGGAGTCCGTGCTGGGCTCTTCGACTCGTAACATCACGACCAATGGCGCATTCCAGTTCGGCGCACTGCTTCCCTCCGGGACGCAATATTCGGTGACCATTACCGATCAACCGAGCCGCCCGAGCCAAACGTGTTCCATTACGAGCGGCGCTCAGGGCGTGATCGCAGATCGCAACATCGATTCTGTCGCGATCTCGTGTGCAACCAGCAGCTTCACGATCGGCGGCACGGTTACCGGTCTTGTCGGGACGGGACTCGTCCTGCAGAACAATGGTGGGGACAACCTCGCGATCGTTTCGAATGGAGACTTTACGTTCCCGACCGCGTTGCTCAGCGATCGCAACTACGACGTGACTGTACTCACGCAGCCCTCGCAGCCTGCGCAGGATTGCACCGTCGCGCGAGGTCGCGGTCGCGTTGGCTCCGACAATGTTCGCGACGTTCGTGTCACCTGTGCGCCGCGCACGTTCCCGATCAGCGGCACGATTTCCGGTCTGGTGGGTTCAGGGCTCAGGCTCGAAAATAACGGCGGCGATCGCATCGAGATTCAATCGGGGACCGCATTCGCATTTCCGCGCGAAATTGCGAGTGGTTCCGCATACAACGTCACCGTCGAACGCGGGCCGACCAATCCTTCGCAGGCATGCACGGTTGCAAACGGCAGTGGGACGGTCGCTGATGCGCCGATCACGAACGTCGCCGTCATGTGTACGACTAGCAGCTTCACCGTTGGCGGCTCGGTTCGCGGTCTGGTCGGCACCGGGCTGATGCTCACCAACGGAGCAGAGAATCTGCCGATCAGCGCTAACGGCACATTCACGTTCGCAACACCGGTGCTGAGCGGTGCGAATTATGCCGTCGTTGCGAGCACTCAGCCGACGTCCCCGACACAGGAGTGCACCGTCACCAATGGCACTGGAACCGTCGCGAATGACAACGTCACCAATATCACTGTCGATTGCGTGACCACGGGGCTCACCGTCGGCGGCACCGTGTCAGGATTGAATGGCTCGGGATTAGTTCTGCAGAACAACGGTACAGAGAGTCTGCCCATTGCGGCGAACGGCGCGTTCACGTTCCCGAGCACGCTCACAGCGGGAGATAGTTACAACGTCATCATCGCGCAGTTGCCGACGAATCCAACCCAGGACTGCACCATTGAGAATGGCACGGGGTCGGTTAGCAACGCGAATGTGCAAAACATCACGGTCACGTGCGTGAACAACATGTTCACCATTGGTGGGAGCGTCACAGGACTTGCGGGCGGTGGCTTGGTGTTGAACGACGGCACTGAGGATCTGCCTGTGGGCGCAGACGGAACCTTCGCGTTCCCGACCCAGCTACGAACCGGTACGTCGTACAACGTGACCGTGCGAACTCAGCCGACCAATCCAAGTCAGACGTGTGAGATCTCGAATGCGAGCGGCACGATCGCACGCAGCGATGTGACGAATATCGTCGTGACGTGCACGACAGATACGTTCCCAGTTTCCGTGCGGGTGCAGGGGATGAATGATCTCATCTTCGGCGTGCTCGTCTTGCAGAACAATGGCGGCGATGACTTACTCATCACCAGCGATGGCAACTACACGTTCAATGCGCAGGTGCCGAGTGGCCAGCCCTACAACATCACTGTCTCGCAGACACCTGTCGTGCCGGAGAAGACATGCACAGTGGAGAACGGCAGCGGCACCGTCTCGGATCGAGCGGTTAACGATCCTCGCGTGCGCTGTCAGAACACCGACTCCGGCGGGCCCGGTCCGGGACCGGGGCCTGGACCCGGCGGACAGTAGCATCGGGACGGATCTCCCACGAATATCTGCTCCGTCGTTCTGTAGATGAGGAGCAATGTAATTGCGCATGGTCGAAAAGCACTGGAGCATCGTCCTTCACGGCGGCGCAAAAGAGATCCCGCCGCATAAGGTGGAACGAAATCGAGAAGGATGTCGCCGCGCGCTTGAACTCGGAATCGAGGTGTTGCGCGGTGGCGGGACTGCTCTCGATGCGGTGGAGCAAACGATCCGCGTCTTGGAAGACGATCCCATCTTCAACGCTGGTTACGGCTCCGTCCTCAACAGCGAAGGCCGTGTGCAAATGGACGCGGGCATCATGGATGGGCGCACTCTCGACATTGGCGCGGTGGCGGTGCTCGAGCGAATACGCAATCCGATTCGAGTTGCTCGCCGCTTGTTGCGAGAAGAGCCGGTGCTGCTGGCTGCGGAAGGAGCGTTTCGATTTGCACAGTCATCTGGCATTCCCGTGTGCGGAGCAGAAGAATTGATCAGCCCTGAACGGCGTCAAGGGAGCGATGAAACCGGGCTCGACACCGTTGGCTGCGTTGCACGCGACATTCACGGCAATATCGTCGCGGCCACGTCAACTGGAGGACTGCCAGGAAAGATGCCAGGACGGATCGGTGACTCTCCGCTAGCCGGCAGCGGCTTCTACGCTGACGATCAAACCGGCGGCGTGTCGTTCTCGGGTGAAGGTGAACGCATCATTCGCATGTCGCTGGCGGCATCGGTCATGACGAGCCTGCAAACGCAATCAGCGCAGGGGGCAATAGATGCTGCGCTCACTCGCATCCAGCGAATAGGCGGGCAGGTCGGCGGAATCGCCATCGATCGCAATGGGGAGATCGGTTGGGCGCACAACACGCCACACTTTGCAGTGGCGTACGCGACTAATAAGCTCCCATCGCTGCGAGTCTATTTGAGTAAGCAGGAAGAAATCGCAAACGATCGCGACTAGGTCCCTTGTCGCGATCACAATGAATTCCGAGATGGGTTTTAGTTAGTTCGGCTGCGGAAGTACTCATCGAAGTGTTGAGGTAGCTCAGCCAACGCTGCGGATTGCGCGAAGTACTTGGAATCCGTCGATTGAAATTCCACGAAGCCAACCTGCGTTTCGACCGCGTACTCGCCAAGCGCTTCGTCCAAAATTGATCTTCGTTACTGGCCTTAGCCGCCCCGCCGAAGAGACCAAATAACACCATGAACGCTCCTACTAGGTTTGCTTTTTTCATTTGCTCGGCTGATGGAGGTTAGAAAAAGGGGCGCTCGCGACCGCAACCACCAGGCCGGCGCACGTGGAGGTGACCATGGCGTGTCCGTTGCATAGCTACGGTTTGGGTTGCGGTGTGTCGCGAGGCGCCGGCTCTTTCAACTCGACGATCAGCACGTGAGTGTCGGTGTCGCCGATATTTTCGCCAATGTGCTCCTGAGCGTTCACCCAGTAGACCTCTCCACTCTGCTTCTGCACTACAACCGTTTTGCCGTCTCCCAATTTCAACTTGCGCTTGAATGGGCTCAATGCGTAAACGACTGCGTCAGGGTGGTGGTGCTGTTTGGTGATCGCGCCCGGTTTGTCCTGGTACTCGAGGACGCGAACTCGATCGTTCTCGAACACCACTTTGTACTTGTCGCCATCGGTTTGAATCGGATCCTGCGCCGATGCAATCCGCGCAAGTGCACTCACGCCGGAAATCAATGCAAAGCACCAAAGCGTCCTCAGGAGCGATGCGCTGACTTGTTTGGTCCAGAATTGACTGTTCATTTCGCGCCACCTCCGATCTTGTGTCGAATGTTCAGGCTTGCGCACCTCGACCGTTTCAGGGAACCCTTCGGCGAGTGTGCAGACACAGCTCCAGCCCCCGCCATCCTTCATGAAACGATACCGCGCAGCCCAGTGCGAGCGCGAGTGTCGGCTCGCCAGATCGGACAAGCCCTGCGATCGCGGCGCCGAAGACAATCAATTCAACGCCAAGCCGAACCGGCCAAGTGACCTGATATCGTGCTTTCGGGGAGACAAAGGCACCCCACAGCGCAGCCGCAGCGAGCGGTGATGCTAAGGCAAGCATCACCGCGCCAGAATGAGTTGCGCCCGCGTGGGCTCCCCAAAATCCCAATGCGATCAGAGCGGCAAGCTCTAGAAGAAATCGCAGGACCAGATTCGCCGTGCTCACAGGGACGCCAGAAATTCTCGGCCGTCAAGCTGCGGGCGTCTCGGCTAGTGTTGGTCCGTGAGTTCTGCCGCCGTCACGAATTGCGGCGCGATGTCTACCGGCAAATCCGTCATCTTGTCGATTACCCGTTGAACCTCAGGCCTGATGACGACCATCTTCGTAAGCAGCGCCTGGGTTCCCGCGTAGTCACCGTGCGCTTGCAGGGTCATGATGTCGTGAGTGAGCCCTGCGATAGCCTGCTTGGTCTTGTTCAAGTCGAGCGAGAATTGCCCTTCCTTGTTGATCTTGATCGCGCCGTGATCGAGCAAGTAGTTTACTTGTAGCGCCATGCCTTTGCCGTGCGCCTCATTCAATCCGAAGCGCAGTGTGCGGAAGGTGGACGCCATGAACGTTACGTAGGTGCTGCGTTCCATTTGTTTGTCGAGCACGCCTTTGTCCATCAAGTATTGCAGCGCCCAGAGCCCTGACACGTCCGCTTTCGCTTCTTCAAGAGGTCCGTTGAGTTCTTTGAGTTCCTGTCGCACCGTCGATTCGCGCCCATTGACGTGAATCGTTTGCGGTCCCAATCCGTGCATCAGCTCGTGCATCAGAATGTGCGTAAAGAACGGTTCGAACGACACTCGGCTGCGATCTTCTGGCGCTAGCGCCACGTTGGCGATCGGAAGCAGGATCTTCTCGAACTTCGCATCTTGGAAGTTCTTGAGCAGCACGCGCTTCGAACCCTTTTCCGCAACGACGCGCTCGTCATTCGGCAAATTGAAAGCCGCAGTCTGAATGCCGTGGTTCGCATCGCCGGCAGTGAACACCACGTTAACGACGCGGATCGGCGATAACCCGCCGAGCTTCGGGCGGCGATACTGCTTGTCGATCGGCAAGTGATCTTCCAGCTCTTGCAGTTCAGAACTGAATTTCGCGAGCTTCTGGCTTTCTTCGGCATCCGTCACGGTGATGAACGATTCGAATGCCGCCTTGAAGTTGAACCATTCGTCCTCGTATACCTCGTACGGCCCGATCGTCGGTTCGATCG
>DASTSB010000029.1:0-7323 GCA_035760885.1 Steroidobacteraceae bacterium | reverse complement strand
CTTTTTGATTTGCTGGTCGAGCAGTCGGTGCATGCGCCCTTCGATCCCCAAGCGGACGCTGCTGCGCCGCACGTTTATCCGCGAAAGGCGAGTGTGAGCCAGTGCAGATTTTCGGGAATCGTAAGACGCCACCCATGACGGTGGTGTGAAATGGATCGCGCTTTTACGTCAATCCCTGAGAAGTGCGTCAGGTTTTTTTAGCGGTTAAGTTAAACCGCTCGAATCGGTGATGGCGTGATGCGGTGATGCGGTGATGAGGTGATGAGGTGATGAGGTGATGAGGTGATGAGGTGATGGGGTGAACAGCGCAGGTACTGCCTTGAATCACGCGCGCTGTTAACACAGGCTCAAGGTTTGGCCGAGAGCTGCCCAATTCCAGGACCTCCGCCCTTCACGCGCGAAGCGCTTTCACCCCATCACTCGATCACTATTCTTCGCTCTCCTCCACCCGATCCGCACGCTTGCGCTCATGTTCCTTGAGCGCGCGTTTGCGCAGGCGAATCTGCCCAGGAGTCACTTCGACGAGTTCATCGTCTTGGATGAACTCCATCGCTTGCTCCAGCGTGAAGCGAATCGGGGGCGTCAAAATGATGTTCTCATCGCGTCCCGCAGCACGCATGTTTGTCAGCTTCTTGGCCTTGAGCGGATTGACGACCAGATCGTTGTCGCGGCTGTGAATGCCGACGATCTGACCTTCATAGACTTCATCGCCGTGGCCGATAAACAAGCGTCCGCGCTCTTGTAGATTGAACAGCGCGTAGGCCAAAGCCTTGCCCTGACCATTCGAGATCAGCACGCCGTTCTGACGCTGGCCGATTTCGCGATTCAGCATCGGGCCGAAGTGATCGAAGATGTGATGCATGAGTCCCGTGCCTGAGGTCAGGGTGCGAAACTCGGTTTGGAACCCGATCAGCCCGCGAGACGGAATGACGTAATCGAGGCGCGTGCGTCCTTTGCCGTCCGAGTGCATTCCAGTGAGCTGTCCGCCGCGCTCGCCAAGCTGTTGCATCACGCCGCCTTGCACCGACTCATCGAGATCGATCGTGAGCGTTTCGTACGGCTCGCAAAGCTGACCTTCGATTTCTTTGACGACGACGCGAGGTCTAGACACTGCAAGTTCATAGCCTTCGCGGCGCATGTTCTCCAGCAACACGCCCAAATGCAGTTCGCCGCGCCCGTAGACGCGCAGCTTGTCCGGGTCGTCCGTATCTTCAATGCGCAACGCGACGTTGTGCACGGCTTCTCGCGTGAGTCGCTCGCGAATCTGCCGGCTGGTGACGAACTTGCCTTCGCGCCCGCAGAACGGAGACGTGTTGACCTCGAACGTCATGCTGATCGTCGGCTCATCGACGACCAACGTCGGCAGCGCTTCGACGGCGTTCGGATCGCAAATCGTTTCCGAGACTTCCGGATGCTCGATACCTGCGAACGCCACAATGTCGCCCGCACTCGCTTCTTCGACTTCGACGCGATCAAGTCCCAAGAAGCCCATCACCTGAATGATGCGCTCATTGCGAGTGTTGCCATCGCGATCGATCACCGTCACTGGACTATTGCGGCGCAGCTTGCCGCGCTTGATGCGGCCCACACCGATCGCACCGACGTAGCTCGAGTAGTCGAGCAAGCTCACTTGCAACTGCAGCGGACCTTCCGCGTTCACGTCGGGCGCTGGGCAGTTCTTAACGATCGCTTCGAACAGCGGCGTCATATCCGTCGCGAGTTCTTTTGGATCGTTGCCGGCGAAGCCACGCAGAGCAGATGCATAAACCACAGGAAAGTCGAGTTGCTGATCCGTCGCGCCAAGCCGGTCGAAAAGATCGAACGTTTGATCCAGCACCCAGCTTGGCCGGGCTTCATCGCGGTCGATCTTATTGATGACAACGATCGGGCGCAGGCCATGAGCGAACGCCTTTTGCGTCACGAACCGGGTTTGCGGCATCGGACCGTCGACCGCATCGACGAGCAGCAACACGGAGTCAACCATCGACAACACGCGTTCGACTTCGCCGCCGAAGTCCGCGTGTCCCGGCGTATCGACGATGTTGATGCGGTAGTCGCGCCAACGGATCGCGGTGTTCTTCGCGAGAATCGTGATGCCGCGCTCGCGCTCCAACGCGTTCGAATCCATCACGCGCTCAGGGACGATTTTTCGAGCGTCGAGCGTGCCCGATTGTTTCAAAAGCTGATCGACGAGAGTGGTCTTGCCATGATCGACGTGCGCGATGATGGCGATATTGCGAAGCTTATCGGTGGACACAGGGGCGGGACTTTCGGGGAAAAAGGCCGCGCATGTTATAGAGGAGCGGACGCCGGGGATAGGGGCAGACCCTGCGTGAGGTGTAGGGTGGGACGTGTGAGGTGTGTAGGGAGGGTCGTGTAGGGTGTGAGGTGTAGGACGCGGGAGCGTTGGCGGTTAGCGGTTAGCGGTTAGACGATCCATGAACCACGAACCCTGATCCACGCACTCTTCCCGTTTCCCGCCGCACATGGATGTGCCAATGCCGCGGAAGGTAGGACGCCGAGAGCGGCCGCCGCACATGGATGTGCTAGTGCCGCGAGAGGCAGGACGCCGAGAGCGGCCGTTTCCCGTTCCCGGTTGTCCGTTGACCGTTTTCAGTTGGCGGTTCGAGAAGCTACCGCTTGCTTCCCCGTTCCCAGCTCCTTCCTTCGCTTCGCGTTTCCGGTCTCGATTCCATGGCCCTAACCCCCCCTCTCCCGAGCTGCCGCTCGACCTCGGCAACTGCTCCCTGCGTTGCTCTACCTCCTGCGTCCATGCAGTCGTCTCCCACAAAGGGGAGAGGTGTCTTCTTCCGTTCCCCGTTCCCCGTTCCCCGTTCCCCGTTCCCCGTCCGCCTAGTCACCAGTCACTAGTCACGAGTCACTAGTTCTCCTTCGCCTTCATCGGCTGCACCGCCTGGCCGGTCGCATCCTTCTGCGGGGGCGCCTTAGGCTTTTCCTGCACCTGGATGTCTCCGACCACAAATGGAATGGAGAATGTGCGGCCTAGGGTCGAGCCGCCGATTTGGGTTTCGACGGAGACGGTGACGTAGTACACACCGGCCGCTTCAGGCAGCAATGAAATCGTGTGTTTGTAGGGCTTCCCTTGCTCCAGCTTGTCGAAGTGAGCGGTCAGCTCACCGGCGACAGTGATGCCTTCCATGCCAGTGAAGGTGGCCGTCAGCGCATCCGTGCCCGCATTGGGAATGAACGCAACTTCGACTTGAATCGGCTTGCCGACTTCGGGCTTCGACTGGAACTCATAACGAATCTCGACTGCCGCCCCCGGTTTCCCATTGCCGACGGCACGCGCCATCTTGTCCGTCGGATCCACCACAGCAGGTTTTGCCGCAGGCGCAGGCTTGGGGGTCGCTGGCGCCGGTGTGACGGGTTGCTGTGCAACCTGCGTCGCATCATCCGAACCGCACGCACCGAGCAGCAAGCAGGAGATCGCTACCAAACACACGCCTAAACGAGTCATTCGCATCAGCCTCATGGATGAATTCATTAGCTGCCCTGGAGTGAGAGCGTCATGCACCGTGGTTCAGTGCCCTGAACGTCGAAATCGTAAACGTCGATGATGTAAGTGCCCGCTGGGAATGGATGCTGCGAGGTGGTTTCCGTCGCACCGGTATCGTTGCCGACGGCCTCGAAGTTACCGCGATGGAACACATAGACGTCTGGGTCGGTCGCCGCGACCGACGCGAGGTTGGTTGGATCCGCTGCCCCAGTCACCGAGACACTAAGCGTAGCGCTGGAATTCAGGGTGAATCTGAAGAACTTGTGATTCCCCAGCTTGTTGGCGCTGGCGCTCCCATTCAAAACCGTCGAGCAGACGTTCACGGGTGCGTCATTGGGCGCGATAGTCGGATAGATCGGCAGCACCGACGTGTCGCCACCAGCATGCGTCTCGCCGCTACCGAAGTCATCAGTGCCATTGATGGACTCGCTAGTCAGCAACGTTCCGATCGCCGGCGACTGCGCAGCATTGTTGGCACGTAGCGAGGCGATAAAGGGGAAGATGCTGGTCAGCGCATCCGTGTTCTTCTCGGTCGAGGTCATCACGTTGTAGATGGGCGTAAAGCCGAGTTCGACCGTGTCCCCCGGTTCGTTTGCGGGATCGAAAATGTCCCAGAGAATTTCAGCAACCGAGCCTTCAGAAAACCAGCCGTCAGGGGCGGTGTCGTTTTCGACGTTGAAGTTGAAATTCGTGCTGACACCGTTCTGCGAATCCCGATAGACCGGATCGTTTGTCGCCATTCCAGAAAAGGCGTCGCCCCACCCTTCGCTAAATGCAACTCGCAGATCAAGACGGTCGGTTGGCGCGTGATCGCCTCCTTGAGAATCCGACCGCGAGAACTTGTCTTCGAAATAGTGCCCCATCTCGTGCGCGATCACGTGATCGTCGAACTCGTCTGTATCGCCGCCACCATTCGCATAGTCGCCCAAGATGTAAATTCCAGCGGGCAAAGCTGGGCATGAAGGATCGGCGCCTGTCGTATAGAAAGAAGTGCCTATATTTCCGTTGTCTGCATCGGTGCAGCCACCAGTGCCTGTCGCGGTTTTGTTCTTCACGCTCCAGTACAAGTCCAATGCGGGGAGATTCTGCGTCGGCGCTGCACCCAGAATGAGTGTCTTCACGTCATACGCGGTATCGAGGATCGCGAACGGTGCAGCCGCACGATCCGTATCGATATACGTCGATCCGTTCCAGCCCGTCGCTGCCTTCAGATTGCGAGTGACATTGCTCGTGCCAGTATTGAACGCGCTGCCATCGAGGGCATACAGGGCGTCGCTGTTCGTGTTGTTTAATGCTCTGAAGTTAAACGTCGGCGCGGTAGTACTGACCATCTGCGCTTTGGCGCGGATAAAAATCGATCGATTCGCCGGCACAGTCACTGAGTAGTCGCCAGTCGCGTTCGTGTTGGTCGAGGCAAGCACAGCATTCGTCGTCGAGTCGAGCGCTTCCACCACCACACCACGAGCTGGAGACTCCACCGGATTGGCCATGTCTAGCCCGTTTTGGCCACCTTTGAATGAAGGACGCTCGAACGTGATCTTCCCCGTCACCGTGACTTCCGAGGTGCCCGGATTAGGGTTGGGATTGGGACTGGAATTCGATCCACCACCCCCACCACATGCACTGAGAAGCGATGCAGCAGAGAGTGCCGCCGCAACCACTAGCCGAGATTTGATTGAACGTGTCATGCAGTTGAGCCCTTGCGCGCAGCGACGCTAACACAAGCGCGCGAAGGGGCCCAGCTGGGCCAGTCACAGTGTGGAGTTGACGGTTGAGAGTTGGCGGCAAAGCCGTGTCACGGATTAGCGGTTCGCGGTTAGCGGTTAGCGGTTAGCGGTTAGCGGTTAGCGGTTAGAAAGAGTGTGCGGTGTGAGGTGTCAAGTGTGAACCAGTCTCACGGTTGGCCGTTGACCGTTTACGGTTGGCGGTTCGGGAAGCTACCGCTTGCTTCCCCTTTCAGCTCCATCCTTCGCTTCGCATTCCGGTCTCGATTCCATTGGCCTAGCCACCCCCTCTCCCGAGCTGCCGCAAAGGGGAGAGGTGTCTTCTTCGGTTGTCCGTTGACCGATTTCAGTTGGCAGCGGATCCCCGTTTCCCGCCGCACATGGATGTGCTAGTGCCGCGGAAGACAGGACGCCGAGAGCGGCCGCCGCACATGGAAGTGCCAGTGCCGCGGAAGGCAGGACGCCGAGAGCGGCCGTTCCCCGTTCCCGTTTCCCGTTTCCCGCCGCACAGGGATGTGCCAGTGCCGCGGAAGGCAGGACGCCGAGAGCGGCCGTTCCCCGTTTCCCGTTTCCCGTTTCCCGTTTCCCGTTTCCCGCCGCACATGGAAGTGCCAGTGCCGGGGAAGGCAGGACGCCGAGAGCGGCCGTTCCCCGTTTCCTCACCGCAACTCGATCGGCCCTTCTTGAATCGCCGCCAGTTGTTCACGCAACGAGAGGATTTGGTTCTCCCAATACCGCGGTTCGACGAACCACGGAAATGCACTTGGAAATGCCGGATCGCTCCAACGACGCGCGAGCCAGGCCGAATAGTGGATCATGCGCAGGGTTCGCAGGCTTTCGATCAGCGCCAGTTCCCCCGGATCGAAATCGGCGAAGTGGGAATACCCGTCGAGCAACTGCGCCAATTGCTCGCCCATCTCATTGCGCGAACCCGAGAGCAGCATCCACAGGTCTTGAACGGCGGGACCCATGAGGCAGTCGTCGAGATCGACGAAATGAGGACCTTCGTCGGTCCACAGCACGTTGCCGCGATGGCAATCGCCGTGCAGGCGGATCTCGCGAAAGCCTCGTGCTCCGGCAAACACAGCCCGAATGTGTTCGAGCAGATCGGCCGTGAGCGAGTCGTAGGCCGCTTCCAGATGTGGAGGGATCCAGCCTTCACCTAGCAAGAAATTGCGCGAGTCATCGCCAAGACGATGCACATCGATGCGGCCGCGGTGCCTGAAACGTTGCCTGCGACCGACCATGTGAATGCGGCCCATAAAGCGCCCCATCCACTCGCGCTCGGTCTGGGTCCCAAGCTCTGGCCAGCGGCCGCCGCGGCGTTCGAACAGTGCGAAGCGGAACCCTTCGAACTCGAACAGCGTCTTCCCATCGCGCACGAGCGGCGGCACGACCGGCACTTCGGCAGCGGCAAGTTCCAGCGCGAATCCGTGTTCCTCTTGAATCGCGGCATCGGACCAGCGATCGGGACGATAGAACTTCACAACGAGTGGCGTGCTCTGCTCGATACCGACTTGGTAGACGCGGTTCTCATAACTATTGAGCGCCAAGATGCGACGATCGGACACTCGACCCGTCGATTCGACCGCGGCGATGATCACGTCGGGCGTCAACTGCTCGTAGGGGTGCGGATTCGGTTTGTGTGGGGCGCGCGTCATTCGTTGCAGGATCTCGAGAAGCTTCGAAATGCAGCGCGCATCGTGGTCATGACTGCATCAGATGCATGATCGCGTGGCCGAGGATTCAACCCCGGCCTATTCGGCTCTGACTTGTTAGAATTCATTTTCAGTTCGTACAAAGGTTAAACGTATGTCCATTCTCGTCACCGGCGGCGCCGGCTATATCGGCAGCCACGTGGTTCGGCAACTTGGCGAGCGCAAGGAGAAGGTCGTCGTGCTCGACAACCTATCCACCGGCTTTCGTTCGGCAGTGTTGCATGGCGAACTCGTCGTCGGTGATACGGGCGATCGCGAATTGGTCAGCCGCGTGCTGCGCGAGCATCAAGTCGACACCGTGATGCACTTCGCGGCTCACACGATCGTTCCAGAATCCGTCTCCAATCCACTCAAGTACTACGGC
>DASTSB010000028.1:0-5444 GCA_035760885.1 Steroidobacteraceae bacterium | reverse complement strand
TCACGAAATTGCGAGCCGCGGTCGGACCGTTTTGGAGGTATGACGCATCGCTGCTCCCATTGGCAAGCGCGTTAGGCGCAACGAAGAAATCACGTCACCGCAATTGCGAGTGATTGACGCTGAAGGTCATCAAGTCGGCGTTGTCAGCCGATTCGAAGCACTGCAGATGGCGCAAACCGCCGAGCTAGATCTCGTAGAGGTCTCGCCGATGGCTGAGCCGCCCGTGTGCCGCATCATGGACTTCGGCAAATTCTTGTTCGAGCAGAACAAGAAGGCGCATGCAGCGAAGCGCAAGCAGAAGCAGATCCAGATCAAGGAAGTGAAGTTTCGTCCCGGAACGGAAGAGGGCGACTATCAGGTGAAGTTGCGTAACCTGATTCGATTCCTAGAGGAAGGAGACAAGGCCAAGGTAACCATGCGGTTTCGCGGCCGAGAAATGGCGCATCAAGAAGTCGGTCGTGAACTTCTGGGCCGTGTGCAGCAAGACTTGGCACCGTACGCGCAAGTCGAGCAGAACCCGCTCATGGAAGGGCGACAGATGGTCATGATGTTCGGACCAAAGAAGAAGTAAAGAACGTGTGCAGTGTAGGGTGTGAGGTGTAGTGCAAGAGCGCAATTGGGCTCACCGACACACCAGACACTTTCCGCGTTACACCGCTCGCTTCGGCGAGCAACACAAGTGAGCAACGTACCCAAAGTGCGTTGTCCCGCCTGAAAGGACTAGAGCGCGAGCTTTCGTTCCTCAAGGGCTAAACAAGTAGAGCCAGGAGCTCTTTCATGCCTAAGTTGAAAACCAACCGGGCAGCGGCGAAGCGTTTTCGCAAGACTGCCAACGGATTTAAGCGATCCCAATCGCACCGTCGTCACATCCTCACCAAGAAGCCGAGCAAGCGTAAGCGTCAGCTGCGCAGCCCGAGCATGGTGGCCAAGCAAGATCTAGTGCGCATGGAGCAATTGCTCCCGCACGCGAAATAAGGAGTGAACGATGGCACGCGTTAAGAGAGGCGTCATCGCTGGCGCCCGTCACAAGAAGATCCTCAAGAAGGCGAAGGGCTACTACAACGCTCGTCGCAAAGTTTTCCGTGCAGCGAAGCAGGCCGTCATCAAGGCGGGCCAGTATGCATATCGCGATCGCAAGACCAAAAAGCGCACGATGCGTGCACTTTGGATCACGCGTATCAACGCGGAAGCTCGCGTTCACGGCTTGTCTTATAGCAAGCTGATCGCGGGTTTGACCGCGGCCGGTCTCACGATCGATCGCAAGGTGCTCGCGGACATCGCGATGCACGACGCCGCGGCGTTTGCGGTGCTCGCTCAGAAGGCGAAAGACAGTCTGCCTGAAGAAAAGAAGGCTGCCTAAGCTTCCATCGAGATCAAGAGCTCGGCATCGCGAAAGCGATCCGGGCTCTTTTTTTGGCCTCAATTCGCGTAAGCGCTTGAGCATGGCGTCGCATCCGATATTCTCTGTGTGAGCTCACTGCATCGGCCTTCCAATGACTCAGTCCGCTAACGATCTTCAACAGATTCTCGCGAGCGTTCGCGAAGAGATTGCGCAGAGCACGACGATCGAACAGCTCGAACATGTGCGCGTTCGCATGCTGGGCAAGAAGGGTGAAATCACCGCGCTGCTCAAGTCACTGGGCGAGATGGCGCCCGACGCTCGCAAAGCTGCTGGCGCCAAGATCAACGAAGCGAAAGAAGCGATTGCCCAAGCGTTAGATCAAAGACGAGCTGCACTCGAAGCTGAAAAGCTCTCCCAACGGCTCGCTAGCGAAACCATCGATGTGACATTGCCAGGTCGCGGCCAGGATATCGGTGGGCTGCACCCGGTCACTCGCGTGCGCCGCCGTGTCGAACAGATCTTCCGTAACGCCGGATTCACGATCGCAGACGGTCCGGAGATCGAAGATGATTGGCACAATTTCGAAGCACTGAACATCCCTGCGAATCATCCCGCCCGTGCGATGCACGATACGTTCTACTTCGGGGACGGTCGTCTGTTGCGCACTCACACCTCGCCGGTGCAGGTGCGTGTGATGCAGCGGCAGAAACCGCCGCTTCGAATCATCGCGCCGGGTCGTGTCTATCGTTGCGATTCCGACATGACCCACACGCCGATGTTTCATCAAGTCGAGGGCCTGGTCGTCGATGAAGGCATTTCGTTTGCGAATCTAAAGTCGGTCTTGCACGAATTCATGAAAGCGCTGTTCGAGAAAGACGTGAAGATGCGACTGCGGCCTTCGTACTTTCCCTTCACTGAGCCTTCGGCAGAGGTCGACATCTCGTGCGTCTCGTGCGGTGGTGCGGGCTGCCGAGTGTGTAAACAAACGGGCTGGGTTGAAGTTGCCGGTTGTGGTGTCGTGCATCCAAACGTACTGCGAGCGGTAAATATCGATCCCGAGCGATATACGGGTTATGCATTCGGCATGGGCATCGATCGATTGACGATGCTCCGCTACAACGTGAACGATATCCGCTTGTACTTCGAGAACGACCTGCGGTTCTTGAGGCAATTTGTATGAAGCGGTTAGGCCGCTCCTTCGCATCCTGCAATCGCGGCATTCGCACATCCATGTGCAGCACGGTTAGCGGTTGGCGGTTAGATAGAGGGGGGAGCTGCGAGGCCTCTC
Organism: Steroidobacteraceae bacterium; assembly: GCA_035760885.1. Lineage (GTDB taxonomy): Bacteria > Pseudomonadota > Gammaproteobacteria > Steroidobacterales > Steroidobacteraceae > Steroidobacter. Next base: position 2,814 of record DASTSB010000028.1, on the reverse strand, counting down.
TTCTCATTCCCGTTCAAGTCCACGAACCACAACACTTGCGTCGAAGCGAACATCTCAATTCTGACTATCCTCTATCCGCGATCCGCTAGTCATTAGGCTTATGAAAATCTCTCTTGAATGGCTGCGCGATTGGGTTGACCCGGGTACGGATGTAACTGCGCTCGCGCACTCGCTCACGATGGCGGGGCTCGAGATCGAAGGCATTCATCGCGTGAGTCCGCAGCTGAGCGGAGTCATCGTTGGCGAGGTGCTTTCGGTTGAGAAGCACCCCGATGCGGAAAAGCTCAATGTGTGTCGCGTCTCGACTGGCAGCGAACAACTGCAGATCGTCTGTGGTGCGCCGAACGTTCGCGCAGGGATGAAGGCTCCTCTCGCAACCGTTGGAGCGAAGTTGCCGGGCGGTCTTGAGATCAAGAAAGCAAAACTGCGCGGTGTCGAGTCGTTCGGCATGTTGTGCTCCGCTCGAGAACTCGGCGTGAGCGAAGAGGCGAGTGGCTTGTGGGATTTGCCCAGCGACTTGCGAACCGGCGAAGACTTGGTTCGTGCGCTCAAACTCGATGACACGATCTTTGAAGTGAACCTCACGCCCAATCGTGGCGACTGCATGAGCGTGCTCGGTGTCGCGCGCGAAGTGGCTGCAATGCGAGCAGTTCCGTTGCGTGTGCCTTCGATGCCGGCCATTACGGCGACCATCGCCGACACATTCCCAGTGAAGCTTCAAGGCGGCGCGGGTTGCCCAAAATTCGTCGGCCGCGTTGTGCGAGGCATTCGCCCCAACACGCCTGCGCCGTTCTGGATGCAGGAGCGACTGCGTCGCGCTGGTTTGCGGCCGATCAGCGCGATGGTGGACATCACCAACTACGTGATGCTGGAACTCGGCGCGCCGATGCACGCGTATGACTTGTCACGGCTCAACGGTGCAATCGTGGTGAGACCTGCGCGTCAGGCAGAGCAATTGAAGTTGCTCGATGGACGCACGATCGATCTGAGTCCCGATGTGCTCGTAGTCGCCGATGAGACGAAAGTGCTCGGCCTCGGCGGTGTCATGGGCGGCGAGGATTCAGGCATTGCTGATTCCACCGTCGATGTTTTTCTTGAAGCAGCAGTGTGGCCGCCAGAGACCATCGCAGGTCGCAGTCGTCGCTTCGGGTTGATCACAGATGCATCGCAGCGATTCGAGCGCGGTGTCGATCCAGAGCTGCAGGAGCTTGCGATCGAGCACGCCACGCAGTTGCTGCTCCAAAGTGCAGGCGGGCAGGCAGGGCCACTTGTGGTAACGCGAACGCAGGACGAGATTCGTGTCAATGCACCCGTTGCATTGCGGCATTCGCGCATCGAGCATGTCCTTGGCGTGAAGATCGATCAGAAGATCATCGCCGATCTGCTATCGCGGCTCAGCATGAAAGTCGAAGGCGCGAGCGGCCTCTGGCGCGTCACCCCGCCATCTTGGCGTTACGACATCCGCATCGAAGAGGATCTCATCGAAGAAGTCGCGCGCCTCTTCGGTTTCGACAACATCCCGGAGCGTGAGGCGATTGCGAGCGAGCACATCGCAGCGTGGACAGAAACTCAAATCAGGAAAGAACGCGCCGCCGATCTGCTGGTGGATCGTGGTTACCAAGAAGCAATCACCTACACGTTCACCGATCCGAAGATTCAACAACTGTTGTGCGGTGAGTCAGGTCTTGCGCTCGCGAATCCCATCTCCGCAGAACTGGCGACGATGCGAGTGTCGTTGTGGCCAGGGCTGGTGCAGGCGTTGCGCGAGAATCAGCGCCGACAACAATCACGGGTTCGGTTGTTCGAACTCGGCCGTCGCTATGCATCAATCAATGGTACGGAGACGGATGTGATCGCGGGTATCGCAGCAGGATTACGCTGGAGCGCACAGTGGGCGGCCGATTCGGATCGTGTCGATTTCTTCGACGTGAAAGCCGACGTGGAAGCTTTACTTGGGCTGACAGGTGCCTCGCACTCATTCGCATTCGTGCCCGAGAAACACCCCGCACTCCATCCGGGGCAGTCCGCGAGAATCCTTCGCGATGGCCATCCGGTCGGTTGGATCGGGGCGTTGCATCCGAGCCATGTTGTGGCGCTCGATTTGACATATCCAGCGATCGCGTTCGAACTGGAAACGGTTTCCGGTCTCAGCGCTCTTGTCCCGCAGTTCAAGGAGATCTCCAGATACCCCGCGATTCAACGTGATATTGCCGTGATCGTCGATGAAGCCGTTCCTGCTGATGCTCTGAAGAACGTCGTTCGCACCAGCGCCGGCGCGCTCTTGAAAGACCTACGAGTGCTCTCTGTCTATCGTGGGCGACAGTTCGAGAATGACAAGAAAAGCATAGCCTTAGGCCTGCAATTACAGGATACTTCGCGCACGCTGACCGACAACGAAGCAGACAGCGTCGTGGCGCAGGTCATCGAAGAATTGCGCCGACAATTGCACGCCACGATTCGAGATAAGTAGGCATGGCACTGACGAAAGCTGAGATCGCTGAAGCACTCTTCGATCAGCTCGGCCTCAACAAACGCGAGGCGCGAGAGTTGGTGGATTTGTTCTTCGAAGAATTGCGCGCTTCCCTCGAGAGCGGCGAACAAGTGAAGTTGTCGGGCTTCGGAAACTTCGATCTGCGCGATAAGAATCAGCGACCCGGCCGCAACCCGAAGACGGGTGAAGAGATTCCGATCAGCGCGCGTCGCGTCGTAACGTTTCGCCCCGGACAAAAACTAAAGGCACGAGTCGAGGCTTATGCTGGAAGCAGGCAATAACAGCGAACTCCCGGCCATTCCGGGAAAGCGCTACTTCACCAT
>DASTSB010000027.1:0-3232 GCA_035760885.1 Steroidobacteraceae bacterium | reverse complement strand
TTGCGTCTTCTCTTCAAAAGCAGTTACCGCGATGCGGATCATCACAGCCAAAACCCCCGGCGGTCCTGAAGTTCTATCGATTGCTGAAGTCGAGACGCCAACGCCGTCGGCGCAGCAAGTTCTCATCAAAGTTCACGCTGCGGGTCTAAATCGTGCGGATCTGATGCAGCGGCAGGGAAAGTATCCGCCGCCACCCGGCGCTCCGGAGCATCCGGGGCTGGAAGTTGCCGGCGAGATCGTCGCGTGCGGCGCTGATGTTTCTGAGTTTGCGGTCGGCCAAAGAGTGTGTGCGTTGCTCGCAGGTGGTGGATACGCTGAGTACTGCGTTGCCGATGCTGGGCAAGTGTTGCCCATTCCGGATGAGATGGATTTCGTGCATGCAGCGGCGTTGCCGGAAGCCTGCTTTACGGTGTGGACGAACGTCTTCGAGATTGCGGGTTTGTCTGGCAGTGAGTCGCTGCTGGTCCATGGCGGAACGAGCGGCATTGGCGTGATGGCCATTCAAATCGCAAAGGTGCGAGGTCACATCACCATCGCGACCGCAGGATCCACGGAGAAAGTCGCATTCTGCGAACAACTCGGCGCGCACACAGCCATCAACTATCGCGAGCAGGATTTCGTCGCCGTAACGCGAGAGTCAACGCAAGGTGCCGGTGTCAACGTGATCCTGGACATGATCGGCGGCGCATATCTCTCGCGGAACGTGGACGCACTGGCGATAGATGGGCGCTTGGTCATGATCGCGACTCAAGGCGGTACCAAGGGCGAGTTGGACGTGTTGAAGGTCATGCAGCGCCGCGTGCGTGTCACTGGCTCGACTCTGCGCAGCCGTTCGATTGCTTTCAAGCGCCACATCCGCGATCAACTGCGAATGCACGTGTGGCCCGACATCGAACTAGGCAAGATCCGACCGATTGTCGATCGGGTGTTCGACTTCGAAGCTGCCGCTGACGCTCATGCCTACATGGAGCGAGGCAGTCACATCGGTAAGATCGTCTTGCGAGTTCGCGCCTCTTGAAGGATCAGATCGATGGAGACTGGCGCGATTACAAAACACTTGCGCTCGACATCGCCAACCCAACCGATCAAGAACTTTCATTTGTGTTGCGGGTGCACGACCGGCGTCACAATCATCGCCATGACGATCGCTTCAATCGGATCTTGAGCCTCGCTCCGCATTCACGAGCGGTTCTGGAAGTACCGCTCAGCGAGATCGAACACGGCCCAGTGGACCGCAAACTCGATCTGGACAGAATCGCCGGTATGACCTTGTTCCGCCGTCGCGGCTCGACCGCAGATCGCATGGACGTGTGTAAAGTGTGGTTGGAGTGAGACTAAACAGGAAAGACGCTGCGCATCGGGAAGGCCTACGGCGGGACGGATGCATCGCATCGAGGAGGACTAGCGTCGGGACAGAGCGAGATTTCTCCTCTCGTCGTCCTCGCATAGGCGGGGACCCATCCGAATCAAGATAGCCTCCCGTCGACACGGGAGCGACGAACTCATCAGATGCACCATTCTGTCAATCCTGTTGATCCGCATCGGGAAGGACTAGCGTCGGGACTGAAGGATTGAGATCCGTGGTCTGGATGTCCTCGGATTGGAGTTGCTGGTTTGGCCACGCGCTGCGCTTTCACGTCATCGCTCCACCACTTCATCATTTCCTAGACCCTTTGCGCTTTTGCTCGCTCACTGGCACGCAGTTCGTCTTCTCTTTATTGACCCAACAACGACGCGCCTGCGCGGGAGCTGTACGACTAGCGCGCAGACGATTGCGCGCTACAATCCGGCCGCTTCTTTCCTCGAGGTTCTCATGATCACGCTCGACATCAACGGTAAGAAAGTGCAAACCGACGCGGACGGGGACACGCCGCTGCTTTGGGTGCTTCGCGATCACCTCAATATGACCGGTAGCAAGTTCGGTTGCGGCAAAGCGCTTTGCGGCGCTTGCACCGTGCACGTAAATGGATCCGCAACTCGCAGTTGCGTGCTGCCAGTTTCCGCCGCAGCGAACATGAAGATCACGACCATCGAAGGGGTCGGCGCTAGCGAAGTGGGCAAAGCAGTTCAAGAGGCATGGATTGCTGAGAACGTCGCTCAATGCGGCTACTGCCAGTCCGGGCAGGTCATGAGCGCGACCGCTCTCTTAACGAACAACCGCAAGCCGAGCGATGCGGACATCGATGCCGCCATGGCAGGCAACATCTGCCGCTGTGCAACGTACGTTCGCATCCGCGCCGCAATCAAGCGCGCAGCGCAATCGCTCGCCTAAGCATCTCGAATAAGGATGGATATGAGCACTGCCGAGAACTCGTTGTCACTCAAGACTAGCCGCCGCGAGCTACTAAAAGCGGGTGGCGCACTCACCATTGCCGTATGGCTTCCGGCCGGACATGCCGCAGCGCACGCGAAGGCAAACGCAGCGAACACACTCGAGCCGAATGCTTTCGTGCGCATTGCACCGGATAACACGGTAACCGTGATCGCCAAACACGTAGAGATGGGGCAGGGGGCGTACTCGGGCCTGGCCACCATCGTGGCCGAAGAACTCGATGCCGATTGGCATCAGGTTCGAGTTGAAGGCGCACCCGCAGATGCGAAGCGCTACAACAATCTAAGTTGGGGCCCATTTCAGGGCACGGGCGGCAGCACCGCCATTGCAAACTCGTTCGATCAACTGCGCAATGCCGGCGCGACTGCGCGAGCAATGCTGGTGAGCGCGGCAGCCAAGCGCTGGAACGTCCCCGCAGGCGAGATCGTCATCGAGTCCGGCGTGGTGAAGCATCCCGGTTCCAATCATTCGGCATCGTTTGGCGAGCTTGCTTCCGACGCTGCGCAGCTTCCCATACCGACCCAAGTGAAGCTGAAGGATCCATCTCAGTACCAGCTGATCGGCAAACCGATCCAACGCGTCGACGCACGCGAAAAGTCGACCGGCACTGCGACCTTTACGCAAGACATCAAGTTGCCCGGGATGTTGACCGCGGTCGTGGCGCATCCGCCACGTTTTGGCGGCAAGGTGAAACGCTTCGATCCCACTGCAGCGAGGGCCATCAAAGGCGTGGTCGCGGTGGTCCCGTTCGAAACCGCGGTTCGCTCTGGTGTTGCAGTCGTGGCGAAGGACTTCTGGAGCGCGCACAAGGGACGCGATGCACTCAAGATCGAGTGGGACGACAGCAATGCTTTCCACGGCAGTACTGAGGAATTGTGGGCGCAATATCGAGCGTTAGCG
>DASTSB010000026.1:0-15035 GCA_035760885.1 Steroidobacteraceae bacterium | reverse complement strand
ATGCGCAACAACTTGGTCGATCTCACCAACACGCTGCGCAAGCGAGAGGCAGAAGCACAAGCCGTTCTCGGCGGCATCGTCGAAGGTGTTTACGCGGTCGACAAGTCGCGCGTCATTCGCTATTTGAATCCGCAAGCTGCTCGGTTGTTGAACGTGCCCGCCAATGAGGCCATCGGGCGCTTCTGTGGCGATGTATTGAAACCGTGCTTGGACGAAAACGGCCAACGGCCTTGCGAGACCAATTGCCCCATTCTGCGTGCGCGGGCTGAAGGCAACACGCAGTTGACCGAGCGACTGCAACTTGCGAGCGGCGATGCGGCGCGCACGACGATCATCACGAGCGCAGCGCCTGTGGATGAGCTGCAGGTGCAAGTCATTCGCGATGAAACCGAGCTCGAAGGCGTGCGGCGCGCGCGCGACTCAGTGCTCGCAAATATTTCCCACGAGTTCAGAACGCCGCTGGCCGCTCAGCTTGCATCCATCGAATTGCTACGCGAAGGTTTGGAGACTTTGCCCGCCGATCAGCAGAAGGAACTGGTTCTTTCGCTCGAGCGCGGCACGCTCAGGCTCACGCGATTGATCGATAACTTGCTCGAGAGCGTGCGCATCGAGTCCGGCCAGCTGGCCATTCGGCATCAAAGCGTGGTGATTGCCGAGGTGGTGGAGGATGCCGCGGCCTTGATGGATTCGCTATTGAAGCAACGGCGGCAATCGCTCGCCGTGCAGTTGCCCGAAAACCTGCCGGCCATCGATGGCGATGGTCCGCGATTGACGCAGGTGTTCGTGAACTTGCTGGCGAATGCGAGCAAGTTTGCCCCCGAGGGATCGACGGTGCGCATCGGCGGCGCGCACGAGACCGATCGCGTCGTAGTGTGGGTTGAAGACGAGGGACCGGGCGTGCCGGAGATCGCGAACGGCTCGATCTTCGAACGCTTCTATCGGGGCCCTGAGCAAGAGCCGGAACCCGGCGGCTTAGGACTGGGTTTGTGGATCGTCAAGTCCATCGTCGATCGACATGACGCCACCATCATCGCGCGGCGAACCAGCGAAGGAACGACGCGATTCGAAATGGTATTCAAGCCTGCAACGACGGATGTGTTCGTAGCCTAAGCCCGCACGAATTCTCATGAAGATACTTTCGGCCGACGACGACAAAGATCTGCTTGCGCTGATCGCATTCACGCTCTCGCAAGCGGGTTACCTGGTCGTGAAAGCGAGCGATGGACCGAGCGCGATTCAAGCGTTCGAGAGCGAATTGCCCGACTTGGTGATTCTGGACATCAACATGCCGGGGGCCAGCGGCTTTCAAGTGTGCGAAGCGATCCGTGCACAATCGCGCGTGCCGGTGATGATGTTGACGGTGCGCGGTGAAGAAGAAGATCTAGTTCGCGCGCTCGAGCTCGGCGCCGACGATTACCTTGCCAAGCCATTCAGCCCGCGAACTCTGCTGGCTCGTGTCAAAGCGCTGCTCCGTCGCGCCGGAATCGAAAACGCTACCCCACTGGCCGCCGGGCGCGTTCAGCTCGATCTTGAGGAACATACCGTACGGGTGGGGAATCAACCTCCCGTGCGGCTGACGAAGCTCGAGCTGCGTTTGCTGCAGATGCTCATTGCGAATGCAGGTCACATCGTCAGTTCCGATCGGCTGCTGATGCAGGTGTGGGGCCACAAAGGCTCGGGCGACCGGCAGTTGCTCAAGCAACTGGTGCATCGACTGCGTCAAAAGCTCGAAGTCGATCCCGCGGCGCCGCAGATGCTGCAAACCGCGCCTGGCGCGGGGTACAAGTTGGTCGTGGAATAAGAAAACTTAGCCACATAGAACGCAAAAAGGAATGAAATGGGGACGGAGGTTCTAACCAGTCGGTGCGCATGTGTTGGCAGCAAGCGGATCTGCGTCGTCATTTTTCTTTTTGGTGTTCTCTGCGGCTAATTGGATTCTTCTCCGGGGCGCAGCATGAATCGTCTTCCCGTCATCTTCTTCGGTCACGGTAATCCCATGAACGCGCTCGCCGATAACGAGTACACGCGAGCATGGCGACAAATGGGTGAAGAGGTCGGCAAGCCGAAAGCGATTCTCTGCATCTCCGCGCATTGGTACACGCAAGCAACGGCGGTCACTGTCGCGGAGCGGCCAAAGACAATTCACGACTTCGGTGGCTTTCCGCGCGTACTCTTCGAAATGAATTACCCCGCACCGGGCGATGCACAATTGGCGCGCGACGTACAAGATCTGTTGCAGCCGTTAGAAGTCGCGGCCGATGTTGAATGGGGATTGGACCATGGCACGTGGGCGGTGCTGTGCCACGTGTATCCGCAAGCGGATGTGCCGGTCGTGCAATTGAGCATCGACGAACGATTGCCGGCGCGAGATCACTACGAGATCGGACGCAAGCTCGCGCCGCTGCGTGATCGTGGCGTGCTCATTGTCGGCAGCGGCAATTTAGTTCACAACCTGCACGCGTACGCTTGGGGTCGGCACGTTGCCGAACCGTACGATTGGGCTGTGCGCTTCGAATCGCAGGCAAAAGAATGGATGGCGCGCGGCGATCACGAACCCTTGATCAACTACGAATCGCTCGGCAAGGACGCTGCACTTTCGGCACCGACGCCGGAACACTATTTACCGCTGCTCTACGTACTCGGTGCCCAACAACCGGGAGACTCAGTGAGCTTTCCGGTTGCGGGCATCGATGGCGGCTCGGTGTCGATGCTGAGTGTGAGGATGGGATGAAGCGAACGCGGTGATGAAGTGAAGGAGTGATGGAGTGATGGAGTGATGAAGCGGGAAGGTGAGGGCACACCGCGTACGAGGCATGTCGCCTTACCTAAGATGCCTCCGGATAAGAGTTGATTTGCCGCAGAGAACACAAAAAAGAAAAGTAACAAAGGCAAATTCAGTTCCTGCCGACATACGTCGACCGATTCGGTTATGCCGTCGCACCCATCAGATTCCTTTTTGCGTTCTCTGTGGCTAGATTCTCTTAGATCCTCGCCTTTTTAACGCCGTGGCTCTCAACCCCCGCCCGAATTCGTCGGGTCAGTGCGTGGGGACGTTGATGATGCAGGCGGAGTGCGCTTCTGAACTTCAGCAGCAACACGGGTGCGGATGTTGTTGTCCGCCGCCATGGATTGCACGATTTGATTGAACTCTTCCACTTGGAGCCCGCTGCGTTCCACTGCCGCGATCATGTCCGTCTGAGCGCTCGACTTCACCTTGTCGGCCTGCGCTGGATCGCTCGTCTTCTGCAAATCGGCAGCGGCCTTTTGTTGGATTGACTGCACAGCGACATACGCATCGGCGAATTTCTCGATCTTGGATTGATCGAGGTTTGCACTGGTTGCATCCGGCGCTGAACCTGCAGGGGACGCGGCATTGTCCGAGTCCGTGCCGGTCGCATCGATTCCTGTTGCATCTTCATCGGGCGTCATCGCATCCGGATCCGATCCCATCTGCGAATCGGAGTCCATGCCGCCCGAAGCGTCACTTGAGTCGTCCGAATCCGCAGGCATCGTGTCGGAAGGCATCGTTGATGCGCCGGCCGAAGTCGGATCGGGAGCAGGTGCCGGTTGATCGATGGGCGGACCGCTGCGCGTTTCCGGCGGCGGCATGTTTTGATTGTCTTGCGCGAGCACCAGCGATGCGGCGCAACAGCTCGCGACCGCGATGAGTGCAGAGACTGGCATAGATGAGCGCGGTTTCATGGCAAGCACCTCTGAGGAAAGTACTTCGTAGAATCCGGGCGTGATCACTTAGGTTCCGGGCCGCTCTGCAAGGTTATGGCCACGTCGCTCGCAGGCGACGGCCATGAGGAATCGCTAACATGTCTTCCAGCGAGACTCATCGCTGTGCCGGTCCAACCTCCGTGTTTCTGCGTCTGGAAGCCTGCAGGCAAGCTCCTACACTCATCTCATCAACCGATCTGGATTTGCCATGTCCTGGACTCTTTCGGCGCGCGCTCAAAAGCTCACCAGTTCTGCCATTCGTGAAATTCTGAAAGTCACCGAACGGCCCGAGGTGATTTCATTCGCTGGCGGTTTGCCCTCGCCCGATACATTTCCGATCCAAGCGCTGAAAGCGGCAACCGATCGCGTTTTTACGCAAGCGCCCACGGCGGCGCTGCAGTACGGACCGACGGAAGGATTCATGGCTTTGCGCGAATGGATTGCGCAGCGACATTCGACTGACGGACTGCAGATCGATCCGGCCAACGTATTGGTGACGACCGGTTCGCAGCAGGCATTGGATTTGTTGGGCAAGGTGCTCATTGATCCGGGCAGCCGGGTGCTGGTCGAGACGCCGACCTATCTCGGCGCACTGCAAGCGTTTTCGCTCAGCGAGCCGCAGTTTGTGTCCGTGCCTTCGGATGAGCATGGACCGATCCCATCGCGGATGACCCCGGACCTGCTGCGCGATGCGCGCTTCATGTATTGCCTGCCGAATTTCCAGAATCCAACGGGCCGGCGGATTAGCTTGGAGCGACGGCGCGACCTGATGAGTGTGGCTCGATCGGCGGGGCTGCTGCTTCTTGAAGATGATCCGTACGGCGCGCTGTCGTACTCCGGCGATGCGTTGCCTTCCCTGTTGTCGATCGACGCGGAGCACGTCGTTCACATGGGATCGTTTTCGAAAGTCTTGGCGCCCGGCTTGCGTGTTGGCTATTTGATCGCGCCCGCTGTGCTCCATCGCAAGTTGGTACAGGCCAAGCAGGCAGCGGACTTACACACGCCCAGCTTCACGCAACGGGTCGTCTACGAAACCATCAAGGACGGCTTCTTGGATCGGCATGTCCCCACGATTCGTGCGCTGTACGGTCAACGATGTGCGCACATGCTCGCCGCTTTGGAAAAGCACTTTCCAAGTGGTGTGACCTGGAATCGACCGGAAGGCGGCATGTTCATCTGGGTTCAGCTGCCGAAGGGCGTCAACAGCATTGAGTTGTTGGAAAGGGCGATTGAGCACAATGTCGCGTTCGTGCCCGGCGCACCTTTCTTCGCCAACGAGCCGCAAGTAAACACCTTGCGCCTGTCGTTTGTGACGGTGCCTGGCGACAAAATCGATCGCGGCATCGCAATCCTTGGTGAATTGATCGCCGCAGCAACCAAAACGACGAGTTGAGCCCGACTGCCGGCGAGTTCACTTCAACTTCACTGGCGCCGCACCGCATGCGTACCGCAAAATTGTGGGACAACCACGAAGCCTTGCCGGTCCATGAACACGGAAACCCCTGCTGTTAACGCTGAGGACGGCGCGCGCCCAAGCAGGTGGTTCCGTTGGAATCGTTGGCGTCCTTGGCTGATCGGCGGGATCGTCATTGCATTGAGCTTGGCCCTACTCGGAGGCCTGCGCTCTCTTCTGCAAGAAGTTCGCTACGCCGATATCGTCGCCGGTATCGCGGCAACCTCCGCCCAGAGTCTTGCATTGGCATTCATTGCCACCGCCGCGAGCTACTTCGCCTTGGTTGGCTACGATCTCTCGGCGCTGCGTTTCGTCGGCGTCAAACTCAAACGCAGCTCCGTCTTTCTCACCTCGTTCATCGCCTACGCGCTCGGTAACACCATCGGACTCGGCGTTCTGACCGGCGGCGCTGTCCGCATGCGCTTGTATTCGGCGGCAGGGGTCGAGCCCAGCAAGATCGGCGCAGTGATCGCATTCAACGCCGGCGCATTCGGTTTGGGAATGACGGTGTGCGGCGCGCTCGGTTTGCTATGGGGTGCGCACGATGTGGCAGAGATTGCACATGTGCCGGCGCGAGCGCTGGAGGGGATCGCGGTCCTCGTGCTGCTTGGGACGCTCGCGTTCATCGCGGTGTGTGTGCGCGGCAAGCCAGTACGCATTTTCGGGCGCTGGGACTTGCGCCTGCCGCCGGTGCGGCTCGTGTTGTGGCAATTGGTGATCTCGGTTGCGGACTTGGCGTTTGCAGCGACAGTGCTCTGGGTGCTGTTGCCCCAGGGCATCGTGGCCCTGCCGACATTCGCCGCGTTTTACGTGATCGGTATTGCGCTAGGCGTGCTCAGTCACTTGCCCGGTGGATTGGGAGTGTTCGAAGCAGTGATCTTGCTTGCGTGCGCAGGGCGTGCGCCGGCCGATCAAGTCGCAAGTGCGCTGGTGCTGTATCGAGCGATCTACTTCTTCGCGCCGCTCGGCATGGCTGCAATGTTGCTGGGCGTGTATGAGTTGCGGTCGGGCGCGGCGGCGCCCGTGGGCCGTGCCGCCGTGCGGCTCTCTCCGATTCTGCTGGCGGCACTCACGTTTGTCGGCGGCGCGATGCTGTTGATCTCGGGTGTCACACCCGCGACGGATGAAGCGGCTGATTTGCTCTCGCTGCATGTGCCGTTGCCGGTGGTCGAAGCGGCGCACTTCATTGGTAGCGTCGCGGGCATCGCGATGTTGTTCGTCGCGCGAGGCTTACTCGTGCGCCTCGATGCGGCATGGTGGGCTGCACTTTTTCTTTCGATTTTGGCGGCTGTGCTGGCAATTCCGAAAGGCATTGCGATCTCGGAAGCATCGTTGCTCGGTTTGCTGGCAGTGTTGTTGGCGATTTCGCGTCGGCAATTCGATCGACGTTCCGCGCTCTTCGCACTCACTTTGGAAAGGGGCTGGTGGTTATCGATTGCTCTGGTCGTTGCCTCGTGCGTATGGCTGATGTTCTTCGTTTATCAAGATGTGCCGTACACCGACCAGCTTTGGTGGAAGTTCGAATTCGACGCGCATGCGCCGCGCTCTTTGCGCGCGCTGGTGGGGGTCGTCGTGACCGTGCTTGCCGTGGCGACCTGGCAGTTGTTCCGCGAGACCAAAGGCAAGGCCGCGTTGCCGACAACGCAAGAGTTGGATCGTGCCGCTGCAATCGTCGCCAAGCAGTACACCGCGGAAGGATGTCTGGCGCTTACGGGCGATAAGAGCTTTCTCTTTTCCGAATCGGGCGCCGCTTTCATCATGTACGGCAAACGTGGACGTACGTGGGTCGCGCTGTTCGATCCCGTCGGTCCGCGATCGGAATGGCCGGATTTGATCTGGCGCTTCATGGAAATGTCGCATGTGCATGGCGGGCGCGCAGCGTTTTATCAGGTCCGTCCGGACGCGCTGCCGTTCTATCTCGATGCAGGTCTGCGTGCCTACAAACTAGGCGAGCAGGCGAGCGTGCCGCTGGGGGATTTCACTTTGAAGGGGCCACGTCGAGCGAACTTGCGTCATGGCGTCAATCGAGCCGAACGCGAAGGATTGAAGTTCGAAGTCGTTGCTGAGGACCAAATCGATGCGCTCTTGCCTGAATTGCGTGCCGTATCCGATGCCTGGCTGCATGCGCAGAATGCGCGCGAAAAAGCGTTCTCGCTCGGCACTTTCGATGAGGGATATCTACGACTGAATCCGATCGCATTAGTGCGTCAGTTCGATCGCATCGTAGCGTTCGCCACGTTGATGGGAACGCAGATGAAAAAAGAAGCGACCGTCGATTTGATGCGCCACGTTCCCGGTGCGCCTGCGGGCACGATGGATTTTCTGTTCGCGCGTGTGATTCTGCATTTCCAATCCTTGGGATTCGAACGCTTCGGACTCGGCATGGCGCCCATGTCCGGAATGGCCAGCCACGAACTGGCGCCACGGTGGCATCGGTTTGGACGTTTCGCTTTCGAGCGTGGCGGGCGCTTCTACAACTTTCGGGGGCTGCGTAGCTTCAAAGAAAAATTCGATCCTGAATGGCAGGCCCGCTATCTTGCTGCACCAGGCGGCATCGCCCCGTTCTTCGTGTTGGCCGATGTCGCTGCGCTGATTAACGGCGGTTCGAAGTAGGCGCGCTCTCGGGCACACGTGCGATCTTTGTCGGAACTAAAGTCAATGATGAGGGTATTTCTCGCGGCGCTGATTGGCAGTGTCTTCGCGCAAGCACAGGCCGCTAATCCGCTCACGATGTCTCATGGCCGCTTCCGAGACGTGAGTGTGTATGCACCCACGACGAAGCCGGCATCGCATTTCGTGCTCATGCTGTCGGGCGATAACGGTTGGGACGAGGACATGGCGCACATGGCGCAGCTACTCACTGCGCAAGGTGCGCTCGTTGCCGGCATCGACACGCCGCAATTGTTCGAGGATCTCGCGGAAGATGGCGATGATTGTGTGTTTCCGGACGGCGATCTCGAGAATCTCGGTCGCTACGTTCAAGCGTTCTATCGTCTGCCCACGTATTACCCACCGATCTTGGTCGGCTATTCGTCCGGCGCGACGTTCGCCTATGCAAGCTTGGCTCAAGCCCCCGCGGGCACGTTTGCCGGTGCGATTTCGCTGGGCTTCTGTACCGATTTGGATTTGACCAAAGCGCTATGCAAAGCCGAGAAGTTGAATCATCGCGCTCGCCAAGGCGGAGGATTCGATTTATTGCCCGCACCGCAACTCTCGGCGCCGTGGATCGTGCTGCAAGGAGAGAAGGATGAAGTGTGTCCTGCAGCCCCGGCACGCACGTTCGCAACGGCAGTGAAGGGCGCTCAATTCGTTTCGTTGGCGCAGGTCAATCACGACTTTGTACGAGGTCAGCAGTGGGAACCCACGTTCACATCTGCCCTCGCACAGCTCGCAGCGAGAAAAGCTTCGAGCTTGCCAGTGGTACCCAAAGATTTAGAAGAACTGCCGATTATTGAAGTGCCAGCAACTGGCACGGGCGATTCCTTTGCGGTCGTGCTGTCCGGTGACGGCGGTTGGGCCAGCATCGATAAAGAGGTCGCCGCCGCGTTGGCGAAAGCGGGGATTCCAGTGGCCGGCCTCGATTCGCTCCGATATTTCTGGAAGGCACGCACGCCGCAAGGGTTGAGCAGCGATCTGGATCGCATCGTGCGCTTCTACGCGGAGCGTTGGCATCGCTCCAAAGTGATGTTGGTGGGTTACTCGCAAGGCGCTGATGTATTGCCATTCGCAATCAACCGCATGCCACCGACGACTCGATCGCAGATATCGATTGCGGCGCTACTCGGGCTCGGTGTGAACGCCACGTTCGAGTTTCACTTGAGTGCGTGGGTCAGCGATGATGATGACGGACTGCCGATTGCGCCCGAAGCTCGACGCATAAACGTGCCGACGCTTTGCGTATATGGCGAAGATGAAGAGGATTCGCTGTGTCCGCAAATCAAAACGCAGTCGTTCAAAGCGCTGCGCCTACCGGGCGGCCATCATTTCGATGGGGATTATCCGAAGTTGGCCAGAATCATTATGGAGGCGGCGAGCAAGCACTAGCTCGCTCGCTGCGAAGGATTGCTACGCAATCAAGTAGGCCTGCGGCAGGAAGGATCCGGACGGATCAGGAAGGCCGACCAAGTCGGCAGGTCAGAGATCTGAACGATCTGCTCTGGTGTGTGGGCGACTGCGGCCCCAGGTAGCCCGTGGGCGCGCGACTAGAGTACTCACCCTCTCCCCAACCCTCCCCCATCAAAAGGGGGAGGGAGTTCCGAAGCGATCCGCTTCGTTCTGTCCTGACGCCAGTCCTTCCTGATGCGAAAGCATCCTTCCTGACGAATGTCCGTCCTGATCGCGAGAGTGATCCCTCGAGAATCCTTCGGGCGAAGGATTGCTACGCAATCAAGTAGGCCTGCGGCAGGAAGGATCCGGACGGATCAGGAAGGCCGACCAAGTCGGCAGGTCAGAGATCTGAACGATCTGCTCTGGTGTGTGGACGACTGCG
This sequence comes from Steroidobacteraceae bacterium, assembly GCA_035760885.1. Taxonomy (GTDB): domain Bacteria; phylum Pseudomonadota; class Gammaproteobacteria; order Steroidobacterales; family Steroidobacteraceae; genus Steroidobacter. The sequence continues at coordinate 5,370 of DASTSB010000026.1, read as the reverse complement.
GCCCCAGGTAGCCCGTGGGCGCGCGACTAGAGTACTCACCCTCTCCCAACCCTCCCCCATCAAAATGGGGAGGGAGTTCCGAAGCGATCCGCTTCGTTCTGTCCTGACGCCAGTCCTTTCTGATGCGGGAGCATCCCTCCTGACGCACGTCCTTCCTGATCGCGATAGCGATCCGTCGTGAATCCACCCAGACGCGCAGCGTTAATAAGGCCAATTGGCGACCGTAAACGCCCCGCCATCCACGTACAGCGTCTGGCCGGAAATGAAATCCGACTTCTCATCCGCGAAGAACAATACGGCGTGCGCAACATCATCAGGTGTGCCGACGCGGCGCATGGGCGTGACGCGCGACCAGGTCTTCGCATAGTCGGGCGCTTCTTGTTTGGTGCGTTCGGTTTCGATAGGGCCGGGAGCGATGCAATTCACGTTGATGCCGTATGGGCCAAGTTCGACGGCGGACACCTTTGTGAATTGTTCAATGCCGCCTTTGGAGGCGGTGTAGTCGACGAGGTTCGGGAATGGAACCTTGTTGCACGCCGAGCCGATGTTGATGATCGTTCCGGGTTGTTTCGCATCGATCATCATTTGCGCCGCACGTTGAGTATTGAGAAAGCAGCCCTTCAGGTTGGTGCGAATCACCTGATCCCACTGCGACTCCTGCAACTGCAGCAGCGAACTCCAAGTTTGTACGCCGGCGTTGTTGATGAGCAATCGCGGCGGGCATTTGAACTGCTCATATAGATCTGAGTAGAAGCGATCGACTTCGGCTTTGACGCCGGCATCGCAGCGTTGGCTCCATGCGCGTCGGCCCATCGCGCGAATCTGATTTTCCAAATCGGCGGCAGGCGCTTGATCTCGAATGTAAGTGACCGCCACATCCCAACCTTGCCGTGCGAGCGCCAACGCCATCGTGCGCCCGAGTCCCAGCTCACCGCCGGTCACCACCGCAAGCTTGTTCGTCATGTCTATCTCCGAATTGGAGCGGGAAGCTTACTCACACAGGTAAACTTGGTCGATGGCTCACGCAGATCCCGTCGTCGAAACACTTTTCCTTCCTTTCGCAGAAGACCGCTTGCCTTGGCCCGCGTCGCAAGTGCTGTTCTTGCGAGCCCGCGTGGGTGAAGCAGTGCGCAGATATTCCAAGCAACTGCTTTGCCAACAAACCTTCAAGCCCGACGCCGATGCGCTGGCTCAGGCCGGGCTCGACGTGCTCGAGCCGGATGCGGCGATCGAACCGCATCAGAGTCGTTGGGTTTGCGTGCTGGCGCCGCGGCAGCGTGAAGAATCGCGAGCGTTGCTCGCCAAAGCTGTGTCCATCGCAGCGCCTTCAGGTCGAGTCATCGCGTGTGCGAGCAACAACGAAGGTGCTCGCTCCATGCAAGATGACCTCAGCGCGTTGGCCGGTGAGGTGGAGGTCATCACCAAGCACAAGAGTCGAGTGTGCTGGACTCGCTCGCAGCGATCGGCAAATGAATCTCAGATCAATGCCTGGCTGGAGCTCGATGCCATACGGCCCGTATGCGATGGCCGCTTCTTGAGCCGTCCAGGTGTGTTCGCATGGGATCGCATCGATATCGCATCCGCACTGCTCGCAAAGCACTTGCCGCAGGATCTTGCCGGCGACGCCGCTGACCTGGGCTGCGGCTTTGGTTATCTCGCTTATGAATTGCTGAACAAATGTCCGCAGATCCGCGCCGTCGACTTATATGAGGCGGAGTATCGAGCCCTGGCGTTAGCGCGACTTAATCTCAACGCGTTCGTTGAGCGTGTGGAGCAGCGATTCCATTGGCACGACGTCACAGCGGGGCTTGCAAACCAATACGACGTCATCGTCTGCAACCCGCCGTTCCACGTGCAAGGCCGCATCGATCGCCCCGATATCGGCCGACGCTTCATTGCCGTCGCTGCACAGTCGCTCAAACCCAAAGGGCGTTTGTGGTTGGTGGCAAACCGTCATTTACCTTACGAGGGCGAGTTGACGAGCAACTTTCAACGCGTGCGCACCGTTGCGCAAGAACATGGTTTCAAAATCATCGAGGCACAGCGCGCAGCATGAGAATCGTCCGGCTCATTGCTAATCTGGGTTACGGCAGCCGCAAAGAGGTCGCGGCCATGTTCCGCGAAGGGCGTGTCACCGACACACAAGGCGACGTTCTTTACGCCGACGACAAGCGCGAACACGCGGACATTCGCATCGATGGCGAGCCGCTGGATCCGCCGCACGGGTTGACCCTGATGTTGAACAAGCCCGTCGGCTATACGTGTTCGACGACTGATCCGGGCGCCATCATCTATGACTTGCTGCCCGAGCGTTTTCGCCATCGTTCGCCGACATTGGCCAGTGTCGGACGGCTGGATCGCGAGACGACGGGATTGCTGTTGATGACCGATGACGGCGCACTATTGCATCGGATCGTCTCGCCCAAGGCGAAGCTGCACAAGATTTATCGCGCAACGCTTGCGCGCGACTTGAAGGGCGATGAGGCGAAGCTCTTTGCAAGCGGGAAACTCAAGCTCGAGTCCGAACGCACTGCGCTAGCGCCGGCTGAGTTGAGAGTTCTCGGGTCGCGTGAAGCCGAACTCGTCCTCACCGAAGGGCGCTATCACCAGGTGCGTCGTATGTTTGCAGCGGTGGGCAACCACGTCGAAACGCTGCATCGAAGCCAGATCGGCGGGCTCACATTGGGGAACTTGCCGGAAGGTAAATGGCGAGCGCTCGATGCTCACGATCTCGACGTATTGTTCGGTCGGGCCGAGGCATCGTGAACGCTCTGCGGTGCAAGGCAATATTGCGCAAGCTCGTCCATACTTTCGAACACGATGTCCGGATTGAAGCGGCGCAGTCCTTCCAGCGACGCGTAACCCCAGCCGACCGCAGCGGCCCATGCGCCCACCTGACGTGCCGCTTCAATGTCGCGAGTTTCATCGCCTACGCACAGGGTGGCCTTTGCGGAAGTGCCGCTGCGCTTGATCACTGAGCGCAGCAGCCGAGCTTTGCCGAACAGCCCCGCCCCGCAGCCGTAATGATGAATTCTGTTCGCATTCTCCTGCCCCAGAATTTTGCGGATATTCGCTTCTGAGTTGGAGCTCACGATCGCCAAAGTCATGCCGGTGCCATGCAGGCTCTGCAGCAGATTCGAAACCCCGTCGAACAGCGGAATGAACTCGGCATTGCTCGCGACTCGCTGCCGCATGTGCCGCGCGATGAACGGCATCTTCCACATTGGGATGCCAAGCTGTTTGATGATTTCGCGGTTGCTGTGGCCTCGCAACGAGTGCAACTGCTCCGCGGTCAGGGCACGAAACCCGAAACGATCGGCGATCTCGTTGAAGATGCCTGCGAACCATGCAGAGCTGTTCGCGAGCGTGCCGTCGAAATCGAATACCACTAAGTCAAATCTTGATGCCATTGGCGTAAGTGATCGGGATTAACGGCTCATCTAGAAGTTCATCTCTCTTCATCTACGAAGCCAGAAGCAAAGACTTTGACAGGATGAACAGGATTGACAGGATGGTCGGAGCTAGAGGCCCGCTCCTGCCGTCATACATCCTGTTCATCTAGTTAATCCTGCCTAAAAAAGTCTTCTCTCTGCATCTCCCAAGCGGAAGCAAAGACTTTGACGGGATGAACAGGATTAACGGGATGGTCAGAGCTAAGAGGTCCGTTCCTGCCCTCATACATCCTGTTCATCTTGTTAATCCTGTCTAAAAAAGTCTTGTCTCTGCGTCTCGCAAGCAAGCGCAACGATTTGTCCGAAGTGCATCATAATTCAGTCCGCGCCTCTCACGGTTCTTCACATTGAATTCGTTTCTGCGCTACTTCTTACTTTCAACGCCGCTCTTCGGGCTGGTGTTGTGTGGGTATCTGATCGCTCGACTGCCGGGCTGGCGGTCCGGTTGGAGTAATGGAATCACCAAGGCGATCTACGCCATCGCGCTGCCTGCACTGCTGTTTCACATGATGAGCACGCGCAAAGACTTGCCCGCAGTGGACCCGTGTTTGTTGATTGCATTCTTCGGTGGTTGCTTTGTCGTGTTTGCCATCGGCAAATGGCTGGCGGCACACGCGTTCGAGATGGATGGCGTGTCGCAGTCCGTCTTCGCGTTGGGTGGGATCTTTTCGAACAACGTCATGCTCGGACTACCGTTGGCACGCTTGACTCTGGGCGAGGCTGCGTTGCCTTCAGTGGCGCTGGTGCTGCTATTCAATGCGCTCACGTTGTGGACGTTGGTCTCGATCTCGGTCGAGTGGGCGCGTCATGGTTCGCCATCGCTGCGCGGTATTGGGAAAACTGCAGTCGGCGTGATCACCAATCCGCTGGTGGCTGCGATTCTTTCGGGCTCGCTCGTGAGCGCTGCAGGGTGGACGTTGGCGACACCGATCGCCTCGGTGCTCGATCGGATCGGTAGCCTCGCAGCTCCTGGAGCCTTGTTGGCTTTGGGCTTGGGGCTGGCTCAATACGGCATCGACCGGCGCTGGGTACAAACGATCACGATCTGTGCGCTCAAGCTCATCGTGTTGCCGCTCGTGGTGTGGCTGATTGCATGGTTGCTGCATCTGCCGGCGCTGGAGTTGAAGGTCGTCGTTCTGCTGTCGTCGGTTGCTGTGGGCATCAATGTGTACGTGATGTCAGTGCAATTCGAGCGGCTGCAAAAAACCATCGCAAGCAGCTTGTTGTTCTCGACCGCGTTGGCATCGGTGACCACGCCGCTGCTGTTGGCCGTGGTGAGTGCGCTCACCCACGAGTAAATCTGCAACGCAGATCTCCACACTGTTTTTTACGCAAACATTGTGATTTCCTAGCGTCAGCGCTTACTCAGATGCGCAAGGATTTCAGCTCTCACATGGCTCGGTCTGTCCCGTTCATCGTTCGCATCGTAGCGCTCGCCATCGTTTACTACGTCATCGGACGTGTCGGTCTGCTGCTCGCAATTCCGCCCGGTTACGCGACGCTCATTTGGCCGCCTTCCGGTATTGCGCTCGCCGCGCTCATCTTGTGGGGCGCTCGGGTATGGCCCGGCGTAGCGCTCGGCTCCTTCCTCCTCAACATTGTGATCGCGCTGGCAGGGGCATCGCTCAATTCGCTGTCCCTACACAGTTGGGCCATTGCTGCCGGCATTGCCTTCGGTTCGACAGTGCAGGCGATGGCAATTCGCGCGCTCTTGCACAGAGTCTTCGGTTCGCCCATTTCACTTGGGAGCTGGCGCGATGTCGTCCGACTGCTGGTGATCGCAGGCCCATGCGGATGCGTGATCGCTGCGACAGTCGGTGCGGTCTCCATGTGGCTTGCACATGCCGGGGGCCAAGCATCTTTCGCCCACAATTGGCTGACGTGGTGGGCTGGCGATGCGCTTGGCGTGGTGATCTTC
>DASTSB010000025.1:0-11402 GCA_035760885.1 Steroidobacteraceae bacterium | reverse complement strand
TGTTTTTCCTAGCGTTCCATTCGTAATGAGCAGCCGCGCGAACTTCCCGCCCGCACCTCAACATCCCCGCGGATCACCCACAAGGACGCTTTCGGCAGTGCTGCAGATTCAGGGACCATCTGATCGGGACACCGGCCGCTCACATTGCTTAACGGCGCGACACCGAGGGCGCTGAAGCTCGCTGCTAGAATCGAACTTCTTAATTTGCGTAGATTGCGCATTATCCCTAGCGTCCACTGCGAGGAATGCTGATGCGAGCTGTTAAATGGGCTGCTTATGTCATCGGCGGTCTGATCGCGCTGATCGCCTTGGTCCTGATCGGGATCCTGCTATTTGTCGACCCGAATAAATATCGAGGCGATATCGAGCGGGCGGTCGAGCAGAAGACCGGGCGCGATCTTACGATTGCCGGCGACTTGAAGCTTTCCGTCTTCCCCTGGATTGCACTTGAGACGGGTGCGCTCAGTCTCGGCGATGCGCCTGGCTTCGGCCCTGAGCCGTTCGTGGCGCTCAAGGAAGCGCGAGTGGGCGTGCGATTGCTTCCCTTGCTGCGCGGCCAGGTGGAGATCAGCACCGTGAAGCTGGTGGGCGCACGCATCCGACTGATCACGGACGCACAAGGGCGTCATAACTGGTCTGACTTGGGCAAGACCTCGAGCAGCGAACCCACTGAGAGTTCATCCACGTCCGTCATGCCAACGATCGCCGGTGTGGTTGTCGAAGATGCTTCGATCACTATGGAAGATCGCCAAGCCAAGACGCGCAGAGTCATCCGCGACGTGCAGCTCAAGACCGGACGCTTCGCCTCCGGTGAGCCTTTCGACTTGACGCTCGAGTGCATCGTCGATCAGGAGCCGGCGCAAAGCCTGCGCGTGAAGCTCGAGTCGACCGTCACCGCCGATCTCGCGCAAAGCCACTATCGCCTGGATGCGCCGAAAATCGGCTTGGTGTTGAGCGGTCAGGGTTACCCCGAGAAAGGCGTTCCGGTCGACGTGCAAGCACAACGCGCTTCCGCCGACACCAAGAACGAGCTCTATCAGCTCGAACAATTCCGCCTGACGACAACCTGGCAAGGCGAGGGCTTGCCTGCTGCAGGTGTCCCGATTGCGCTCAGCTCCTCCAATTTGCAGGCGAATTTGCAGCAACAAACACTGGAGATTCCGGATCTCGACCTGCAGGTGGCGGGTGCACACCTGAGCGGTCGGCTGAGCGGCGAGGACATTCTGGATGCGCCGAAGGTTCAGGGGCCACTGAAGCTCGAGCCGCTTTCTCCGCGCGAATGGCTGCCGAAACTCGGCGTGAGCGTGCCGATCACGCGCGATGCCGAAGTGCTGAAGCGCTTGAGCTTCTCTGGAAACGCCGCAGTGACCAAGACGTCGGCCGAGTTGCACGACATTTTGCTCAAGCTCGACGACACGACGGCAAAAGGATCGCTGGGCATTGCCGACTTCGATGCGAAAGCATTGCGCTTCGATCTCAACATCGATCGCGTGAATGCCGATCGATATTTGCCGCCGCCGCAGGAAGACGCATCCAAGAAAACGGATGAGGCGCCAACGCCGATTCCGGTAGACGCGTTGCGAACCCTGAATGCGCGCGGTCAACTCGTGGTGCAACAGGCGATCTTCGCGGGCATGACATTTACCAACTTGCGCCTCGGCGTCGCTGCCCGCGACGGCAAGGTGCGCTTCAATCCATCCGAAGCGTCGATGTACGGCGGCCAGTATCACGGCGACATCGGGATCGATGCGACCGGCACGGCAGCGCGCGTGAGCTTGAACGAGCACGTCGACGGCGTCGATTTCGCGCCCCTATTCAAAGATCTGTTCCAAACCAATCGCGTCGCCGGCAAGGGTAGCGCCAATGTCGTCGTCAACGGCACGGGACGCACCACCGATGAAGTGTTGAAGACGATGGCGGGCACAGTCGACTTCAAAGTCTTGGATGGCGCTCTGGAAGGCGCCGATTTGTGGTACGAAATTCGGCGCGCACGCGCGTTGCTGCGTCAACAGGCGATCCCCGAACGCAGCGGCCCTGCGCGGACGCCATTCAGTGCGCTGACGGCCTCGGGCACGATGCAGAACGGCGTGCTCACGACGAAGGATCTAAACGTGGCCATGCAGTATTTAAAGGTGACGGGCGAGGGCGATGTGAACGTACCCGCGAGTACTTTGGACTACAAATTGGTGGCGACGGTCTTGAAGATTCCGCGCGAGGGTGCGGAGGCGGATGCGCAAGAACTCGTCGATGCGCAGATTCCGGTGCGCGTGACCGGAAGCTTGAGCGATCCGAAAGTGCGCCCCGATGTAGAAGGCTATCTGAAAGGGCAGGTCAAGAAGCGCGTTGAACAAGAGCGCGAGAAAGTGGAACAAAAGGTGAAGGACAAGTTCGGCGACAAATTGAAAGATCTGCTCGGTCGTTGAAGCTTATCGTGCGTAGAGTGTTCATCCTGCTCGGCCTGTTCGGATTGACTTGCAGTGCGAACGCCGCGCACGCCTTCAATGTAGAGCACCACTCGGTGCGATTCGCCGAGCGTCACTATCGATTCGAACTCGTGGTCACGTTGGACGCGCCGGCCGATCGGGTGGAGGCTGTGCTGCGCGACTATGAACATTACCCCGAGTTGGATCAGCGCATCCTGGATGCGAAGGTTCTGGAGCGGCCGCAGCCCGATCTCGCCATTCTGCAAACTACGTTGCGGGCGTGTTTCGGACCCTTCTGCCGCAATGTGCACCGAATCGAGCGCGTGACCGAAGCGCATTTGAGCCTGGCTGCCATCACCGATCCGACGCGCAGTGACGTGAAGTTCGGAGAGTCCTACACTGCGCTCTCGCCGCTCGAGGATGGCCGCTCGCGCGTGTCGTATCGAACCGATATCGTGCCGGACTTTTGGATACCGTCTTTGGTTGGCCGCCGCTTCATGCTCAAAACCCTTGAAGACGCGACCACCACGTTGTTTCGCAATGTCGAACGCAAAGCTCAAGCATCCGATGGCAGTTAGTCCGCCCGCGCAGGACATTGCGACGCCCCTGTTGAGTTGGTTCGATCGTAGCGGACGCAAGCATCTGCCATGGCAGCAGTCTCGCACGCCCTATCGCGTTTGGATCTCCGAGATCATGCTGCAGCAAACGCAAGTCGCCACGGTGATTCCGTACTACGAACGCTTCATGGCCCGCTTCCCAACCGTGGCTGCGCTTGCCTCGGCTCAACTGGACGAAGTGCTGCATCTTTGGACGGGCTTGGGCTACTACGCGCGTGCTCGAAATTTGCATCGGGCTGCGCAACACATCGTGAATCATCATGCTGGCGAATTTCCGCTGGCGTTCGATCAGGTGCAGGCACTGCCGGGGATTGGCCGCTCTACCGCGGGCGCCATCCTTGCGCTCTCGAGCGATCAGCGTCATCCGATTCTGGATGGCAATGTGAAGCGTGTGCTCACGCGGTACTTCGGCATCGAAGGCTTCCCAGGCGCTACGCTCATCGAAACGCGTTTATGGCAGCTCGCGGACGCAGCGACGCCTCGCGAGCGTGTGGCCGATTACACGCAAGCCATCATGGATCTCGGCGCGACGTTGTGCGTGCGCTCGCGGCCCGATTGCGCCACGTGTCCCTTGGAAAACCGCTGTGCCGCGCGTGCTGAAAATCGTCAGCATGAGCTGCCCACACCGCGTCCCAAACGCATCCGACCCCACCGAGAGGCTTACGTCGTCATCATGCAGCGCACGGATCGCTCCGTACTATTGGAGAAGCGACCGGCAAGTGGCATCTGGGGTGGGCTGTGGACCTTTCCGCAATTCGAGACGCGTCAATCCGCTTCGGAATGGTTCGCTACCCACGTATGCAGCGGTGCTCAGTTGCTTGGCGAACAGTGGGAAGAGTTCCCACCGTATTCGCACGCATTCACGCACTTCGATCTGACTCTGCGTCCGCTCAGAGTGCGTCACGAGCCGGACAGGGTGCACGATGCGGATCGATACGTTTGGTTTCACCCGCAACGCCCTGCGGCCATCGGCCTGGCGAAGCCCGCAGTGGATTTGCTTGCGGTGTGTTTCGAAGGCCCAAGACAAACGGCGCTCTTTCGCTAAGTAGACGAGGTTACGAACCGACGATGAGCATTGAGATCCGTTCCGAGGCGCTGGATGAGCCTGTCGTGAGGTCGCTCGTGCTGGCACTGAATGCTGAGTTGGCTGAACGTTATCCGGAGGAAGGGGCCAATCACTTTCGCTTGGATCCGGAAGAAGTCGGTCCCGGCCGCGGCGCCTTTCTAGTCGCGTACGTGGATGAGAAGCCTGTGGGCTGCGGCGCCGTCCGCATCAACGAACCGGGCGTCGGCGAAATCAAACGCATGTTCGTGATCCCCGGATTTCGCGGCCGCGGGGTTGCCGGTGCCGTGCTGAGCGCACTGCAGGATTACGCTCGCGATCTAGGCGCGCACAAGCTGGTGCTCGAGACGGGATCGCGTCAGCCCGAGGCCGTGGCGCTCTATCGCCGCGCGGGATTTATCGAGATTCCCCGCTTCGGCGAATATGTGGATTCGCCGCTGAGTTTGTGTATGGGGAAGGAGTTGTGAGTAGTGATGAGGTGATGGAGTAATGAGGTGAACAGCGTAACGTGCGTCAAATGTCGAGCATTGTGCACAGACGTAAAATGCAGTGTGAAACGCCCAACGTTCACTTCATCACTGCATCACCTCATCACTGCATAGGCTGGAGATTCCGATGAGTAGAACAGTGCAATGCGTGGTGCTTGGCACCGAAGCGGAAGGGATGGACCGTCCACCCTATCCTGGCGAACTGGGTCAACGCATTTACGAGAACGTATCGAAGGAGGGGTGGCAGCGTTGGGTGCGGCATCAGACGATGCTGCTCAACGAATATCGTCTCACGCCGATCGATCCCAAGGCCCGCAAATTTTTGGTCGCCGAAATGGAGAAGTTCTTCTTCGGTGGCGGGTCGGAGAAGCCGAAGGAGTTTGTGCCGACGGAAAAGTGATCGGGTGATGGAGTGATGAGGTGAATGGGGTACCTAAAGCGAACAATCCACCTGCTTGGCTGACCGTTCACGCACGAAGTGCTTTCACTTCATCACTTCATCACCTCTAATCGTCACGCGCTCTTCAACCCCGCCTCACCCAACCCGACTTCCGCTTGGAGTCCTGCACAGACGCGGTCGAACTCGGCGCGAAGCTTTTGTAGATCGAGCGCCCAGTCGCTGGATTGACCTGCCTTGGCGCGCGATTCGATATCGAGCGCAAGCGCCGTGAGACCCTGAATGTGTAAGTTGGCGCAGGCGCCTTTGAGCTTGTGCGCGGCACGGCTCAGCGCTTCGAGCGAGTTGCCGGCCATCGCCGCTTGCATCTCGCGGTAACTTTCTTCGCCGCTCGCGACGAAAGCCGTTACCAGTTCCGCTGCGAATTCGAGATCATCGCCGGCAATTTCTTGCAGCCGAGCGCGAACCGACACGTCGGCGCTGTTTGGCAATGCTGGGTGGGTGAGTGGTACATCGCGTGATCCGGTGTGACTCATAAAGCGATCCAGTACGTCTTGTAGACGCGAAATGTCTAAAGGTTTGCTCAAGTAATCGTCCATTCCGGCTTCAAGGCAGCGTTCGAGCGTTCCCATCATCGCATTCGCGGTGAGCGCGACGATGGGGGTGCGTTTACGCGTGCCTTCGACGCTGCGGATGCGCCGCGTGGCTTCAAGGCCATCCATGACGGGCATTTGCATGTCCATCAGAATGAAGCCGAATTCGCTGCGCTGATACGCATTCACGGCTTGGGCGCCATCGCTGACAACTTCGACATCGCATCCCAAGCGTTCCAGGAAACGTCGCGCCACACGTTGATTGATCGGATTGTCTTCGACGAGCAGAACGCGGCCCGAGTACCTGCGCTTCGGCTCATTGGCGATCAAGGTGCCGCGCGTGATGAGTGGCTGACTGTGCATGTGCCACTCTTCCGCCTCGCGCGCGAGCGCGCGGTTCAAGCAATCGAGCAACTCGCGCGTGCGCACCGGCTTCGTCAGATAGGCAGAGAAGCCAATGTCGGCAAACCGTTGCATATCGCCGGAACGATCCAGCGAGGTGAGAAGGATCAATCGAGCCGGGGCGATATCGCGCGCACGGACGATGTGCTCGCCCAACATCGCGCCGTCCATGTCCGGCATTTGATAATCGAGCACGACCACATCGAAAGGACGCTCGCCGGCATTGCGCAGCCAATCGAGTGCCTCGGCACCGCTCGATGCCGTGTCGACGCGATAGCCGGCATGCAGCATCTGACTCGACAACACGCGCCGATTGGTTTCGTTGTCATCGACCAGCAGCACGCGGCGATCGGTGCTCACCATCGGCACGGGCTTCTGTTGATCGGTGACGAATGCAGACTCCATCGGCAACGTGAACCAGAAGCTCGAACCCTTGCCCAGTTCGCTTTGCGCGCCCACTTGTCCGCCCATCATTTCCACCAAGCGGCGGACGATCGACAAGCCCAATCCTGTGCCGCCGAATTTGCGCGTGGTCGAGGAGTCTGCTTGGGTGAACGGTTGGAATAGTTTGTCGAGCGCTTCTTTCTCGATGCCGATGCCGGTGTCGCGCACTTCGAAGTGCACGAGGGAGCGACCGTTCTGGCAGCCGAGTGCACAGACTTCGATGATGACCTCGCCTTGTTGCGTGAACTTGATCGCGTTGCCGACCAGGTTGATCAAGCATTGGCGGATGCGTTGCGGATCGCCCAGGGCACGCTCGGGCACTTCCGGGCGCACATTGATGATCAGCTCCAGGCTCTTGGCCGCAGCTTGGAACGCCATGATCGAGCCTACGTCATCGACGTTGGTGCGCAGATCCAGTTCGATATTTTCGATGTCGAGCTTGCCGGCTTCGATTTTCGAGAAATCCAGGATGTCGTTGAGAATCGTCAACAGCGAGTCGGCGCTGGCGCGAATGGTTTCGGCGTAATCGCGCTGCACCCGATCCAAGCCGGTGTCCAACAACAATCCGGTCATGCCGATGATGCCGTTCATCGGCGTACGAATCTCGTGGCTCATCGTTGCGAGGAAGGTGCTCTTAGAGCGGCTCGCGGCTTCGGCCTCCTCGGTCGCACGCACGAGAGCTTCACGCGCCGCGCGCTCTGCCGTGATGTCGTGAATCGAGCCTGCCAACCATACCGGTCGTTGCTCTGCATCGCGTTGCGCAGCGGCTCGCGAGCGTACCCATAGCCACTCGCCACTCTTGCATTGCAGGCGATATTCGATGTCGAACGGCGTCCCGTTGCGCAAGTGATCGCCCATCGCTTTCGCGAGACGTCCCGTGTCTTCCGGATGCGTGAGACTTTCGACGCCGCTATTCGGCGGATCGGTTTGCGAGTACCCCAGCATTTGCAGGAACCGCGGCGAATGCCACATTTCGCCGGTGCGCAGATTGAATTCGAATAGCGCATCTTGCGTGCCGCTGACAGCGCGCTGGAAGCGCTCCTGCGCTTCTTGCAGTTCGTATGCTTGCCGTGCGATTTCGTGCTTGGCTTGCTCTTCGTGGGTTACGTCCCAGTCGACCGACAGGACGCTTTGTGCCCTGCCTTGCTCATCGCGCAGTACGCGTCCGTGGAATTGAATGTGGGCAATGCCGCCATCGGGGAGCGTCGCTCGATAACGCTGCGAGAGAACGTCTGTTGTGGCACTGCGTGAGAGTGCAGTACGAAGAGCGTCGACCCACTGCTCGCGATCTTCCGGATGCACGAAGCGCTGCAGATATTCAGCGCTGCTTAGTGAGGCTTCACGCAGCCGTGCAATCGAAGGACTGCCTGCATCGATGCGAATCACGTCGGTGCCAAGGTCCCATTCACACACGGAAATGCCTGCCGACTCGTTGGCCATCCGCATGCGCTCGAGCACGCGGTGAGTCTCGCCTTCCGCCGCTTCGGCACGTGCCAAGGCAGCGCGCAGTTCTGAGGTTTCATGTCGCGAGCGGACCGCTTCAGCGAGGGCGAGCGCTTCGTTGCGAGATTTGCGCATGCTGGCGCTGCCGAAGAAGCCGGTCACGAATAGCGCGAACAGCGTCAGCGCGTGATGTTCCAAACCTTGCCACCAATGCTCGCCATACGGCGCGACGATCGGGCTGGCGAACAGCAAGGCGGCACTGCAAGCCGCGACGGCTGTCGCATGCCAGTGCCGATTGGAGGACAACGCCAGCATTACGGCAAACACGTAACCGATGCCGATGACCGAGTCGTAGATATCGCACAGGTCGAGTACGAAGACGACAGCGCACAGCGCCAGCAGCCAGGGAAGTAGGTTGTGCTTGCCGTGGAACGAATCGCTCTGCAATCCGCTTTGAATCACCTCGCGACGTTGCTCTTGGGGCAACGCGATGACACTGCGCAGAAAGAATCGCAAGCTGAAGGCACCAAGCATGAGCAACGCGATCGCGATGTAGCCGATCGCGCTGGCTGATAAGTACGATTGACCGAAGAAGCGCCCGATAATCGCGCCCTCGCGCTCCAGCGGCAGCTCGAGCATTAGTAGTCCGTCGCCGCGATCGGAAACGGCATAGAGCAACGTCGGCTGCCCGGCGAGGCTTTGGAACTCGATGTATGGATTGTGTGAGTCGGTCTGCAGATGCGATACCGCACGGGGGACGAAACCTTGAGGTGCGGTGTCAATGGGCGGATGCGTCAGCGCATGCGCTAAGTGACGCGATGCGAACGCAGGCGAACGATAGTCGCGCAGATGATCGTCGTCGTTCTGGCTGAGTAGCGTTTGCGCAATGGTTTGCGCTTTGCTGATCGCAATGTCGGCGCCGACCTTCTGCGCCATCACCTGCTTCTGCTGCAACTGCGGGGCGCCGAACAATGCAATGACGAGCACGAGCATCAAGATCGCAACGATCGACGCTTGCCCCGCTAGCACTGCCAAAACGCTTTTCGGATTCATCAAGTCCTCTTCGAACGCGAGTCAGCTCTTGCTGGCGCGAGCAGCGCTGCGCAAGGCATGACCGAAGCGCAACGACATCATTTCGCTGCAGTTGCGGGCAAGGAGGCCTTACGCAACCGCAGCGGATTCAGGGACCGTCTGAGATGGGAGGGTGAGCCGGCGGACGAAGGTGTGAACGCGATCACACCAGGGCGCGACTAAGCGCGCCGTGCGATCTCTGTCGAGGATAAGCCGCCGCGCAAGACGCTCGCCTGAAAGCCGCGCTCGGAGAGGATGTAGGCGCACGCGGAAGAGCGGCGACCGGTGTCGCAGCACACGACGTAGTGCACATTGCGATCGAGCGATTTCATCTTCAATCGCAGCGAGTACAGAGGGATGTTGATTGCGCCTTCGGGATGGTACTGGTCGAACTCGGAGGGCAATCGCACGTCCAGCCATTTGCCGCCGCCTGCAACGATGCGGCGTGCTTCCGGATATTCGACTCGGCTCAAGAATGGCTCGTGCAGCAGTTCGCGAAAGTCATCTTTGCTCAGGCGCATCAATTGGCCATCGCTGAGCATCGTGACACTGGCGTTGCGCTTGGCATCGGAGATCAATGCTTCTTCGCCGAACGTATCGCCCATCTGCAACTCGGCGAGCTTCACGCCTTCTTTGTTCAGCGGCGTCTCGCGAGCAACCACGCATTTGCCTTTGACGACGACGTAGAAGAAATCGCCTGGGTCGCCCTGCTTGATCACCACCTCGCCTGCGCGATAGTCCTTGCGCTGCAGGCGCATGAAGATCGCCTGAATATTGGCGGGCGGTACCTTGTGAAATGCCTTGGTTTGCAGCAGTGCGGTCATCCAATCGCTGCTGTCGTCGGATTCGCCGCCATCGGCGCCACGCAGTTCTGAAACTTGATAGGCGCCGGTTTGATCCAGCGTGACCATGACATCGAGGAACTCGCTGTCGATGTGCAGGTACTCCGCTCGTTCCGAAACGACCACCGCTGAATAAGGGCGCGGCAATGTGTGTGCGAGTGGATTTTTAGCCTTGGGCGATCCGCCCATGATCCTGGCTTTGACTTCGCCTTCTTGCATCAATTCGACAGCGCCGCTGAGCAAGTAATAGGTGTGCGGTTCTTCGTCTTCTTCGCGAAAGAGCACTCGGCCTTTGGGCGCTTGGATGCGAGAGGTCTTACGCGCAAGCGCAATGAGATTCTCCGCCTTCATTCCATCGAGCGGGGAGAATCTCCTGAGCATCGCGATGTCCGAGGCGTTGCCGGAAAGTTCCATGGATTCAATGCATAGCGTGGGCAGGCCGTAAGTATAGTCAGCGCGCGCTCATAAACCGTGATGTGATTTCACAAAGCGCCGCGGCGAGCATCCACTATGTTCCGACAGTGAGCAACCGGTGGCAGCGCGAGTTGCGCTTTCCGTGACCTGCCGCACAGCAAGCAATGGCCGCGTGCTTTGCGAATCCGTAATCGCAGCAGCGGGTGAACCGGCAAATCCGTACACTCTGGCGCCCCCGCTACGCTCAGCTCGATTCATGCCGCTGATTGCCCTTTGCGCCGTGTTGCTTGCGGCGGCCACTCATGCAACGTGGAATCTACACGCCAAACGCGCGGCCGGGGCGCGGCACTTCGTGCTGCTGTATTCGATCGGCTCGGTCGTTCTGTATACGCCGATCGTCGCGTGGATCCTCTGCACCACGCAGTTCCACTTCACTGCGCATCATTGGGTGGCATTGATTGCGACCGGAGTCCTGCATCTGGGCTACTCGTTGGTGCTGCAGGCGGGCTATCGAGTCTCGGACTTGTCGCTGGTCTATCCGCTCGCAAGGGGATCCGGACCCTTACTCTCCTTTTTCGCCGCGGTCGTGCTCTTGGGCGAACCGCTTTCCGTCACGTCCGTGTTAGGCGTGATATTGGTCGTCGCCGGCATTCTGCTGGTCTCGGGTCTTACGCAGGCGGCACACAAAGCGCCGCGTGCGGGCATTGCGTTGGGGCTCGTGACCGGCTGCTTCATCGCCGCGTACACCTTGAATGATGGCTGGGCAGTGAAAGTCCTCGCCATCTCGCCGTTCATCATCGACTACACGGGCAACGTGTTTCGCACCGTGGTGCTGGCTCCGAGCGCTTGGATGGATCGCGAGCGAGTGCGGAACGAGATTCGCCAATACGCTCGCCCGGCGTTGGTGGTGAGCGTGCTTGGACCGCTCGCGTACATCCTGGTCCTGTACGCAATGCGAGTCGCGCCGATTAGCCACGTCGCGCCCGCGCGTGAGCTAGCGACCCTTATCGGCACTTACTTCGGCGCCCGATTGCTGCGCGAACGCGCTCCGTCGTCTCGCATCGTCGGGGCACTGTGCATCGTTGCAGGTGTGGTCGCCCTGGCCATTACCGGTTCTTAATTGCCGGGCGACCCAGCGCGGTCGCGACCTACGGATCCCCACTCGAGCTTAGTGCGTTGTCCCTACGGGTAAGCTCTTAGCGCTC
>DASTSB010000024.1:0-4588 GCA_035760885.1 Steroidobacteraceae bacterium | reverse complement strand
CAAGGGATAGCCACTCAAGTTCAACAGTGCATAAAGCAACATCGAACCGTGGCCGTTAGAGAGGATGAAACGATCGCGATCGGCCCAAATGGGGTTCGCGGGGTTGTGTTTGAGGTGGTCGTTCCACAGCACTTCGGCGATGTCCGCCATGCCCATGGGCATGCCGGGGTGACCGGAATTGGCCTTCTGAACCGCATCCATGGCCAATGCGCGAATCGCATTCGCCAGTACTCTTCGCCGATCTTTGGTCATCCGCTCGTTCCCATGTCCCCGGAATTGAAGGCCGCGCATTTTGGACTAAGGGAGGGGGTGGAGCAATGCAAACAGCAGGCCTTTGTATGCAGTTTTTGCGGAACCGGGTCAGTGGCTGCGCGTTCACCGAGCGCTATCGGCCCAAGTCCGTATTGGGGACCGAATGAGAACGAGTGCATAGTTCGACGTAACGCGTTCAAAGGGTGCGGCGTGATTAGACACGGGTCACCTTTTTACCGACGTCCTCATTGCTAGCATCCCGATCGGTTTTACCCAATACAACCCAATTGGAGCGCAATAGGGACGTGCCTTCCGAGTTGACGCAGAGCTGCTGATGGATTCGATTCGCCTTTTACAATTCAGTGACATGCACCTGTTCGGCGATGCGGGCGGCCGGCTCCGAGGCGTTGCATGCCTGCCTGCACTGCACGCTGCCATGGCGGATGCGCAGCGGCGTTGCCCGAATCCGGACGCAGTCCTACTCACGGGCGATCTCGTGCAGGACGATCCCGCCGGCTACCGCTGGATCCGTCACTCTTTCGGCAGCTCCAAGGTCCCCGTCCTGTGCCTCGCGGGTAACCACGACCTTCCCGATCACATGCGTACCACACTCGCCGATCCGCCATTCATCGTAGGCGGCGCGACTCAGTTCGGCCGCTGGCTGGTGGTTATGATGAATTCGTGGCTTCCTAACAGCGCCAAAGGTGCGTTGGGTACTGACCAGCTGGAACAACTGCGTCAGACGTTGCGTGCGAACCGCAATGCTCACGTCCTGATCTGCATGCACCATCAGCCGATCGCGATGCGAAGCGAATGGCTCGATCGCGTCGGGCTCGAAGACTCCGAGGCGTTCATCCAAGTGGTGCGCGAACACTCAAATGTTCGCGGCGTCTTGTGGGGGCATGTGCATCAGTCGTTGGACAGCTTTGTCTACGGTGCGCGCTTCATGGCCACGCCGGCGACCTGCGCACAATTCCTGCCCGAGAGCGATGACTTCGCGCTCGACAATCGCCCCCCCGGCTATCGTGTCCTGGAGCTGCGGGCCGACGGCTCTATCGCAACGGAAGTCTGCTGGCTGGAAAGCTACGCCGAACGCATCGTCGCCTAGCTCTGGGCTCTGATCCACGAGGCACAGCAGCGCAATCGGCTATGCTCGACGCTCTCAGCGGGAGCCTCCATGCGTTGCCGATTCGTCAAGCCGCTCGTCGTTATCGCAGGTCTTCTAAGCGCAAGCGTCAGCGTCGCGAAAGACGCAACCACCCATCACAGCTTGTGGGCCCTGCACAGCAAGTCCAACACCGTTTATTTACTCGGATCGGTGCACTTTTTGAGTCCCGACGAGAAGCTTCCATCTGCCATCGAGGATGCGTATCAGGACGCGGAAGAGATCGTGATGGAAATCGACATGGACGATCTGGATCCGGTGCAGGCACAACAAGTCGTCATGCAGCTTGGGATGCTTCCGCCGAACCAAACCTTGGACAAGGTCTTGGGCGAATCGGTGTACAGCGAGCTCGCCTCGCAAGCTAAGAAGCTCGGGATGGATGCCTCAATGCTAGTGCATCTGCGGCCGTGGTTCGCTGGGCTCACACTCGCGCAGTTGAACCTCCGCGCCGTGGGTCTCGATCCTGAATCGGGTGTTGAGAAGCGACTGACCGCGCGGGCCGTCCAAGATCGCAAGCCAATCGACGGGCTGGAAACGCTCCAGGAGCAACTCGGCTTGCTCGCCAATTTGCCGCCCAAGCAAGAGCGCGAACTGGTCACCTACATGCTCGATGACGCCGAGCACATTTCCGAGGAAATCGACTCTCTATTGACTGCGTGGCGAGCGGGCGATACGGCTGGGTTGGCGAAGGTGCTTACCAAGGATCTGGCTGAACACCCGGACCTGATTCAGCCACTGACCACCGACCGCAATCGCAAATGGGTGCCGAAAATCGAACAGCTGCTCGGGAACTCGAAGGACTACCTGGTCGTGGTCGGGGCGCTGCACTTGGTGGGCAAGGACAGCGTCATCGATCTACTGCAGCGTAAGGGGTACAAGGTGGAGCAGATGTAAGAGTAGTGACTGGTGACTAGTGACTCGTGACTAGAAGAGGAAGAGCAACTCGCGGTGCTGATCCGAGGCCCGTCCGCTAGTCACCATCCGCAATCCGCTAGTCCCTGCTCTCAAACCTCAATCATTTCGAAATCTTCTTTGCCTGCGCCGCAGTCAGGGCAGCGCCAAGAGAGTGGCACGTCTTCCCACTTCGTGCCTGGCGCAATCCCGGCCACCGGATCGCCCTTTTCTTCCTCGTAGATATAGCCGCAGATGACGCACAGGTAGGATTTCATTGGATCGGAAGCATGGCTCAAATTTGGAGCGCGGATTAAAGCGGGAAGCGTCCGCGGACTCAAGTAAATACAGTGAGAAGTGATGACGTGATGAAGTGATCAAGTGAAATGCGCGACTCCGACGGTCCCGAGGCGCCGATACTCACATTTCAACCGTCACTTCCTCACCCTCGAGCCGCAGCCTTACACTCAGCGTCCATTTCGATCGAGAGCCCCCTCGCGTGTCACTCTTCAGCGAAGCAAGTCAGGTTATTCCCGGCGGCGTGAACTCCCCGGTTCGCGCCTTTCGAGGCGTGGGCGGCGAACCCGTCTTCATCGAACGCGCTGGCGGGCCCTACATCGAATCAGCGGACGGACGCAGATTCGTCGACTACGTCGGCTCATGGGGCCCGATGATTCTCGGCCATGCGGATCCAAACGTAGTCCGCGCGGTTCAAGAGCGCGCAGCGCTCGGACTCTCGTTCGGCGCACCGACGGAGATTGAAACGCGGCTGGCACGCAAGATCTGCGAGTTGATGCCCTCGATCGAATTGGTTCGCATGGTGAGCTCCGGGACTGAGGCGACGATGAGCGCGATTCGCCTTGCGCGCGGATTCACCGGCAGAGACAAGATCGTGAAATTCGAAGGTTGTTATCACGGCCACTCGGACTCGCTGCTCGTCAAAGCAGGATCCGGTGCGCTGACACTCGGCGTACCGACGTCACCCGGCGTCCCGAAAGAGCTTGCCGCGCACACCATCACACTCGCCTACAACGACATCGCTCAAGTGCAGCAGTTGTTCAATGACATGGGCAAGGATATCGCCTGTGTCATCGTGGAGCCGATCGCAGGCAACATGAACTGCGTGTTGCCGGTGCCCGGATTTCTCGAAGCCCTGCGCTCGGTCTGCGATCAGCACGGCACCGTCTTGATCTTTGATGAAGTCATGACGGGATTCCGCGTCGCATTGGGAGGGGCCCAGGCGCTCTATGGGATCAAACCCGATCTGACGACGCTAGGTAAGATCGTCGGCGGCGGCCTGCCAGTGGGTGCTTTTGGCGGCAAGCGAGAGATCATGGAGCACATCGCACCGCTCGGCCCCGTGTATCAAGCGGGCACGCTTTCCGGCAATCCTGTGGCGATGGCTGCGGGTCTCGCCACGTTGGAGGGGATCAGCGCGCCGGGTTTTCACGCGCAGCTTGCCGAGCGGACGACGCAACTCATCGAGGGTCTGAAGTCGGCCGCCAAATTAGCCAGCGTGCCGCTGAGCACGAATCACGTGTGCGGCATGTTCGGCCTCTTCTTCACCGACAAAACACCCGTTCGCTATCTTCGCGAAGTGACTGCATGCGACGTCGAGCGGTTCAAGAAGTTCTTTCACGCGATGCTCGAGGAAGGCATTTACTTGGCGCCTTCAGCGTTCGAAGCGGGATTTGTATCCGCAGCCCATTCGAGCGTCATCATCGACGAGACGATTGCCGCGGCTCGACGCGCCTTTCAGCGAGTGTGATCGGCAGTGTCGGACGCGGGCTCCGCTTACGCTTCGGACAGTGCGCCGCTGTCTGTCATTCAAATGTTTTGGCACGGCCGCCCGCTATCGCGCATCGAGCGGCTCAGCATGGCCTCCTTCGTGGCAAATGGGCACGAAGTTCGGCTGCACACCTATGAAGAGATCAAGGACGTACCCGCCGGCGTGCAGTTGGTCGATGCGAGCAGGACGCTTCCGGCGACGGCGATCTTCCATCACATCCAGTCCGGATCGATCGCCGCCTTCGCTGACTTGTTCCGTTATCGATTGTTGTATGAGCATGGCGGCATCTGGTCTGACACCGACATGATCTGTTTGCAGCCACTGCGATATGGCACCACGGAAGTGTTCGCCTGGATGGACAGCGAGATCATCAACAACGCGCTGCTTGGCTTGCCGAAAGGACACGCAATTGCGAAATGGATGGCGGAGTGCTGCGAGAATCCGAATCGCTGGTTGCCGTATGACAACTCACGCACTCGCCGCCGCAAATT
>DASTSB010000023.1:0-2687 GCA_035760885.1 Steroidobacteraceae bacterium | reverse complement strand
AGATCGATATCACGGTCGATGTCGAGAGGTCGGTACTGATCAACATCCACGCTGCAATACAGGGCACACGCACGTTGCGCGCCGAATTCAGACTCCAGTCGATCCAACGTAGGACCGCCGGTGAAGCTCAGCATCAAATCGAAGCCGGGAATAACGTCGGTGTCGAGATACTCGCACGCATCGGATCGCAGTCTGGCGAGGGTGACGGGAGTATCGATGTCGTAGAACGCCTTCACACCCGTCGCTTCTTGCTGAACCCAATCGCAGACCTCGATGCCATCGGCCGTGTACGAACCGACGACTACGACGTCGGCACTACGGACCTGGTTTCGAAATCTAGATTGCAGCTCACCGACATCTTGGTAAAGGTGCGTCGTGCAGTAGGGCAGCATGGGAGCGTCGCGATTGTCCGCGTACCACGGCCGATCGCACTCGAGGAACGTGACGCGATGACCGCGCTGGTGTAGGCCCTTGATCAGCGAGCGGTACGTCGTCGCATGGCCGTTGCCCCACGAAGACGTGATCGACAGCCCAATGAAGACAATGTTTAGAGAGCTCTCAGTGAAGTGCTGCGCCACACGAAACCTCCGCATTCTTCATAGTGCGCCAAATCGATGTCTCGGATTGACCTTCCAACAAGCTGCGCAACAAATTCGCTCGATGTGCGTATGTGTGCTGCGAAAGAATGCGTTTACGCGCGGCGATTCCGATCTGACGTGCGTTCTGCGCCGTTAACCGAGGGAGCAGTTCCACGAGTTCGTCGCCGGTACGGACGCTTAGCACTTCAACACCGGGCTCAAGGAATTGCTCGATGCCTTCCCATGCATCGCAGATCAGGCACGCCTGTGCACCTGCCGCCTCGAACACGCGCGTGGGCGGCGAGAAGCCCGTCTGCGCCATGCTGTTGCGATTGATGTTAATGACGGCGCGCGGCGAACAATTAAATGCATTGTGATCGCGCGTATACACGTGACTCACATAGTTCACATTCGGGCTCAACTCGATGCCTTCCTGCCAACCGCTGCCGCCCAATACGAACTTGAGATCGTGCAAACGCTTTGCGGGCCGCAGAAAAAATTCGTGCACGCGTGCTTCGCGATCCGGTAAGCGATTACCTAAAAATGCTAAATCACCTTCGAATCGCTGCTCGCGCGGTACAGGGAAATGCGTTTCCGGATCTAATGCGTTGTAGATCGGCACACACTGCCGCGCGCCGAACGCGCGATATTCGTTCACGACGGGCGCTCCACCGCCATAGGTCAGCACGAGATCGTATTTGCGAACGTCGCTGCGAAACGGATCGTCGTTGTCGGTTCGCATTCGCTCGAGCGTCGCGGGCGCATCGACATCCCAGAACACAGTCACATTGTGCGGCCGGGCCAAGCGCGGAATTTCGCGTTCGAGCAGCTCGTCGAAGACGCCAACACCGCTCGCTTTGATCAAGATATCCGCGTCGCGAGCGAGATCAAGCGCTTTCGCTACACCCTCGTCCGTGGCGGGATAGATGACGACGCGCGCCCAGTCAGGGTCGGGAATATCGCGGTGCTGTTGGCGGCTATACGCATCGGGTTCGAAGAACGTCACATCGAAGCCGATGTCGTTCAGCGCTTTG
This sequence comes from Steroidobacteraceae bacterium, assembly GCA_035760885.1. Taxonomy (GTDB): domain Bacteria; phylum Pseudomonadota; class Gammaproteobacteria; order Steroidobacterales; family Steroidobacteraceae; genus Steroidobacter. The sequence continues at coordinate 1,075 of DASTSB010000023.1, read as the reverse complement.
ATCACGCCTCGGTAGTAGGTCGCCGCGCCGTTCCAATAGGCTGAGACGAGGCTCGAACCGAACATGGAAATTTTCGCTCTAGTTGGCATGCCTAACCTCCGCTCGCATGCAGTCGTTCGACTTCACGCGAACCACGATTCAGCCCATCGAGGATGTGCATCAACTCATCCACGCGATGCTTACAAGTGTGCCGCTTCAGAATGGTCTTAAGACCCTGCGCCGCGACCGATTGCCCGAGATCCGCGTCGCCCACGAGATCACGCAGATGCTTGCGCATTTCGTTGCCATCGCGAGCGACCAAGTAGTCCTCTCCGGGAGTGAAGAGCTTCTCAGCGTCATGCCATGGCGCACTGACGAGCGGAATGCCGCAGGCCAGCGCTTCGAACATTCGAATCGTTGGGATACCCAGCAACGTGTCCGCGTAGGCGCGTCTTGGGACGTGCACGGTGCAGCGATATTTCGCAAACACTTCGGGCGCACGGTAATTGGCGACCCAACCGGCGTAGTCGATGCCGGCTTCGCGCAAGGCTGCTTTTGCGGATTCCGGATAGCGCACACCATGGATGCGCGCTTTCAAGCCAAGATCCTTCACCGGATCGATCAGAAATTCGTGCAACTCGGCAGTGCGTTCGTCGTCGCCCCAATTTCCGATCCAAACCAAGTCGCCTTCTTTCTCCACGCCTGACAAGGGATGGAAACGCCGGGCGTCGGCGGCTTCGTGCCAAATCCATGCAAACTGCGCCCAACCGTTTTGCAGGTAACGCTCTGCGATGGTGCGACCGAACGCGAGCACGCCGTCGTAGTGACGCAGGTCGAGCGTGGCCATCGATGCGGGTTCAGTCACACTACGATGATGTGTGTCGTGGAAGAACAAGCGATATGAAGCAGTCGCTGCATGTTTGCCCACACGGGCAATCAGTTCAGGCTCATTCCACTCATGGACGATAACGACGTCGGCCCCATCGAGAGCGCGCTCCAAGTCGAGCGACTCGGAGGTATAGAAGTGGCTCGTCAACTCCGGGTAGTGCTCCCTAAACGCTGCGATGGCCTGCGTTCCCTGCTCGGCCAACAACGA
>DASTSB010000022.1:0-2958 GCA_035760885.1 Steroidobacteraceae bacterium | reverse complement strand
AACTGCCAACTGAGAACCGCCAACCGCGTCTAGCGTCAGGATCAGTGATCCTTTCGAAACTTTATCTCCCTTCTTCAACGCGACCGACTTGACGACACCGGCCGTGGTGGAAGGCACGTCCATGGTTGCTTTGTCGGTTTCGATCGTGAGCAGTGGAGTGTCGACCGCAATCGTGTCGCCGGCCTTCACGAGCACATCGATGACTTCAACGTCTTTGAAGTCGCCAAGATCGGGAACGAGGACTTGTTCGGACATGATGTTTGGAAGCGGTTAGCGGTTGGCGGTTAGCGGTTAGTTAAAGAGGACGCGAATGGTTCTGAACACGTCTTTGTCGACTGGGTCACCGGCTGGAGATGAGGGCTTTCTGTCTAACCGCTAACCGCCAACCGCTAACCGCTTCTTTCCTACTGCGTGACCGGATTCGGTTTCTCCGGATCGATGTTGAATTTCTTCATCGCGCCCTTCACGGTGGCGGCGTCGAGCTTGCCTTCATCGGCGAGCGCTTTGAGTGCAGCCACGACGATGTGATTGCGATCGACTTCGAAGTGCTTGCGTAACTGAGCACGCGAGTCGCTGCGGCCGAAGCCATCCGTGCCGAGGACAACGTAACGACCAGGTACCCATTGGCGAATCTGGTCCGGCACTGCCTTCATATAGTCGGTCGCTGCGATGAACGGCCCTTGGCGATCGCCGAAGCACTCGCGCACATACGGGACTTTCGCCGAACGTTCTGGATGCAGCATATTTTGACGCTCGACATCCAGTGCTTCGCGGCGCAGCTCGTTGAAGCTCGGTGCGCTGAAGATATCGGAGGGCACGCCGTAATCCTTCTCGAGGATCTCAGCAGCAGCGATGACCTCACGCAGAATCGTGCCTGCGCCGATCAAGTTCACGCGGACCTTGCCTTTGCCTCCACTCTGGAACAGATACATGCCCTTGATGATCCCCTTCTCCGCGCCCTTCGGCATGGCCGGGTGCGCGTAGTTCTCGTTCATCGCGGTGATGTAATAGAAGATGTCTTCCTGCTCCGCGTACATGCGGCGCAGTCCATCCTGAATGATCACGGCCAATTCGTAAGCAAAGGTCGGATCGTACGCGACGCAGTTCGGCACCGTGCTCGCGTGCAGCAAGCTGTGACCGTCTTGATGCTGCAAACCTTCGCCGGCCAACGTCGTGCGTCCTGCGGTACCGCCAACGAGGAAGCCGCGAGCCTGGCTATCGCCGGCCGCCCAAATGAAATCGCCGACGCGCTGGAAGCCGAACATCGAGTAGTAGATATAGAACGGAATCATGCTCACTCCATAGTTGGAGTAAGCGGTGCCCGCCGCGATCCACGAGCAGGTCGCACCGGCTTCGTTGATGCCTTCTTGCAGGATCTGACCCTTCTTATCTTCCTTGTAGAACATCAACTGATCGGCGTCCTGCGGCGTGTAGAGCTGGCCGGCCGAGGAGTAGATGCCGATCTGGCGGAACATGCCTTCCATGCCGAAGGTGCGCGCTTCGTCGGGAACGATCGGCACCACGTGCTTACCGATGTTCTTATCCTTCACCAGCAACTGCAGGATGCGCACCAGCGCCATCGTGGTGGAGAACTCGCGATCAGCCGAGCTCTGCAGTAGCGAATCGAACGCATCCAATCCCGGAACGGCAAGCGGGGCCGCTTTCGGTTTGCGCTGCGGCAGAGAGCCGCCAAGCACCTTGCGACGCTCGCGCAGATATTTCATCTCTTCGCTGGTGTCAGGCAGCCGCTTGAATGGCGCCTTCAGGATTTCTTCGTCGGAAATGTCGATGCCAACGCGGTTGCGGAATTCCTTGAGCGCCTCATCGTCCAGCTTCTTTTGCTGGTGCGTGATGTTTTGGCTCTCGCCCCAACGTCCCATCATGAAGCCTTTGACGGTCTTCGCGAGGATCACCGTGGGGCCGCCCTTGTGATTGTTCGCGGCGTTGTATGCATTCCAGACCTTTTGATAGTCGTGGCCGCCGCGGTTCAAGTGCCAAATGTCGTCGTCCGACATGTTGGCAACCATTTCCTTCAGCTCAGGGTACTTGCCGAAGAAATGTTCGCGCGTGTAGGCGCCGCCCTTGGCCTTGAAGTTCTGGTACTCGCCATCGACGCATTCTTCCATGCGCCGGCGCAGCAGACCCTTCGTATCGCGCGCGAGCAGGGAATCCCAACGTGAACCCCATACAACTTTGATGACGTTCCAACCCGCGCCGAGGAATGCGGCTTCGAGTTCTTGGATGATCTTGCCGTTGCCGCGTACCGGTCCGTCCAGACGCTGCAAATTGCAGTTGATGACGAACACCAGGTTATCGAGCTTCTCCCGGACAGGCATCGTGAGCGCGCCCATCGATTCGGGCTCGTCCATTTCTCCATCGCCCAGGAATGCCCAAATCTTGCGATCGGACTCCGGAACGATGCCGCGGTGCTCGAGATAACGCTGAAAGCGAGCCTGATAGATCGCCATCATGGGACCCAAGCCCATCGATACCGTCGGGAACTGCCAGAACTCCGGCATGAGCCACGGGTGTGGATACGACGACAGCCCGTCCTCGCTCGCGACTTCCTGGCGGAAGTGACGCAAGTTATTTTCGGTGAGGCGGCCTTCGACGAACGCGCGGGCATAGATGCCGGGCGAAACGTGTCCTTGGCTGTAGATCAGATCGCCCGGGTGCGCATCGGACGGCGCACGCCAGAAATGATTGAACCCGACCTCGTAGAGCGTCGCAGACGACGCGTAGCTCGCGATGTGGCCGCCGTACTCGGAGCTCTGACGATTCGCCAAGACGACCATCGCCATTGCATTCCAGCGGATGTACGCCTCGATGCGGCGTTCAAGCGCGAGATCGCCGGGGTATGGCTTCTCCTGCCCAGGAGAAATCGTGTTCAAGTAAGCGGTATTGGGACGGAACGGCAAGTACTTGCCGGATCGGCGGGTGAAATCGATCAGCCGCTCG
>DASTSB010000021.1:0-28947 GCA_035760885.1 Steroidobacteraceae bacterium | reverse complement strand
AGCGGTTAGCGGTTAGCGGTTAGCGGTTTGTCAAGATGATGCTCTTCTTCCCGTTCCCCGTTCCCCGGTTCCTGCCGCACAGGGATGTGCCAATGCCGCGAGAGGCAGGACGCCGTGAGCGGCCGTTTCCCGAACCACGATCCCCGAACCCCGACCCACGTTGCTCGCGGTTGACGGTTGATGGCCAATCCGCTTCGCGATTCCCGAACCCCCTCTCCCGCACTTCGCGCGACCTCTCCCACAAGGGGCGAGGTGTTCCCAAGCCAATCTATCCCAGCACCTGCCTCTTCGTTCCGGCTCGATCCCCGAACCTCGAACCACGTCGTTCGCAGTTGACGGTTGACGGTTGGAAGTTGGCAGCCAATCGGTTTCACGGTTCACAGTTGACCGTTGACGGTTGACAGCCAATCCGTTTCCCTTTCCCGTTTCCCGACTTCCTCACATCGCCACAGCCACCCCAAGCCGCCACTGCGAATCGAGCTTGCGGTTGTAATCGAGCAAGCTCTCGCCATATCCGGCGAAGTACTGAAGTAGCAGCCAGCCGGTGAGATCGCCTCCGCTCAGCTTCGAGAGCGGATAGGAGAAGTTGAGTTCCATGCTGCCGTAGGTGCTGGCGGTTCCTTTGCGCAGGGTCGCAGAAAAATCGAGGCCCCCTTTGCTGCCGATTCCAACGAGCCAATCGACATAGCCGCGGTATTTCTGGATGTCTGGGTTATCGCTCTCCGCGATGTAGTTGTGTACCAGCGGTGCAATGAATGCACGCAGTCCTTCCGGATCACCTAGTAGCGCGACCGGTCGCACGTAGAGCATGTTGTAGCTGCGAGACTCATCGCCATCTTTACCGTTGGATTCGTGTCCCACGCCACCTTCGAGACCAAGGCGCAAGCGCCCATCGAAAAACTTCGCGACGTTGTAGTTCGCATAGAAGAGCCGCGGTCGGTAACTGCTGTCCTGGAAAGGGTTTGACTGGTCATGCAGGTTCCACAGCGACGTCTGCGTGAATGACAGATAGAGGTCATCGATCCATGGCAGATGATTGGCGAGCCGTCCTTTATCGTCGAACAGTCGATAGCGCAGAGAGAGTTGGAATTTCGCATTGAGTCCGCCGTCGCCACCGAAGAGAAAATAGATTGGCTCGTAGACCGAGATAGGAATCGGCGGAGGCTTGTCGACAAGCGTGTATTGCGCGTTCCAGGTGGACTTTGGGGGCGGCGCCTCGGTCAGCGCTGCCGCTTCCTTTTCGTCTCCAGTGATCTGCAGAGCAACGGGGTTGGTGTCGAACCCAGTTGCATCCACGATGACCTGACCGACCATCGCTTCGGGCAGCGAGGCTTGGATCTGTAGGCGAACGAATCCGTGCGGCTCGAGCGTGATGTCGCCCGACTGCGAACTGCGCGCGACGATGGTTGCCAACCTGTTTTGCGTCTCGACGCGCAAGTGAAGCTCATCAGGCACATCGACAACTTCGGGCTCATCCGTCGGATTCAATAGCGTGAGATCGAGCTGCAGCGGCGCTCCTTGAGCAACTTTCGTGGCAGAGGTAGAAAGCAGCGCGTCCGCACTCACGAGGCGTGCGAGAAGCATAACGGCAAGTGCACAGATGATTCGCAGCATCAGTGATGAGTGACTTGCAAGATGCTGTTGCGGATGCGTTCGTGCAACACGATCTGCGCATCGGCAGCGACGAGAGAGAGCCGCTCAGTGAACGTGAGTCGCCCCTCCGCATTGATCTCTAACACATGCCGCGCTCGCAACAGATCGATGAAATTCTTGAACAAGGACTTATCGAAGAACTCGGGCGAGTTGAGTTCATAGAGAAGCGACATCCGCTGCGCCATCTGTTCGCATTGTGTCTCCAGCGCCGACTGATCGATGTGGCCGCTGCCCGCCTTCAGCAACACTGCGATCACCAAGTAGTAGCGCTCGATGATCTGCACCGTGACTTCCGCCAGTACAGACAGTTGCACGGCTTCGACGGTGCCGGTCGGTGGCCTCTGCCACACATCGTCGCTCAACAGCTCCAGCAACTTGTGGTCGCGTAGATTGTTGAGCAGCTCGAGCACCACCGCACTGACTTCGCTTTCGTTCCAGCGCAGGAACAGCTCGTCGCCAACGTAGGGATAAATGCGCCACATGAGCCGCTGAATGTCCTCAGTGCGCATCTCCCGATTGTTCAAGAAGCAACAAGCGATCAAGGACGGCAATGCAATCAGGTGCAGAATATTATTCCTGAAGTAGGTCATGAGCACCGAGTTCTGCTCATTCATTTCGATCACATCGCCGAGCGCATGCCGGATGCGTTGCACGACCCCCATGCGCTCCGCATGGCGAAGGGCACCATGCCCATCGACATCCGTTACCCATGCACGCCGCGAGTAAGGCACTTGACGCAGGAGCGATGCGTAGAGATCTATTTGGCGCGTCAAATCGCTTTCGAGCATCGCTTGTTTCGGCATCGCGAGCAGCACTAGCGCGATGAGGTTGATCGGAGTTAAGCATGCGGCAGCATTGATGTTGGTCATGATCTGCTGCGCCAAGCGATCGACGGCGGGGGCAAGCCAAGATGGCTTCTCCTCGATTTCACCTGCATTCGGCGCAGCCAATCCAAGCTGAGCGAACAAATCCTGCAGGCGAATCGGCTCCCCAAAGCTCACGTGCACTTTGCCGAACTTCTGGCGCAGCAACGGCAAGGTGCGCAGCATTCCGAACACACTCTCCTTTTCTTTCGGTTTTCCTGAGAGCTCACCGATGTACGTTTTGCCCTCCACCAGGCGCTCATAGCCAAAGTAGACCGGCAGAAACGTGATCGGCCGGCGTGGATCGCGCAGATAACTGCGCAGCGTCATCGATAACATTCCGGTCTTCGGCTGCAGCAATCTGCCGGTGCGGCTGCGACCGCCTTCGATGAAATACTCGATGCTATGGCCGCGCGAGATGATGATTCCAAGATAGTTCATCAACACCGCGGTGTATAACGCGTTGCCCTTGAATGAGCGCCGGATATAGAACGCGCCGCCTTTACGCAAGAAGCGACCGACGAGCGGCATGTCGAGATTGATGCCGGCGGCGATGTGCGGGATCGCAAAGCCTCTGAAGTAGATCGCATACGAGAGCAAGATGTAATCCATGTGGCTGCGATGACAGGGAACGAAAACGACTTCGTTGTCCTCCGCTATCGCTCGCAACTCGTCCTCATGATGAAGTTGGACGCCGTCGTACAGTCGCGTCCATACCCACGTAAGCACGCGCGCCATAACCGTCACGAACCGGTGCGAGTAGTCCGCCGCGATCTCGTTCGCATAGTCCTGGGCTTGCTCGATCGCCTCTCGACGCGTTAGACGCTTCGTTCGCATCTCATCGTGCATCGCCCGACGCACCTGTGCCGTTCGCAATACTTGGGTGACGATCGTGCGACGATGCGAGAGATCGGGCCCGATGGCCGCAGCACGTTGACGTGCAACCGCTGTGCGCAGCGTTCGCGTGAGACGTCGGACAGCGACGCTCTCACCCGCATCGCCGAGCACCGCTCGTACCGACACCGGCTCGCCGAATTGCACCAGCAGATCGCGCCCGTAGATCAGCACCGACAAGAAGCGACGCAAGCGTCCGACGCGTTCCCATCCTTCGGAGAGCAAGGTCCGCAGCCACGAACCTTCACGCTCAGGCTTGCGCCCGAACAACACATTCACCGGCAGGAGGTCGACATCGAGCGATGGATCCGTCATTGCTGCAGCAATGAGCTGTCGGAAGTTATCGGAAATGCGCCGATCGGACCTATCGCGCCAGAAGCCGATGCGACGTTCCAAGAAGAAAACGGAGCACGAGGGCAGCGGGAACTTCAGTGAAGTGAACGGGCTCGGTAAACCAAACTGATCGCAGACCTTTTCAAGAACGACGAGGTCGGCAACTCCTGCAAGGTTCAGCACGTAGCAGATCGGGCGCGGGTGTCGAGCGAAGCGTTGCCGCAGATCTTCCGGCACCACGCGCGGGCGGACCCACGCCCGCAACGGCGCACGTAAGCACGCAAGCCAAATTCGATCGAAGGTGGAAAGCTCCACGGTCGAGTGACCGCGTTCAGACAAAAGTTGCAGTCCCGTAGCGCACTATTCTTCGGAAGTGGCGCCTGTTTCCTGCTGCTCGAGTTGCCGGTCCATTGCTTCCTTTTGTTTCAGCGTCGTGTCTTGAACGCTGCGTGCCTTATCCATGGTGCCTACCATGTCGCCGAACGCGGTGTCCTTGACCGGCGGTGGATCGGGCTGTTTCGGTTCCTCATGAGAACCGCAAGCGGCGAAGCAGCCAGACATGAACGCAACGGTTACTGCCAGCGGAAGCTTCATGATGCACCTCGTTGATGGATCTATTGCCGAATGAGCCGCGCCAGAAACGCATCGAACAGCTCGCAAATCTCATCGAGCTGCGCAGTGAGCCGATGATCGGAATCTAATATGTGCAACGCACATTTGTACTGACGCGCGTATCGAATGCTGTTTTCAACCGGGACGATGTCGTCGTTCCAGCCATGGACAATTTCGACGCGGCACTGCGGCGCGACCGGCGTGTATTGCTCGTAGCCGGGCATGAAGAAAGCCGGCGCCAACAGAAACACAGCTCGAGTATTCACCTGCGAAGACACGGCGGCGGCCACATGTCCCCCCATGCTGGACCCGACCAACACGAAAGGTCCCGCATGGCCTTGGCAGAACTCCAAAAGCTTCGCCACTCGGGCAGCGGGATCCGCCATACCGCGGTAGTCGATGGATTCGACCGGCAGATTGCGACGCTTCGCAACCTCTGCCATGGCCACGATCTTCGTGCCCCAAGGTTCGCCGTCTTGGCCGTGTGAGAAGACGATGCACGTCATGTGTAGTGAATGGTGACTAGTGACTGGTGACTAGGATTCTGTCGCTGCGCTCATTTCCCGTTCCGTGTTCCCCGTTCCCCGTTCCCTGTTCCCGGTTCCCCGTTCCCCGTTCCCTGTTCCCTGTTCCCTGTTCCCTGTTCCCTGTTCCCTGTTCCCTGTTCCCCGTTCCCTGTTCCCGCTTCTCGCTGCCGCGATCCCCGATCTCAGCCTCCAGCCCCGCAAAATCGAACGCATTGGCATCTGCCAAATGCGAGGGCACGACATTACAGAGACTGGAGAAGATCGATTCGATGCGGCCGGGGTAGCGCTGTTCCCATTCCCGCAGCATTTTCTTGATTTCGACGCGCTGCATATTTTCCTGCGAGCCGCACAGCGAGCACGGGATCAGAGGAAACTCGCGTGCTCGCGCGTAGCGTTCGATGTCTTGTTCTGCAACGTACGCGAGCGGCCGGATCACGATGTGACGCCCGTCCTCCGAGCGCAGTTTCGGCGGCATGGATTTCAATTTGCCGCCGAAGAACATATTCAAGAACAGCGTTTCGACGAGATCGTCACGATGATGTCCGAGCGCGATTTTAGTGATGCCGTTGTTAGCGGCGTAGTTGTACAGGGCACCGCGTCGCAGGCGCGAGCACAAACCGCACATCGTCTTGCCTTCCGGAATGACGCGCTTCACCACGCTATACGTGTTTTGCTCGATGATATGAAACGACACGCCGAGTGATTTCAAATAATCCGGCAGCACGTGTTCGGGAAAGCCCGGTTGCTTCTGATCCAAGTTGACCGCGATCAACTCGAATTCGACAGGAGCGCTCCGCTGCAAGGACATCAAGATGTCCAACATCGTGTACGAGTCTTTGCCCCCCGACAGGCACACCATCACGCGATCGCCGCCCTCGATCATCTTGAAGTCATCGATGGCCTTACCGACGAGACCACGCAATCTCGCTTGCAGGCGCTTGAAGTTGTTCGAAGGGGCGATGACGGCGGACATGGGATGGGAAGTGATCAGCGGTTAGCGGTTAGCGGTTAGCGGTTAGTGAAGATCAAAGAAAAGAAATCTGCGCCTAGGGGTGCGAGGTGCGGCGATTCTAACCGCTAACCGCTACCCGCTAACCGCTTCTAGTCCCCAAGATACTTCGCCTCCGCATACCGAATCCACGCAGAGGCGGACAGCGGTTTGCCGGTGGCGTTCTTGATCAACTCTGGTGTGCTGAGACTCGCACCTAAGCCGTGGACGTTCTGGCGCAGCCATTCGAACAGCCCGCCGAATTGCCCGGCGGCAATTTCATCGTCCAAGTGCGGGCGGTCGGAACGCAGGCTCTCATAGAGTTGGCCTGCGATCACCGCTCCGATGGCATACGAGGGGAAATAACCGAACGAACCGACCGCCCAATGGACGTCTTGGAGACAGCCTTCCGCATCGTTGGTCGGCCGCACGCCCAGCCGATCGCCGATGCGGCTTGCCCACGCCTCGGGCACATCTTTGATCTTCAGCTCGCCGTTCAAGATTTCCTTCTCGAGTTCGTAGCGCAGCATGATGTGAACCGGGTACGTCACTTCATCGGCATCGACACGAATCAAGCTACGGCGCACCCGCGTCAACAATCGATAGATGTTTTCGACTTCCCATTCGGGGCCGCTGACGCCGAATGCCTTCTGCATGAGAGGGACGAGATAGCGCAGGAACGGGCGATTGCGGCAGATGATCATCTCGAGCAGCAGCGATTGGCTTTCCTGCAATGCCATGCCGCGATCGCGCCCGACCGGCTGTCCGCGCCATTTCTCCGGCAAGCCGACGTCGTACATCGCATGCCCTGTTTCATGCAGTACACCCATGATGCCGCTCAACGGATCGGTGTTGCTGAATCGCGTAGTGATGCGAATGTCGCCAGGTGCACCGCCGGTAAAAGGATGTTCGCTCTCGTCGAGCCGACCGCGATCAAACGGAAATCCCAGGGCTTTCATCACTTCGAGTGCCAGCTGCCGCTGCTTGGATGGCGCGTATTTGCCGGTGATCTCAAGCGGCGGCCGGCTTGCCTGCAGATCGATCACCTCATGGATGAGCCCTGGTAGGCGCCGACCGAGAGCGGTGAAGACAGTGTCGATCTCGGCGCTCGTAAGCCCTGGACTGAACTCGTCGACGAGTGCGTCATAGGGATCTAGGTTCACCGCCTTGCCGAGGAGCGTCGCTTTGTCGCGCAGCAGCGAGATGACCTCTTCGAGATGGGGGGCAAAGATCAAGAAGTCTCGCTTCTCCTTCGCCTCCATCCAACGCACCTCTGCTCGGGACGTGGCCTTAGCGAGCCGCGAAACCAGATTGTGAGGAGTGGCGATGGCATGATCGCGCTCGCGACGCATTTCCCGCAGGTTGGCGCGCTGCCAGTCGTCCAGGCCTTGCGCATTGGCCTCGGCACGATCGAGCAATCTCGACACCCGAGGTGAGCTGACGAGGGAATGGCACTCGGTTTCCAGCGCAGCAAGTTGCTCTCCGCGCAGATCCGAGCTGCCGCGCGGCATCATCACTGCGGAATCCCAGCGCAGGATCGACGCTGCGGTGCGAAAAGCATGCAGCTGCCGAAACTCCTGCTCGAGTTGCTGGTAAGGAGAAAGGGCCATGGGGGTCCAGTGCTAGGGAAGGACGCATTCTAGCAAGCCAGGTCCGGCCACGCCCCGGTGCGTTTTTTCAAAGCTGGCAGGCACTTGCGGCCCGTGGGGGACACCCTGATCGATTCGATCGAAATCGCCGCGGAACCTCTTCGGCCAGGCACGGTCTGACTTTCTGTCCTCCTGCAATGGCGCCCCCAGGCGCTAGGACGAGCCGGTCGGTGTGCCTCGCCGACCGGCTTTTTTATTTGGCGGCTTCGCCCGCTTCCGGAGCGCCCGAACCCGGTCGCTTCGTCCGCAGCTTCTCGATCAGGTGCCCGACATATTCTGGCGAATGGGTGTTGCGCGCGATCAGTCCATAAAAGATCGGCACGACGTAGAGCGTCAGAAGCAGCGAGAACGTGACGCCAAAGACAATCACGGCGCCGATCGAACGGCGACTCTCCGCGCCCGCGCCGACGGCCAACAACAGCGGCATCGCGCCGAACACCGTGCAGAGGCTCGTCATCAACACCGGCCGCAGTCGGATCGCAGAGGCTTCGATGATCGCCTCGAAGAACTCCATGCCGCGATCGCGCAGTTGATTGGCGAATTCGACGATGAGAATGCCGTTCTTCGCGGCAAGGCCAATCAACATGATGCAGCCGATCTGACTGAAGACGTTGATGGAGCCGCCTTGTACGAACAACCCGATCAGTGCGCCGGTTACTGCGAGCGGCACTGTCATCATGATCACGAGCGGATGCTTGAAGCTTTCGAACTGAGCCGAGAGCACCAAGAACACGATCGTCAACGCCAAGAGGAACGTAACGTACAGCGCGCCGCCGCTGCGACGATACTCGCGCGACTCGCCGTCATATTTGATTTGCGCTTCCGGCGGCAACTCCTGCTTGACCACGGTTTCGAGGTAGTTCAACGCCTCACCTAACGAATAGCCCGGCGCCAAACCGGCGGAGATCGTCACAGCGCGCAGTCGATCGAAGCGCTTGTAATCCTGCGGCCCCGCGGTTTCCGTGACATTCACCAGATTCGCAAGCGGAATCAACGCGCCCTTCTGGGAACGCACATAAATGTTGTCCAAATCGCTGGGCGTGGCACGATCGGTGTCGCGCGCTTGCAGAATGACTCGATATTCCTGACCGCGATCCAAGTACGTGGTCACGATGCGCGAGCCCATCATCGTTTCCAGCGTGTGTCCCACTTCCTCGAGCGATACGCCGAGGTCCGCGGCACGATTGCGATCCACTGCGACGTCGAGTTGCGGTGTGCGCTCGTAATAGTCGGAGTCGAGGTTCACGAGCCCAGGATTTTCGGCGGCGCGCGCCAAAACGATGTCGCGCCATTGAGCGAGCTGCTCATACGTTGACCCGCCCAACACCATTCGCACCGGCGTGCCGGCACCGCGAATCCCTAAGCTTCCAGGCTGCGTGACGACGACGCGCACGCCAGGCAAATCGTTAAGCTTGGAACGCAATCGAGCGATGATTTGCGAGGCGGATTCCTCGCGCTCACCCCACGGACGTAAGGGCACGATCACACGACCAGAGTTCACGGCACCGCCGCCGCCCCAACTTCCCGATCGAGTGAGCACGCGCATCGCATTGCCCTTCTTCACTTCGTCGTCGACGATGGCCTCGACGCGGCGCAAGTAACGATCCACATACGACAAGCTCGCGCCTTCCGGAGCGGTGAGGATGATCTGCACCATCCCACGATCTTCCTGAGGTGCGTACTCGCTGGGTAGCGACATATAAAGCAATCCGCCCAGCGCCAGTGCCACCACCGCAAGGCCGATCCCGAGAACGGGTTTGTGAATCGTCGTACGCAGCGTACGTTCGTAGCGCGCAGACAATCGAGAAAACACGTTGTCGACGAAAGACGTTACGCGCCCACGCACGATGCCGGTGCGAAAGATCTTCGACGTCAGCATGGGCACCAACGTCAATGAAACGAGGCCTGAAAATGCGATGGCCGCGGCAATGGTGATACCAAACTCCCCGAAAAGCCGGCCGATATTGCCGGGCAGATACGAGATCGGCAGGAACACAGCGATGAGTACCGCCGTCGTTGCAAGCACGGCAAAGCCAATTTCCTTACTGCCGTCCACCGCAGCGATTAACGGCGGCTCGCCTTCTTCGATACGCCGCATGATGTTCTCGAGCACGACGATTGCGTCGTCGACCACAAGACCGATCGCGAGCACCGCACCGAGGAGCGTGAGCACGTTGATCGAGAATCCCGCGACGGCCATGACGATTGCGGCCGATATGATCGATACCGGAATGGTAATTGCCGGAATGAGCGTCGCTCGAGCGGTTCCGAGGAACGCGTAAATCACCACCAGCACCAGCGCCAGCGCGATGGCGAGCGTGTAGATCACCTCTTTGATGGACTCGTGCACGAACAATGAGTAGTCCACGTTCACGCCGAGCTTGATGTCCTCGGGCAGTGCAGCTTGCATCCGTTGCATTTCTTGCTTGACGCCTTCGGTCACATCGAGAATGTTCGCCGTAGACGTCGGAATGATGGAAATACTGATGCCGGTGACGCCGTTCGAGCGCGAGAGCGAGCGGAAGTCTTCTGCATCGCGTTTCACATCGGCGACCTCTTTGAGACGCACGACCGAGCCGTCCGCGCCGCGACCCACGACAAGTTGTCGAAAGTCCTCTTCGTTGTCGAATCCGGTGCGCGTGCGCAGCGAAAACTCTCGATTGACCGACTCGATGCGTCCGGCGGGCAACTGCAGATTCTCGCGCCTGAGCGCGTCTTCTACGTCCTGCACGGTCAATCCGCGGCCCGCAAGCGCTTTGCGATCGAGCCAAATCCGCATCGCGTAGCGGCGCTCGCCGTTGATGCGCGCCATCGCGACACCGCTCACGACCGAGAAGCGGTCCAGCAGATAGCGATCTGCATAGTCGTTAAGCTCCAGCACCGAACGTTTGGTACTGGAGATATCGACCACAATCACCGGATCGGAGTCGACATCGACCTTGGTGATCTCCGGCGGATCCGCTTCGTCTGGCAAATTGTTTTCGATGCGTGCGACTCGATCGCGAACGTCATTGGCCGCGGACTCGATGTCGCGGTTCACGCTGAACTCGATCGTGATACGCGAGCGCTCTTCAGCACTCGAAGAGCTGATCTTCTCGATGCCCTCGAGTCCTGCGACTTGATTCTCGATGAGCTGCGTGATTTTGGTTTCGATGACTTCCGCGGTCGCGCCGCGATACCGCGTATCGATACTAACGACCGGCGCGCTGATGTCTGGGTACTCGCGCACCGACAGGCGATTGGCCGCCATGAAACCAATGATGGTGAGCAGCAAGCTCACCACGGTGGCGAATACGGGGCGCCGAACCGAAATCTCGGAAAGAATCATGACGGCTGCGAAGCTGCCTTGACGGCCGCTCCATCATGCACTTTCTGCGTGCCTTCGATCACGACCACGTCGTCCGGTTTCAGACCTTCGAGAATTTCGACTTCGCCGGGCCGACGACGTCCGGTCGAAACGGCCACTCGCGAGGCCTTGCCGTCTTTGACAGTGAAGACGTATTTCTCCTCGCCTTCCGGCACGATCGCCTGCTCTGGGATGAACAGTGCCTTGCCTTCTGGCCGTACGAGTTGCACCGTCATGAACATGCCGGGCTTGAGGCTTCCATCCTTATTGTCGATGAGCGCTCTCACTGTCACCGCGCGGCTGACAGGATCGACGCGCGTGTCCACGCTCGCAACGCGGCCAGTGAAAAGTCGATCCGCATAAGCAGACGTGCGCGCCTGAATCTGCAGTCCCGTTTTCACTTGAGCGAGAAACACTTCGGGCACGGAGAAGTCGAGCTTCACCACGGAGGTGTCATCGAGCGTCGTGATGACGGTTCCTGGATTGACGAGCCCGCCGAGGCTGACGTTTCGCAGACCGACACGTCCCGCGAACGGTGCCGAGATGATCCGGTCGTTCAAGCGCGAACGTGCCGCTTGCACTTTTGCATCATTCGAGAGCACCGTGGCTTGAAGTTGATCGAGTTGCGCCTCTGAGAGGACGTGCGTTTGGAACAATTCTTGGCTGCGCTTGAATTGGCTGCGGCTCTCGCTCGCCGCAGCTTGTGCGGCTGCAAGGTCCGCGCGCGCTTCATCGCTGTCGAGTTCGATCAAAACATCGCCAGCATGAACCTGTTGGCCTTCGCGGAATTTGATCGCGGCGACGCGCCCTGCGACCTTCGCCGTCAGATCCACAGATTCGTTCGCGCGCACGGTACCGAGTGCTTCCACTTTCTCCGCGAAGTTTTTCAATTGCGGATGGGCCACGATCACGCTTGCTACGATATTGCGCGCCGGCCTGGCTGAGGCTCCCACGGTCGAATCGCGCTCCTGCACGAACCACACGATCGCCGCGATGACGATCGCGATTAGGACAAGAGCGGTGAGTGCACGAGCGCTCACGAGGTCGCCCAATGAGCGACGCGTTTCCGGCGCGTCTGACACGAGCCTGGGAGAAAGATCAGACAAAGGCATCTCTGCAGCAGTGATTACACGAAAGCGGACAAAAGGGCGGGTGAATCCGCATGCCGCTGTCCGTCGCCAGAACTGGCGGCTGGGAGCGTATAACGAAGTCAGCGACGCGTAGGTGTTCGCCCAGTCAAGAATCGTGAATCCGACGTGACCGTCACACTACGCGCCGCGCTGCGCGCGAAAGGCTTATGGTTCAGCGTCGGAGCCGTCCGTCACGCCCTCAAACAGCGGAGTGCTCAAGTAACGCTCGCCGGTGTCCGGCAGCATCGCAAGAATGGTGGAACCTTGCGGCGCTTTCTCAGCCACTTTTAGAGCGGCTGCGAATGTCGCGCCGGAAGAAATGCCACAAAAGATGCCTTCTTTTGCCGCAAGCGCACGCGAGGTTTGGATGGCCTCGTCGTCGCCCACCGTTACGATTTGATCGGGCACCGATCGATTCAGCACGCCCGGAACGAAGTCCGGCGTCCAGCCCTGAATTTTGTGCGGCTTGAACTCTGCACCACCCAAGAGCGATGCGTTGGCAGGTTCTGCAACAACGATCTTCGTCTCAGGACGAGCCTTCTTGATCATCTCTCCCGCGCCCGTCAGCGTGCCGCCCGTTCCCCAACCGCTTACCCAGAAATCGAGTCGCTTGCCTGCGAAGTCGCTCAGGATCTCAGGGCCAGTCGTATTGCGGTGATATTCCGGATTCGCTTGGTTCTCGAACTGACGCGCCAAGAACCAGCCGTGTTTGCGCGCGAGCTCGTCGGCTTTGCGAACCATCCCGGTGCCGCGCTCGGCCGCCGGCGTGAGAATCACTTGTGCCCCCAGCATGCGCATGATCTTGCGGCGCTCGATCGAGAAGGACTCGGCCATCACGGCGACGAACGGATAACCCTTCGCCGCGCAGACCATGGCCAGTGCAATGCCAGTGTTGCCCGACGTCGCCTCGACGACCGTCTGGCCAGGCTTGAGCGTGCCGCGGCGCTCGGCGTCTTCGATGATCGCAATCGCAAGGCGATCCTTGACCGAGGACAGCGGATTGAAGAATTCGCACTTCACATACATGGTCGTGTGCGAAGGCGCCAACCGGTTGATGCGAACGATAGGGGTGCGGCCAATCGTGCCAAGGATGTTGTCGTAGATCATAAGTGCGACTCGCTGCGTGGCGGAATTGAATGACCGGTCACTAAGTGACCTATTCAGGGGTTGGCGAGAGTAAGACGAGACGTACGCCGGCGTCGAGTGACAGAGCGGTTATAAAGCGCTACGCGAGTTTCTAGGCTGTAGGCTCCAGGCTGTAGGCTTTAGGCTAGAGGCCCGACTTGAAGCAATAGACCGGCGAACCCGACGACGGGTACAGACGTCATCTGTCCTGCAACCACCTGGCGATGCGCTCCGGAATCTCCTTCTGCGCCCCTCGGCTCACGTAAATACCGATGTGCCCACCGTTGAATTCGTACTCCGCGTAATCCCTGCTACCCACCAATTGTTTCAACGGCCGGCTCGCGCTTGGCGGGACCAGGTGGTCTTGGCGGGCGAAGACATTCAAAACGGGCATGGTGATGCGTTTCGGATTCACGTCCCGACCGCCGACCTGCAGCGTCCCTCGGATGAGTTCATTGCCCTTGACGAGCTTGGTGAGGAACTCGCGAAAGACCGCACCGGGCTGATCGGGGCTGTCGAAGATCCATTTCTCCATGCGCAGGAAATTGCGCAGCGCCTCGGGGTCATCCAACGAGTCGATCAGTTGCACGTATTTTTGCGAGTGCAACCGAAATGGCAGCAGGTTCACGAACATCGTGTTCAGGAGCGCACCGGGAATATTGCCGTACGTACCGACGAGCGCATCTACATCGAGCGTCTCGCTCCACTTAGTGAGCAGGTTGTCTTCGGTGCGGAAATCCACCGGCGTGACCATCGTGATTAGGTTGCGCACGCGCTCAGGCTTCAACGCCGCATACGAGATACTGAACGTCCCGCCCTGACAGACGCCCAGCAGGTTGATGCTCGGCTGTCCGCTTTCTCGACGCACAACATCGACGCAATGATCCAGATAACGCAACACGTAGTCGCTCATGTCGAGCAGCCGATCGGCGCCATCCGGATAACCCCAATCGATTAAATAGACATCGACGCCACGCTTTAGCAGGCCACGAATCAGCGATCGATCGGGCTGCAAATCCAACATGTACGGACGGTTGACCAGCGCGTAGCAGATCAAGAGCGGCACTTGATTGCGAACACGCGGCGCGTCGGGATCCGCTTCATAGCGATACAAAACGAGCTTGTCTTCGCGATACACCTCGCGCTTCGGTGCAGTGCCGATCTCGACTTCGCCTGCGTTTGCAAGCGCTCCGATCACGCTCGCCATGTTGCTCGCAAGTTGCGCAAACGGCGCTTCAGTTTCGGGACTCATCGCGACACCTTGCTCGATTTGTTGCTCGATGTTCGAGTTGGCTTCTTGGCAACGCGATTCGCGGACTTGGATACGCGTTTGGACTTCGCACGCGCGGGCGTGTCGTTCATCTCGGCGGACTTGAATGTTTCGATCTCGTGACGCAAGGCGCGCAACTGTTGATGTACTGAATTGAGCTCGGCTCGCGTGGGCAGGTCGAACATACGTGCAACCTGTTCGATGACTGTTTGCTGCTCGCGCAAACGTCGAACAGCTGCGTTGCTCACCGCACCCTGCAATTGCGCAAATTCGGAAGTGTGTGCGACTTTCGTAAAAACGGTTTCGCCGCACTCGACCCATAAGTCGAACAGCTCGCGCTCGTTGAGCGATGCACCTTTCCGCGCTGTCAAGCGCCGCTCCAGCTCATCGAGGGCCTGCAAATGCACGTTTGCGACAGCATCGCGGAACCGCTCCTCGACCTTTCTGAATTCGGCATCGGCAGCTTGCAAGCGCATCCACGGCTCGAACTGACTTGCAGCGATGCCGAGCGGAGGCAATTTGCTGAGCATTTCTAAGATGCTCTGTTGCGCGGTGCCCAGTCCACGCAGCGTCTGGCTCAGCTCGTCCTGGCCGTGCCCGCCGAACATCGGACTCGCGTGAGGGCGCAGCAGCTTGAGCCATTCGCGCATCGAGTTGATCCAGGACTCGCTGTCGTCGTCCGTGGCGCGCTCAGTGCGTAAACGCTCGCGCTGCTGGTTGAGCCATTCCGCTATTTGGCTTGGATCGAGCGGGCCCTGCTCAGTCATGCGGCGCTCTCGGCCGCTGCGTGCGTGTCTTTCATGGCTTGAGAGATGTTATGCAAAGCGCTCTCGCGTAGGAGCTACATTGTTGCACTGCCAAAATTGCACGGCTACAGTACCCGCCCGCGCTGCGGCGCCCTTCAGTAACGGGCTTAGCGTGGCGATTGTCCCAAATCCTTTCGTCTCGAACACGTCGAGGCGCGGCGCACGCAAGTCGTGCTCGCTCCAACCCGATAGGTGACTCATGAGTACAGAGCGCATCATCAAAAAGTATGCGAATCGACGGCTGTACGATGCTTCCCAGAGCCGGCACGTCACGCTCGATGATGTCCGCAACATGATCATTGCTGGCGAGCGCATCAAGGTGGTCGACGATAAAACCCAAGAGGACATCACGCGGGTGATCCTGTTGCAGGTTATTGCGGATCAGGAGCAATTCGGGCGCCCGATCTTGTCCACCTCGCTGCTCGAATCTCTAATCCGTTTCTACGGTAATTCGTTGCAAAGCTTCTTGAGTGATTATCTCGACAAGAGTGTCGAGACCTTCGTGCGTCAGCAAGAAGCGGTGCAAGCGCAACTCGCACGCATGTTCGGCGGTGCACCGCTGAATTCGATGGCCGAGCTGACTCGGCAAAATCTCGAGATGTGGGCGAAGATGCAGGAAGGCATGTTCGCTGCATTCACCCCGCCGCGTCCGCCTTCAGGCAACTCACAAGACTAAGCCGCGAACACCGCCTCATGAAAATCGCATTCGCCGCATCCGAGATCGCGCCGCTCGCCAAATCGGGAGGGCTCGCCGATGTCGCAGGCGCATTGCCTCGCCACCTCAAACAACTCGGTCACGACGTGCGGCTGTTCATGCCGCTCTACGCAAGCATCGGATATCCGGGCCTTGAGAGCGAATCCGTTGCACGAGCGGAAAACGTCCCGCTGCACTTGGGCAATCACCACTACGATTTCACACTGCGCGAGTCGCGGCTGCCCGATTCGGATGTGCCGTTGTACTTGATTCATTGCCCGGCGGTTTACGACCGTCCGACGATTTACACGAACGGGGTCGATGAACATCTGCGGTTTCTCGTGTTGCAGCGAGCGATCATCGAATCGTGTCAACGCATGCCGTTCGCGCCCGAGATCATGCATTGCAATGATTGGCACACCGCGCTGATTCCGTTGCTGCTCAAGACCGTGTACGCCTGGGATCGAATGTTCGATTCCACTCGCACGATCATGTCGATTCACAACATCGGCTATCAGGGCATCTTTGCGAATAGCACTGCCTACGACATCGGCGGCGATCTACGCGGTCAGCTGGCGCCCGATACCGCCGCGGGCGGAGCGATCAACTGGCTACGTGAAGGCGTACGTCATGCACATCGCGTCACGACCGTGAGCCCGACGTACGCAAATGAGATCTGCACGCCCATCGGCGGACACGGATTGGACGGAGATCTGCGCGCGCGTCACGACCAGGTCGTCGGCATCCTAAATGGCGTCGACTATTCGCAGTGGAGTCCGGCCAACGATCGTTATCTAAAGCATCGATTTTCGCGTGATGACGTCTCGGGCAAGCAGCGCACTAAACGCGAACTACTCGACTGGTTGAATCTGCCCGTTGCGGATTCCACACCGCTGATGGGTATCGTTTCGCGGCTTACCATTCAGAAGGGCTTCGATTTGTTATTCGATTCCCTGGCCGAAATCCTCGCCACACGCGATTTGGCTCTGGTTGCGTTGGGCAGCGGCGATGCGAAGTACGAAGATTTCTTCGCTTATCTGCAGCGCCGCTTTCCCGATCGCGTGGTGTTTCATCGCGGCTACCACGATGAGCTGTCGCATTTGATCGAAGCCGCGAGCGACATGTTCCTCATGCCCTCGCTGTATGAGCCCTGCGGACTCAACCAAATGTACAGCCTGAAGTACGGCACGATCCCCATCGTGCGCCGTACGGGTGGATTGGCCGATTCGGTGCAGATGTGGGACGGCAATACGCGCCAAGGCACGGGCATCGTCTTCAACGATTTCGATACCAACGCGATCCGCTGGGCGATTCACACCGCACTAGATCTGTACAAAGATCGCGAGGCCTGGCAGCAGATGATGCGCAATGCGATGACCCAAGATTTTTCGTGGGACCGGCAGGCGCAGGAGTATGTGCGTTTGTACGAGGAAGTGAGGTGAGCGGAGCTCACAGTGATGATGTGAAAGCGCACCGCGTGAACGGTGGAGCGAACCTACACGTTTCACCCCATCACTTCATCACGCCATCACCGCTTCTCTACTTCACCACCCCCAAATCCACCGTCCCACTCTCGCTGAACGGCACTTTGTGAATGATGCCCAACTTGGTCATCACCTTGCCTTCGATCACATAGTGGACCTGGCGCTTGCCGTTAAGTCGCGACAACAATCGGCCCAAGCTGCTCACGAAATTCGTGCGCACCGGCAAGTCGAACTCCTTTTCTCCGAGCGCGGGAATCACAAACGGAACGCTGCTCATGCCTTCGGCGAAGCTGTCGCCCTCGAGAAAGATTTTGTAGTCGATCCCGTTGACCGGCAAATCGCGATCGTTCGGATTCTGCACGTTCATACGGACGATGAACTGTTGATTGAACATGTCTGCGGACGTCATCTGGATGCTGACCAGATTCAACCGCGGCGTCTCCAGCTTGGGTGCCAGCGCGCAGCCAGAGAACAGCAGAAAAACCGTGAGCGCTGCAAAGCGCGAAATGAACTTCATCGAGGCCTCCCGCCGACGGCGATGCGGGATGCTAATGCGTAGCGACCGCGCAGTCGAGCGAGCTCGGCCGCCAGTGATGGGGTGAGGTAGTGGAATTGTGATGAGCGGAATGCAGCGGGCAATCTACGCACTTCACGCGCAGAGCGCCTTCACCTCATCACCTCATCACCTCATCACGGGCCTCACTTCTTCAACTTCGCCAACATATCGCGCGTGACGAGTGCGACACCCTTTTCGCTCATGTAGAAGCGTCGGGCGTCCTCCTCGGGATTCACACCGATTTGCGTCCCCGGCGGCACCACACCCGATGAATCGATGATTGCGCGCTTGATCGTGCAGCCCGGCCCGATGCGGACATCCGGAAAGACGACGGACCGCTCGATGTAGCTGCGTTCGTCCGCTCTCACGTTCGAGAACAGTAGGGATTGGTTCACGTACGCACCCGAGATGATGCATCCGCCCGACACCATCGAGTTCACCGCCATGCCGCGGCGACCCTCTTCATCGAGCACGAACTTCGCAGGCGGATACTGGCGTTGGTACGTCCAAATCGGCCAATGCTCGTCGTAGATGTTGAGTTCGGGATTAACGTGCACGAGTTCCATGTTGGCTTCATAGAACGCATCGACAGTACCGACGTCACGCCAGTAGTGCTGCACGCGAGTTCGGTCGTCCTGGAACGGGTACGCGTAGACCTTCATCGTGGGCAACGCTTCCGGAATGATGTTCCGGCCGAAGTCATGAGAGGTGTTCGGGCGCTGCGCGTGCTCCTCGAGCAAACGGTAAAGCAAGGTCGCTCTGAAGATGTAGATACCCATCGAACCCAATGCGAAATTCTCTCGCCCCGGGATGCCTTCGGGATCCTTGGGTTTCTCCGAGAACTTCGTGATCCGATACGTCGGGTCCACGCTCATGACGCCGAAGCCGGTCGCTTCTTCGCGCGGCACCTCGACGACGCCGACAGTGATGTCCGCTTTTTTCTCGACGTGGTAGGCCAACATCGGGCCATAGTCCATTTTGTAAATGTGATCGCCCGCGAGCACCAGAATGTGACGCGGATGATGCAGTTTGATGATCTCAAGATTCTGGTAGAGCGAATCGGCCGTACCGCGATACCAGAACTCGCCCATCTGTTGCTGGGCCGGGATCACTTCAATGAAGTCGCCCAGTTCGCCGCGCATGTAGCTCCAACCGCGCTGAATGTGCTGGATCAGCGAATGCGACTTGTACTGCGTCATGACTTGAATGCGGCGGATGCCGGAGTTCACGCAGTTGGAGAGTACGAAATCGATGATGCGGAACTTGCCGCCGAACGGGGTAGCCGGTTTGGCGCGGAAATCGGTTAGATGCTTGAGGCGCTCGCCGCGCCCGCCCGCCATGATCACGGCCAGGGTGTTGCGCGTTAGCCGGCTGACGTAGCGCCGGGCGGCGGTTTGTCTCGGGCTCGAATTGCCGGTGGATTCTTGGTTCGATTGAGCGGGCGTTGCTCTTTCGTTCATGTCTGGGTCTCTTTCGCTGCGAGCCAAAGGGTCAAGCATGTTAGCCGACAGGAGGGCTAACGAGCGACGGCAACGTTTGCGCGGACGCTTGCTTGGCGTACCCGCGTTGGGCATTGTGGAGAACGCATCGCCAACCTGTGGCGGTTCCTAAAGACATATTGAAAAGACTGGAATGTTGAACCGGGTGTGCAACGACGTCCTGCTCGGCCCTACCCGCGGCTCCTTTGTGCATTTGCTCGCACTAGCGGCTGCGCTCGCATTGGGGTTCGCCTGCAAGGTCCATGCTCAAAGCGCGCCCGCCGCGACCAAGGCCGAAGCGCCTGGACAAAAAAGCCCTGAATGTCTGCCGAAGCAGCAAGGTTTCTTACGCGCCCGCCTAAGCGGTGCCACCAGTGAGGAGCTGAACTGGGGCGGTGCGAAGTTGGATTGCACCGGCGCTGCGCGTCCTGATGCTGAGGGAGCGCGCATTCGCTTCACGGAAGCGGAACATGACGGCGCAGAACATTGGGTGATCGTGTTCGGAATCAGCCACCTAAAGGAAGGACAGCGAGCCCGAACCCTACCCGTCAATGTCACGCTGATCCGAGAAGGGTCCGGTGAGTTCTACAGCACCCAAGGCGATGACAAGTGCACCATCGACGATATTCGACAAGTTGCTATCACCGCCATCCCGAGAAAGACGCGCTCTTATAAGGTGACGGCTCGAGGTTTCTGCACCGAACCTGCGCGATCCTTGCGCGGACCCGGCGCGATTCTGGTCAGCCGCTTCGATTTCGCTGGCCGCATCGATTACAACACCGACGACGGAAGTACCCCATGACGAGATCTGCGCGCTTTCACCTCGGATTGTTTGCGGCGTTCGTTTTGTGTGTGGCAGGAGTAAGCCACGCCGATGAAGCGAACGCGGCACTAGACCAGCTGTTTCCGAAGTCCGAATTACAAATCGCGACTCCCGACGCACGCGTGCATCGCTTCCAGGTTTGGGTCGCGGACGACGATGCGCACCGCCAACGTGGGCTGATGTTCGTCAAGCAGATGGCGCAGGATGCCGGCATGTTGTTCGCGTACCCTTCGGCTCGCGCTGTGTCGATGTGGATGAAGAACACGGTGCTGCCGCTAGACATGCTGTTCGTGGACGGCACCGGCAAAGTGGCGAAGGTCGCGGAGAACACGACGCCTTTCTCGCTGCAGACCATTGATTCGGAAGTACCGGTCGTCGCAGTCATCGAATTGAACGCGGGTACGTGCTCGCGCTTGCACATCCGTGCCGGCGCTCGAGTGATACACGCGTTGTTCGGCAATGAAACGGAAGGCCTGCGTAACGCGCAACGATAAGGCGCTTCATCCCGCCTGCGCTGGAAGCACCTGCAACTCTTTGCGGCGGTAATCGATGATGAGCATATCGAGCACGCCCAATACGTCCATGCCGATCAAGACTGCCGGGCGGCGCTGAAAACCCCAGACTTTGAACACGTGCAGGTCACCGAACGTGATGTCCGTTTGGCCGATCTTGATCGCCCCCATTGAAAGCGTCGGCGCCGCAGCCACATCGCCAGGTTGCAAATCCGCAGTGACGCCTTCCACGTCCGTACTGAATAGGCCGCGCGCAGAGTCGCGGCCGATGCGCAATGCGTTGCGAAGAGATATGTTGCCGAGCGTTCGTTGGGCGCCGGTATCGATGATGGCCTTCACCCTGACTTTGCCGATGGTCGCATCCGCCAATAACAGGCGCCCGAAGCCGAACCGAACCGGCACGGTATAGAAGTATCTCGGCGCAGCTTGGAATGACGACTTTTCGATCAGAATCCGATCGTTCTTGAAGTCGATGGTCAGACGACTGTCTTCCATGGCATCCGCGCCCAACACACCGTCTGCATCGGCGAGTACTGCCTCGATCACTGGCATGTCCAAAGGGCCAAGCGACAGCTTGCCCACCTCGAGAGACTCCACCCGCACAATGGCCACTTGTGCCGAACCGGTCACGCCGCTCAACAAAACAGACGGAGCACCGGCCTTTTGATTGGCAAGGTTCAGCTTCTCCGCCAATGGCTTCGACACCGCCGAGTGCGTAGCCCCTGTATCCACAACAAAACGAAAAGGACCTGAACCGTTGATCATTACGTTCGCAACGATCCGTCCGATGCCGTCGCGGGTCGTCGGCACGACGAACCTGTGCTGCTCTTGATCGTCAGTGAGCTCAGCCTCATTCGTCTGCGCTTGCGATGTTGCGACATGCGTGAGTACCGCACTGAGCAATGCCAGTGTGGCGGCGCTTCGCATTAGGTTCGCGGCGCGATGAAAGTCCATTGACTTGTTAACAGCAGATGGCTTTCCACAGGTCAGTTGAGTCAAAATTGGCTTGGACGCAAGTCCGCGCCCCCAGTCAGTTCGGATGCGGCATACATATAGCGGCATACATATATCCGTTTGCACTGGTAGCACAGCCTGAGTCTTACGTATTAGCAAAGTCAGCCACTGACTAGCAGGAATCTTTATGACCCTGGGTCGCAGCTCAAGTTTCTGCCTCATCCTGTTCGGGTTGGCCGCACTCACTGCTTGCAGTGGATCGCCTACGAAGGAACCGATTACGACTCCCGCGACAGCTGCGCCCACAGCGGCTCCCGCATCTGGCACAACCCAAGCTAGTGCGGACTCGCAGAAGCTCACCCCCGAACGCATCATGCAGTTGCAACGCGAGGGCTATACGCTGGTCGACCGCAATGGTGAGCAGTACTTCTGCAGAAACGAGAAGAAAACAGGCTCGCGCTTGGCTCGCGAGACGGTGTGCATGACCGAATCGCAAATTGTTTCGCTACGCGATCAAACCAAACGAGGCTTGGCTCGTACCATGCGCGAGCGCCCGCCGCCACAAGGAAACTGAGTTAGCCGGGCCGCAGGGACCGCAACTGCTGCCAAGTCGCCTCGACCGATCCCAGCACGCGCTGCACAGCCGCTTCATTCACGCGCCACTTATCGGGTGCAGGCGGCGTGTGAGTGTATCGAGACATCGGCAGTGATTGCGCCAGCCGCGTGCGGAGTACCTCGTCGATTTCGATCGACGCGAAGTCACAGACTCGCGCGATTGAAACCTGAGGCTGCTGCGTCAGTTCACCGTAACTAATCGATGTCCAACGCGACCGCGGCAGTTTGGATAGGTCTTCTAGAACGATGCGGTTCGTGGCTTCCCATTGAAACGCAGCGATCTCCTCGAGTGGTTGCCCATTCATCTGCTCCCATCCGGGTGGAAGCAGTAGCGACCATGGCCCGTCGAAACCCTTCAAGCCGTTGTAGGTCTTCCAGTTCCCCGAGCGCCACGCCTCCATGATGCTACTGATGTTCTCGCGGGGGTCACGCCACAAGAAAATGAACAGCGCGTCTTTGAAGACGGCATCGAGCAACGGAATGCGCAAGGCGTTCTTGGGCGTTTTCTCGACGAATCGCAAAGTGGGCGCACTCAACCGCTGACCTTGCGCGTCCTGCAGTCGTTCCAGAATGAAGTTCTCGATCCGATCTGCGTACGACGGCTGCAGATGTTCCGCCGTGAGACGATTCGACTGCACATTCGGCGCGCCGACTCGCAACTCCGGAATGCCTTCGATCATCAGGTGAGCTTCGCCCCCGACGCTCATCACTGATGTACTGCTTGTTAGTGTCTCGAAAAGTAATGTGCTGCCGGAGCGCGGCGCGGCAACAATGAAAACCGGCCGCTCGATGCGCCGCACGGACGTAGCGCGTTTGTGCCGGCGTTCTTCGAGGCGATGGGACAGCAGGTGCTGAAGAATGCGAGCTTCGAAGACGGTATGGGCGGCAACGCGATTGGTACGCATCACGAGCCCTTCCGACAGCGCGCGCGATGCAGTACGAACGCTCTCACGCACCCTCGCGTACTCCGCGAAGCCCTGCTCGTGCTCGCCATAGAGTAGGTAGAGCTGGCGCCAGTCCTGGCTGAACGCCACTAGCATCGCCTGGTATTTGGCGCGTCGGTCGCGCGCCTCTGGCGTATCAGCGAGCAACACAAGTTCGCCAATGATGTCGGCCACCTGAACGTCGACCTCTGTCGGCAACAGGACGGGCGATGTCGTGCTCGTCTCCGTTAGCAGCCGCACCTGCTTCGCAGGGTCGAAGCGGTGCACGATGTCCTGATTCGTTCCCGCAGCGCTCTGCTGCACAAACTGCCAGAACGACGCACTGCCGGTCGTATCCGCGACGAGGTGGATGCGCTCGAACTCCGTTGGATTCACGACGCTGTGCAAGCGCCAGTTGTCGAATACCCAAGCCTCACCGGCTTTCATGTGTACTGATTCGTTTTCGCAGCGAAAGCGCACTTCGGGTCGGGTGATGATGGGAACGTGCAATCGCACGCGCCGGAACCAGTGATAGTTGATGTCAGCGTGCTCAGGAACGTCGGCCCCTGGGGCAAGACGCATGAGACGCGATCGACCCCACACCACACCGAAACTTGCGAGGACTTGCTGCACGTAAGGCATTCGCGTGAGGTGCGGCGTCGCCTGCATCATGCCTTCGACATCGTCGTTCTCGCTGCCACCGGCGCTGATGAGTCGGACAGAACTATTCCCAGGAATCTTATTCGGATGTGCTGCCCAAGCTTCCGGTGGAAGATTCAGCACTTCCTCACGCAATCGCTCGGCATCGAATTGCAGCGGCAAACGAACGAATGGGCGCGCGAGTCTCATGGGATTGCCCTCGGCACTTGCTCGCGATTCGATCGAACGACGTAACGGCGAGTCATGAGTCGTATCCCCATTTGTCGAGATACGGCTTGAGAATCGGCAGGCACGTTTCGAAATGCTCGCGATAATTCTGCCAACGCCCCACCGCCTTGCTAGAGACCGGCTGCACCACTTGCGAGTAACTTGGCGTGCTTACGAAGCGCTTGGCCAAAGCGCGCTGTGCGGGTTCAAGTACGGCCGGATTCCATGGCAATTCCAAGAACTCGATGATCGATCGTGCCTGAGGTTCGAAATTCGCCACGAACTCCTCGTATCGCAGTTCGAAAGAGCGCGGCGCCAGGATCGCGTGCTGTTGATACCAGAAGTCGAAGGTCTTGCGATATCCGGCAGCGAGTGTGGGGAGATCTCGGCACAACAAAACAAAGTCGGGGGCGCGGAAATGTTGCATGTAGCAACTGAGAATGACGTCACACGGATGCCGCACGGCGAGAATGACATGCGAATTTGGAAACAGACGCTTGATCAGCGGCAGCCGCAGCATATTGAGCGGATTCTTATCCACGAGCCGCTGCCCCTGTTGCAGCTCGACTTTCCGCGAAACTCTCTTCCGATAGTTGGCTCGCACCTGCTCGAGTTGCTCATGCGTAACGTTGGCCAACTGAGCGGGATATCGAGTTCCTAACGCGAGCAGATCATCCAAGGCGTTCTGCAGGAAGGGCTGCTCATCCATGGAGACCAAATCAGGATGCGCGTCCAGCGTCAGCTCGAGCAACGTGGTTCCTGACCGCGGAAATGCCACGATGAAAATCGGGCTGTTTGCTGCAGCCGGCGCTTCGCTCAAGTCCCAAAGAGCCACATCGCTGGGCACCGTACTTCTCTCCGCGATTACGAGGGGCGGTGCGCCACGCACTACCGCGTTCGGCGATGATCTCTGTAGATACGCGAGCTGCGAACGATGTGCATCCTGCAATACGCTAAATGCCTCGTCGTAGCGCTTCAGAGCATCCAGTGATTTCGCGAGCGAAAATTCGAGGAAGTGGCGCTCATGCAATTCCTTCGTGGCATCTAGCACGTCGCGGAACTGTCGAACTGCGCCTTCGTGATCTTCTTTACGTTGAGCCAGTTGCGCCTTGAGCAGCGTCAGATCGCTTCCCAGAGCTTTGCTAGCGATTGGATCCGACTCCAGCTCGGCTGCGACCCGCTGCGACTCATCGATGCGGTTCGTTCGCTCCAGAACTTGAGCCAAGGTCAACCTGGCTCGCGAATTCTCAGCGCTCGCCGCTGCCCGTCGCACCGCAGGCTCGGCACGGGCCGGCTCTCCGAGCTGCAACAGCAAGTGTCCGATCTCCGCGTCTACGCGTTGATCCTTCTCTGAGCCCTCATTCCAACCTTCGAGAGCTGCTAGCGCTTCCTCCATCTGGAGGCATTCGTAGCAACACAGCGCATAGCGATAACGAATTTCCGCATCGTTCGGCGCCAGATCGAATGCCTTTTTCAAAAGGCCTCGAGCGGCTTCGAAGTCATTGCGATCGACATGTGCAAGAGCGACGTTGTAGTAGAAGTCCGCCGAGTTCGCTCCCAGGGCTGCCGCGCGAGCGAATGCATAGAGAGCTTGCTCCAAATCGCCGGCACAGCGTCGAGCCGTCCCGACATTCATCCAGTGTCGCGATTCGCGTGGATTGGCTTCGGCAAGACGCAGGAAAACGGCTTCAGCTTCGCGAAATTTTTGTTGCTGATGCAGAGCTAGGCCGAGGCGGCCCAGCACCGGAATGTTATTCGGTTGCATCACGAGCGCGGAGCGATACAAGGCTTCGGCTCGATCGTAGTCGTCCTTGCTGAGTGCTTGGTCGGCCCCTCGGATGAGGTCTGCGAATTCGGGCGGTGCGCTGGACATGGCGGCTGGTGTAAGTCACACACGTGTGCAGGTCAAGTGACCCGGCAAGGCGACGCAATAAAAAGGCCGCGCGGCTTGCGCCGCGCGGCCCTATTCCCTAGCGGATCGATCAGAACTTCTGCGTGACGCTGGCGAACCAACGACGTCCAATTGCATCGTAGGTTTCCACGTCCGTATTGGCATTCGTCACGTTGTTCAGATAGAGCAGCGGGGGCTGCTTATCCGACAGGTTCAGAACGCCGAACTGTACCTTGGTGTTGGTTGCCGCGATTGTGTAACCAACTGACAAGTCGATATAGGTCACTGAAGGGATGTTCAACTGACTTGGCCACATCTCACCTGTCGGCTCAAAGTCGTTGTTCGGATCCAGCACCCTTGGCTCGGTGGCTGGGTTGTTCAACACCGCCTTGTCAATGTATCGAGCTGCGAGCAAAGCTTCGAAGTCTTGGTACGTCCAGCCAATCTGCGCCACAGCACGCCACTTGGCATAGTTGCCGAACTGACGATCATACGTTCCAGCAACTTCCTGTGGCTCCGCACCCGGAGACGGGGTGCTCTCGTAGCTATTGATATGCGTGGCGTCGATCGAAAATTGGAACGAACCCAACCCTGTGTCGCGTAGCTGGTATCTGAGCCCGACGTCGTACCCGTCCGTATCCAACGAGCCCAAGTTCACGGTCGGCGCCTGGAAGACCAGGATATCTCCCGCGTTGGGTCCGGAGGTGTAGCGCGTCACGAGGCTGCAAAATTCCGGATCGCCCGTGTTCGCGCACTGAGTGATGGAATAGTTCGGATCCAAGGTCGTGATCACGTCCGCGATGTGATACTTCCAATAATCCAGTTCGACTGACAGACCGCGTACGAAATTGGGTTCATACACGACACCAAACGTCTTCACGTTACCCGTTTCCGGTTTCAGGTCCGGGTTGCTCAACAGCAAGCCTGTGATCTGCGAGAGACCGTAGTTGTAATCGCCGGTGCGTGGCACGCCTTGGCAAGCCAATGCCAGATTCGGGTTGGCATCGACCTGAGCCTGCGTCAGGTTCGTACAAGGATCGGTGAACGTAACTGCCGAGTTCACGGGTGACGCCGCCAGATCCGTGATCGTCGGTACACGGAAGATTTGCGAGTAGGTGCCGCGGACTAGGAGATCCTCGATCGGTCGATACTCGAGCTTGAAATCGCTCGTGGTTTCGTTGCCGAACAAGTTGTAGTCCGAGTAACGCACGCCCAGATCCACGTTCAGAGCATGCACGCCAGGCAAGTCCTTCAGCAGCGGAACGAAGAATTCGGCGTATGCCTGCCTCGAGTTATACGAGCCCAGTGTGTTGCCCGTACAGGTTTCGTTGGCAAGCTGACACTGGAGGTACAAGGGAGGCTGCGCCTGAACGATGCTATCGGCAGTGAACTGACCCCAACGATCGTTGTACTCGAGGCCAAAGCTTGAAAGCACATCGCCCGCAGGGAGCGAGAACAGCTTGCCGTTCACGTCAAGAGCCGCCGCGCGATATTTGTATTTGTTATTGGTGTTGTAGTTCGAAGAGATCGTCTGCAACGCAGCGACTTGATCCGGGGTCGTCGGATTGAAGAAGTTGACGGGGATGCACCCGCTGATTGGCTGATCCGGGATACCCGCCGAAGGATCGCCCTCTATGCCGCAAGTTGGCACACCGGTGGTCCGGTCTGGATAAGATGGACCGAGTGCTGGTCCCAACGCCGCTTTCAGCAGGTAACCGTCGATCGTTGCAAGCTGATCGAGACGTGAGGAGGTGAGATTCAGATCCCACTCCCAGTCGCCGAACTTGCCCTTAACGCCGCCATTAAAGATCTTGCTATCGGACTGCGTTTCGCTCTGCCGATTACCCAGCGAACTCATGCGCAGGCGGAAATCGCCATTCGCGCCGGCGATTCCTCCGAAATCCACGCCGAAGGGGTTGTACATGTTGTCCTTCGAGATAATCACGTCGTCCGTGTTGGCATCGAACGGCAGCGGCGCGATCTGGAATCCAGAGTGCGTTCGATTGTTGATGCCGGTGGCATAGATCTCCACGTTGTCCGAAACGCGATAGTTCACTTTCGTGAACAGCGCGGTGCGTTCCTGCGGAGTCATCAACAAGTTCAACGGTTGGAAGTTATAGGAGTCGTTCGCCGTGCTGTAGCAGTGGTAATCGGCAACCGGATCTAAGCCGCTTGCACCCTCATTTCGTGAGAGCGCATCGCAATCCGGAAACTGAGCTGCTAGCGAATCTGGAAGATCGATACGTCCATTCGGTGTGCGGCTCGAACCGGCCTGGGTAATGCCGGCAGCGCCGCCATAGAAGTACAGCGCGTACTTCGAGAAGTCTCGGTCACCGGCCGATACAGCTTTCTGTTCGCTGTAATTGCCTCCGACCATGAAGCTGAACTTATCCGTCGACGTGCCGAACGTGGCATCGACAGAATAGTGCGCGCCGTCCTTGTGCGAGGTGCGACCGTAATCTGCGCTGACCTCCAGTCCATCGAGATCTTTGCGAGTGATGAAGTTCACCACGCCACCAACAGCATCCGAGCCGTAGATCGCGCCGGCGCCTTCTTTCAACACTTCGACGCGTTCGATCATCGAGACTGGGATTTGATTGACATCGGTTGCGTCGCTCGCGCCGACTAGACCGATGCGACGGCCATCAACGAGGATCAGGGTTCGCTTTGCGTCCAAACCGCGCAGTTCGATGTTGGCTTCACCGAAACCACCACCATTATTGACCTGAGGATTGGTTGCGGCACCTGCGATGCTCGGGATGCGCTGGACGAGATCGCCTGCGGACGTCACACCCGAGGCTTGAATCGCGGCTTGGTCGATGACGAGAACGGGATTGGCAGTCTCCGCATCCACTCTTCGAATACGCGATCCGGTTACGACAACTTCGGCGACATCTCCTTGTCCTGCTGCGGCAACGCGCTCCTGCGCTTGCGCGGTCAATGCAGTTGCGGCA
>DASTSB010000020.1:0-8756 GCA_035760885.1 Steroidobacteraceae bacterium | reverse complement strand
CGTCCTCCACGATGAGGATGCGGGCTTGCTCGTCCTGTGTTTCGCTGGCGATCGCCGACATCGCTGCCTCAACTCACACGTGGCCCAGCGGCCACTTTCGCGGTCGCCCCATCCTCGATCCGGCGCATCCCTGTGAAGTCCAACATTCCCTTACCCGACCGACGTCTTACCTCAGGCGGGCATATTAACTACCAGGGCGCGTATGCAAGTCCGCATCTGCCGCATCGCGTTGCTATGTCATGGGGCGACTGGAGCATCTTAATGTGGACTGATCTAGATCAGAGTACCGAGCTGGAGCGGCGCGCAGTATGTGTTCCCATGGAAAGAGCAACCATCTTCGATCTGGATCTGGTGCGGAAGTACGACCGCCCCGGTCCGCGCTACACCTCGTATCCGACCGCGCTGCAATTCAACGCGAGGTTCGGATCCACGCAGTTCATCGAGCACGTGCGTAAGAGCAACGCCGAGCTGATACCGCGTGCATTGTCGCTCTATGTGCACGTGCCCTTCTGTACCAGTCCCTGCTTCTACTGTGCATGCAATCGAATCATCACGCGCGATGTGAGGCAGGCGCAGGTCTATATCGATCGGCTCACGCGCGAAATCGAGCAGGCGGCACGTTTGTTCGACCGCGATCGAGAAGTCGTTCAGCTTCATTTCGGTGGCGGTACGCCGAACTTCATGAGTGCCGCGGAATTGAGTCAGCTCATTCATACGCTACGGCGGCACTTCAATTGCAGCGTAGCTCCCTCTCGGGATTTCTCCATCGAACTCGACCCGCGTCATGCGAAGGCCCGCGACATCGAGGCCTACGCTGCGGCAGGGTTGAATCGCGCAAGCCTAGGCGTGCAGGATTTCGATCCGCAGGTGCAGCAGGCGGTCAATCGCATTCAAACCGAGGAAGAGACCTTCGCCGTCATCGAGGCATGTCGGCAGCATGGGTTCCGATCGGTGAATGTAGATCTTATCTACGGGCTGCCGAAGCAATCGCTGGCGGGGTTCGAGCGGACGCTCGATCGCGTGCTCGAGATTCGGCCCGAGCGCCTCGCGGTGTATGGATATGCGCATATGCCAGGTCAGTTCAAAGCGCAGCGCCGAATCGACGCGGCAGATTTACCGGCTCCGCACGTCAAGCTCGAACTGCTGGCGCTCGCCATCGAGAAGCTAACGAAAGCCGGCTATCGCTATATCGGGATGGACCACTTCGCGTTGCCCACGGACGATCTGACGCTGGCACAGGACCGCGGCGATCTACATCGAAACTTCATGGGCTACACAACCCATGCGGATTGCGACGTGCTGGGGCTCGGGATGAGTGCCATCAGTCACATCGCCGATAGTTTCAGTCAAAACGCACGCGATCTTAAGAGCTGGGAGAGGGCGATCGACGCCGGCACCTTGCCGACTTGCCGTGGTTTGAGCCTGGATCGGGACGACATCATCCGCGGCACGGCGATTCAATCGATCATGTGTATGGGCGAGTTGAAGTTCGATGCGCTGGAGGAGCGGTTCGACATCGAAACCAGCGAATACTTTGCGTCGGAGGTCCGTACGCTTAGGCAGCTCGAAAGAGACGGACTGCTCGAATTCGTTGACCATGGCATACGTGCGACTTCTCGTGGACGCTTGCTCCTGCGTATCATCGCCATGTGCTTCGATCGCTATCTCCCATCCCAGACCACAGGTGCGCCGCTTTCACGCGTCGTGTAATCCCTACTGACGCGAGCGACACGCCATGAGCGCCGGTCCTCCGCGAGGCCGGCGGTCACCGATCGCCGATGACGGCGACGATTTCCATTTCTGCAGCACCTGCGCGTTTTCGGCGGCCTGTCTGCAGCGGGGCTACGACAAGAGCGCCCTGCGCGAGTTGCATGTCCTGGTCGAGCACATCGGCCCATTTCGCGAAGGCGAACACATCTTTCGCGAAGGCGATCCCTTCAATGCGATCGCGGCGGTCCGCGGCGGCACGGTCAAGACCTACGTCACCGACTTGGAAGGGCGCGAGCAAGTTCAGGGATTCTTTCTGCCGGGCGAAGTGATCGGCCTCGGCGCGATCTCTCACGGCAAGTACCCGAGCAACGCAATCGCGCTTGATGAAGTCGTGCTGTGCCGATTTTCGTTCCCGACCATGGCCGCTCTCGCGACTCGCATGCCGGGGCTGCAGCAACACCTGTTCCGTTTGCTGAGCGAGGACATCGGGAAAGCCGCGTTGCTGGCGGGAAATTTCTCTGCCGACGAACGCATGGCGGCGTTCTTGGTTTCTCTTTCTCGGCGCTTCGCTGCTCGCGGGTTCTCCTCGACTCGGCTCGAACTGGCGATGACGCGCACTGACATCGCGAATTACCTCCGCCTTGCGTCCGAGACCGTCAGCCGCGTGTTCCGACGTTTCCAAGATGAAGGCATGCTCCGCGTCGATCGACGTCATGTCGAGTTGCTGCAACCTGGTGCGCTTCAGGAGTTGGCTCGGAGTGTATTGAGAGAGTAAGACCAGAACGAACAGAAAGAGCACAAAGAAGAATAATGTGCGAGGTGTGACGTGTGCGGTCAGCCTCACCGATCTCTTACCGACAACCGTCAACGCTCAACGGCAAACCAAACGGAAATGGTGTGAAGTGTCGGGTGTGATGTGTAACGGCGGTTGTCAGTTGTCGGTTGTGAGTTGACAGCCAGAGCGAGGATGGCAGATGTCCTGCTCTTCGTCATTTCCGCGCAGACGCCAGTCCATCTTGCTGCCAACCGCCAACTCACAACTGTGAACCGGTGAGCGCGCGCGTTGCCCGCGCGAGCGACCTCGGGTCGTCACACCCGTGTAGACGGGTGCCTATCTTGTCGATGCAGATCGGATGGACTCCCGCCTGCGCGGGAGCGACCGGATAACCTTCGCCCTAGAAAGGATGCGTCCGCTCTTGCTGAATCGTGCGCCCGGAACACGGCGGTAAGAGATTCAGTCCTGCTAGTCCCTAGTCACTAGTCAGTAGTCACTCGGCAGTTTGGCCTGCGCGCAGCGCTTGCATGCCGGCGGCTCGCTTGCCGTTAGGCTCGCCTGCCGACCGAGTCGGCTAGCCTCTTCTTACGTTCTGACCTGCCGCTAGGCCATCCTGATGCGCGAGCATCCTTCCTGACGACGTCCTTCCTGATCGCACAGCGATCCGTCATTTTGCCCGTGACTCGTGACCCGTGACAAAGAACAGGATCTGCACGGTGAGTACTGGGAAGATCGGTTTGCTAGTCACTAGTCAGTAGTCACTAGGGAGCGTCCACCTGACCTAGATCAGGGTCAGCCAACGCCGACACAAGCACGATGCGTCCCAAGAACAACGGGAGATGGGTATGACGAGTCGGCGTTTGTGGATCGGATTGGGCACACTGCTGGTCCTTTCCTTTGCAGTGTTGTTGTGGGTCGGAGGCGAGATCCATCGCGTGATGCCGCCGATCCCCGCAGCGGTCGTCACGACCGATGGATCGACGGTGTTCACTCGCGCGGACATCGAGAAAGGCCGTCAAGTGTGGCAGTCCATCGGCGGGCAGCAACTCGGATCGATTTGGGGTCACGGCAGTTATGTCGCGCCGGACTGGAGTGCTGATTGGCTGCACCGAGAAGCAGTCGCATGGCTCGACATCGATGCGAAGCGCGAGTATTCGCAACCCTATGCTGCGCTTCCGGCCGACGACCAAGCGACGCTCGCGGCGCGCTTCAAGCCGCGCATTCGCGAGAACACCTACAACGCGCAAACGGAAACGATCACGATCGGAACCGACCGTGCAGCTGCGATCGGACAAGTGCAGCAGCACTATGTGGCCTTGTTCGGCGACGATCCCGCGCTTCACGAATTGCGCAACGACTACGCGATGAAGGAGGGCACAGTTGCCGATGCTGCCAATCGCAAAGCTCTCACGGCATTTATTTGGTGGTCGTCTTGGTCCGCAGTGACACAGCGTCCTGGGAAGGACATCACATACACGAACAACTGGCCGCACGATGAATTGGTCGGCAATCATGCAAGCGGCAATCTGTTCTTGTGGACTGTGTTCAGCGTTCTGTTTCTGATCGCCGGCATCGCTTTACTCGGTTGGCATCATGCGCGCCACAAAGATGAGCATCCCGCGCCGCTGCCTGCGTCGGATCCGCTCGCGATGATTCGTGTGACGCCGTCAATGAGAGCGACTGCGAAATACTTTTGGATCGTGATCGCGTTGTTTCTGACGCAGATTCTCCTCGGTGCGGTTACTGCGCACTATCAGGTCGAAGGCCAGCAGGTTTACGGATTTTCGCTCGCGAATATCTTGCCGTACTCGCTGAGCCGAACCTGGCATACGCAGCTCGCCGTGCTTTGGATTGCGACTGCTTGGCTCGGAATGGGGTTGTACATCGCACCTGCGATCTCCGGGCACGAGCCGAAGTTCCAGCGGCTCGGTGTGAACTTCCTGTTCGTGTGCTTACTGATCATCGTCGTCGGTGCGTTCACGGGCCAGTGGTTGGCGGTCATGCAGAAGCTTGGCCTCGCTCGCAACTTCTGGTTTGGACACCAAGGTTGGGAGTACGTCGATCTCGGCCGCTTCTGGCAGTGGTTCCTGTTCGTCGGCTTGGGTTTGTGGCTCGTGCTTGTTGGACGTGCGCTCTGGCCCGCGATTCGCAGAGGCGATGAATCGAAGTCCATCGTCACGTTGTTGTTCCTCTCCACCGTGTGCATCGGTTTGTTCTACGGCGCCGGTTTGATGTGGAACGAGCACACGCACATCTCCATGGTCGAATACTGGCGCTGGTGGGTGGTGCACCTGTGGGTTGAAGGCTTCTTCGAAGTGTTCGCAACCGCAGTCATTGCATTCCTGTTCACTCGCCTTGGGCTGTTGCGAGTCAGCACTGCGACCACGGCTGTATTGTTCGCGACCATCGTGTTCATGTCGGGCGGCGTGCTCGGGACACTGCACCACTTGTACTTCACCGGTACGCCGACGGCAGTGATTGCACTCGGCGCAAGCTTCTCAGCACTTGAAGTGGTGCCGCTCGCGTTCGTCGGCTTCGAGGCGTACCAGACGTACAAGCTGGGCACGGCGACGCCCTGGATGCAGCGTTATCGCTGGCCGATCATGTTCTTCACTGCCGTTGCGTTCTGGAACGTCGTCGGAGCGGGATTGTTCGGGTTCCTCATCAATCCGCCGCTGCCGTTGTACTACATGCAAGGCCTCAACCTCACGCCGCTCCATGGGCACACTGCGTTGTTCGGAGTGTATGGGCTGCTTGGTGTCGGATTGATGTTGTTCTGCTTGCGCGGCTTGCGTCCGAATGTCTTGTGGAACGAGAAGCTCCTCAAGACCAGCTTCTGGGCGTTCAACATCGGATTGGCTGGCATGGCGTTGCTCACCTTGCTGCCGATCGGAGTGATCCAACTCGCGGCGGCAATCGATCATGGTTACTGGTACGCGCGTTCCGCAGAGTTGATGCAGAAGCCGATCATTCATCTGCTCGTATGGATGCGCGTGCCTGGCGATACGATCTTCAGCGTGGGTGCCGTGTCGCTGGCCATCTTCGTCGCGAGTCTGTGGATTCGCCGTGACCGCCAACCCGAGGTCACCGCTGCCGAAGCGAAGGACGCGGTCGTTGGCAAGTAAGCCGTTTCGTCTTCGTCGCCCCGCACGCGCGGAGCTCCATCTGTGGTCCCCCTGAAAATGGACTCCCGCAAGCGGAGCGGCGCGGACGGATTATTCAACGCGACGGATGCTCGCACTTCTTGCGCGCATCCGGTTCCGCTCTTGACCAGTGATCATCATGTCCACCGCTGCATCTGATATTGCAATCCCAACCGGCCTGCTCAAGCAAATCACGGCAGCACCGCATCGATTGATGTTCTTTATCGGCGCGGCGAACGTGTTGTGCGCGATGACGTGGTGGATGCTTTGGCTCGTCGGCGCGCGATGGCAGTTGGTGTCGATGCACACCCCCGAAGTCCCCGCAGGATGGATGCACGCGATGGTGATGCAGTATCAAGTACTCCCATCCTTCATGTTCGGCTTCTTGCTCACCGTGTTTCCGCGCTGGATGAACCAGCCTGCGTTGACGAAATGGCACTACGTCCCCGTGGGAGTCGGTTTGTTCGGAGGCCAGATCGCCACAATGTGCAGTCTGATTGCAGGTGCGCCGCTGCTGAAGGTGGGCGCCGTGCTGACGTTCACCGGATGGCTCATCGGCACCGCACTGCTCTTGCGCTTGGTTTATCGCGACGGTGCGAAGACCTGGCACGCGGTGAGTTGCACGTTTGCGCTCAGCTTTGGATTGCTGGGGCTCGCGCTGTACGGAATCTTTCTGACCCACTTCGACGGTCGACTGATCTTTACAGCGATCAAACTCGGCAGCATCGCGGTGCTCTTACCCATCTACTTCACGGTCTGCCATCGCATGATTCCGTTCTTCGCGAGTGCAGCGCTGCCTGGCTATAGCGCGCCGCGTCCGCTGTGGTCGCTCGGCGCTATGTGGGGTGCGGCGTTGTTGCACGTGTGGCTTGAATTGCGGCACGGATACGCGCTGCTGTGGCTCGCCGATCTTCCGCTGCTCGGTATCAGTGCGTACTTACTGAGCTTGTGGTGGCCGCGCCGACGCTCGATGCCTCCATTGCTGAGTGTGTTGATGCTCGGGTTTGCATGGTTACCGATCGCGTTCGCTTTGTATTCGCTGCAAAGCCTTTGGTATGCGATCGAGGGCAACTTCGTGCTGGGCCGTGCGCCTGCGCATGCGTTGTTCATC
The DNA here is from genome assembly GCA_035760885.1 of Steroidobacteraceae bacterium. GTDB lineage: Bacteria > Pseudomonadota > Gammaproteobacteria > Steroidobacterales > Steroidobacteraceae > Steroidobacter. The sequence continues at coordinate 2,017 of DASTSB010000020.1, read as the reverse complement.
GGATTCTTCGGCAGCCTCTTGGTCGCGATGGTCACACGCGTGACTCAAGGACATTCGGGTCGCCCGCTGGTGTTGGGCAATGTGGCTGGATTTGCGTTCGTGCTGGTGCAAGTTTGTGCCGTGCTTCGCATCGTGGCAGAGGTCGTCCCCGATTCGCTTGCGTGGCAAAGCGTCGCCGCGATTCTTTGGATCGTCGCGTTCCTCCCTTGGGTCGTGCGCTCGCTTTGGATCTACTCGACACCTCGCGCGGATGGTAGGGCGGGGTAGGGCATTCGGAATTTCACACGGAGGACACGGAGAGCACGGAGGTTGGACGCAACACAAAGAACGCAGAGACGAAGTGTGAGCATCCCGTGTGACGTGTATAGGTGTGCGGTCAGGCTGACCGGTTTCTTGCGGCCAACTCCCAACTGTAAACGGCCAACCCGGATTATCAGAACGAACACAAAGAGCACAAAAACTCACAAGGAGCACAAAGAAGGAATTATGTGTGGAGTGTCAGGTGTGATGTGCGGGCAGCCGTAGATCAGGGTCGCGAGTCGCTGACGGTCAACGGCAAACGCTCAACCGTCAACGCGCGCGAGCGCGCATCGCACTGTGCGCTTCACGAGAAGATGAAGAAGTATTAGCCGCAGAGAACGCAAAAAAGAAATGGTGTGAAGTGCCGTGTGTAGAAGTGTACGGCCAACCTCGCAGATCTCTTGCTGCCAACTGCCAACTGACAACCGTCAACTCGAAACAGGAGAAAAGAGTGATGCGGTGATGGAGTGAAAGCGCATTGCGCGTGAACCGTGCAGCTCAACAGTATCCGCGATACAGCATTTGAATTTGGCTCACCTCATGTTGTCGATGCGTTCAACTGTGAGGGCGGTTTACGTTCCTTCCACCGTTCCACGGGGGAAGGTCAGGATGGGGGCAATTCAAATCACTGAACGTGATGCAATTGTTTGGACATTGAATGACGAAAGACGCCCCCTTCCCAGCCTTCCCCCGCAGAAGAGCGGGGGAAGGGGTCGGAGTGGCGGGCGTGAGCTTTGGTGAGGTGTCGGGTGTGATGTGTAGAACGGTGCGCTCGGTAACTCTGACTGCCAACTGTCAACCCTCAACGGCAAACAGTCCTCGCAAGAGATTTCACACGGAGGACACGGAGAGCACGGAGGTTGGACGCAACACAAAGAACGCAGAGAGAAATGGTGTGAAGTGTCGGGTGTGATGTGTAGAAGTGTACGGCTAACCCTGCAGATCTCTTGCTGCCAACTGCCAACGCTCAACGGCAAACCGCACTGCGCGCTTCGCGGGAAGACGAAGAAGTATTAGCCGCAGAGAACGCAAAAAAGAAATGGTGTGAGGTGTCGCGGTGTGAGGTGTAGATGGGTGCGCTCGCATCCTCTGATTGCCGACGGTCAACCCTCAACTCGAAAACGACAGAATCGGACGCAACACAAAGAACGCAGAGAGAAATGGTGTGAAGTGTCGGGTGTGATGTGTAGATGGGTGCGCTCGGCAACTCTGACTGCCAACGGTCAACGCTCAACAGCAAACCAAACGGAAATGGTGTGAAGTGTCGGGTGTGATGTGTAGAGGTGTGCGGTCAGCCTCACTGATCTCTTGCTGCCAACGGTCAACTCACAACTGTGAACCGGTGAGAGCGCGCGATGCCGCGCGAGCGACCTCGGGTCGTCACACCCGTGTAGACGGGTGCCTATCTTGTCGATGCAGATCGGATGGTCTCCCGCCTACGCGGGAGCGACCGGATAACCTTTGCCCTAGAAAGGATGTGTCCTCTTGCTGAATCGTGCGCCCGGAACACGGCGGTAAGAGATTCAGTCCTGCGAGTCACTAGTCACTAGTCAGTAGTCGCTCGGCAGTGAACATTGGGAAGACGGGGGAGAGATACCGTCTTGCCAGTCTCAAGTCAGTAGTCACGAGTCACTTGGGAATTCGGCTCGCCTGCCGACCTAAGTCGGCTTGCACTTCCCGGAAGAGATTTCACACGGAGGACACGGAGAGCACGGAG
>DASTSB010000019.1:0-2310 GCA_035760885.1 Steroidobacteraceae bacterium | reverse complement strand
GTGATGGCACAAGGCGAACTGCTCGCAACGCGCCTGGGTGCGGCATTCTTGGCAGCCGAAAAGTTTGACGTTCGGTGGGTCGATGCGCGCACGGTGCTCAAATCCGAGCAGCGCAAGAATGCGACCGCGCGTGCCAGTTATTTGTCGGCCACGTGTTCGTTCGAGCCGGACTTAAGTCTGCAATCGAAGTGGACCGACGCCGGTGCGGTGTGGATCACGCAGGGCTTCATCGCCAGCGATGAAAACGGCGACACGGTGCTGCTCGGTCGTGGCGGATCAGATACATCAGGGAGTTACTTCGCCGCAAAACTCGGTGCTCGTCGTTTGGAGATTTGGACCGACGTGCCGGGCATGTTCAGTGCGAATCCTCGTTCCGTGCCGACAGCGCGATTGCTTCGGGCGCTCGAGTACGACGAGGCACAAGAAATCGCCAGCAGCGGGGCGAAGGTCTTGCACCCGCGCTGCATCATGCCGGTGAAGCAGTACAGCATTCCGCTGTACGTCTATGCGACGCAGACGCCGAAGCTCGAAGGCACGGTGATCACCGCGCACGGCGGCGACGGCGCTGCGCAAGTCAAAGCCGTCACCATTAAGAAGAACATCACGCTCATCTCGATGGAGACAGTTGGGATGTGGCACTCCGTCGGTTTCTTGGCCGACGCGTTCCAAGTGTTCAAAGATCACGGCATGTCGATTGATCTCGTCTCCACATCGGAGACGAGCGTCACCGTTTCGCTGGATCCGGCGGCGAACACGTTGGACAAGACGGCTCTTGATGCGCTCGTCGGCGACTTGTCGAAGATCTGTCGCGTACAAGTCATCGGGCCCTGTGCCGCTGTCAGTCTCGTGGGGCGCAACATTCGGGCGATCCTGCATCGATTGGGCGATGCGCTCGGCTTGTTCGAAGAGCAGAAGATTTATCTTGTCACCCAGGCAGCCAACGATCTCAACATCACGTTCGTCATCGATGAAGAGCAGGGCGATCGTCTCGTTTCGCGACTGCATGAGATTGCGATTCGCAAGATGACGGCCGATCGCGTGCTCGGACCGACTTGGGAAGAGCTGTACGGGAAAAAAGAAAAGTCGCTCTCGGATTCGCAGTATTGGTGGCAGCAACGCCGGGATGCCTTGCTCGATCTCGGTCGCAAGCACGGCGCCGCGTTCGTGTACGACAAGGCCACATTGCAGGCGCGCGCCCGGTCGCTGAAGTCGTTGCCGGGTATCGACAATGTCTTATACGCGTTGAAGGCGAACTGGCATCCGGAAATCTTGAGGCTGTTTGCCGCCGAAGGCTTGGGATTCGAGTGCGTGTCGCAGGCGGAGGTCGAGCATGTTCTCAAGACGCTCTCCGGCATCGATAAGCAACGCATCCTGTTCACGCCGAATTTCGCGCCGAAATCGGAGTACGAGTGGGCGCTTGCGCAAGGCATTGCGCTGACGCTGGACAATCTGCATCCGCTCAAGGCGTGGCCGGAGCTGTTCAAGGGCAAGGAAGTCTTCGTGCGCATCGATACGGGCTACGGCCGCGGTCATCACGACAAAGTGCGCACTGCTGGTGTTCATTCGAAGTTCGGCGTGCCGCTATTCGAGATGGATGAGCTTGAACGTCTCGCGAAGTCGGCTGGCGCGAAGATCGTTGGATTGCACGCTCACACCGGCAGCGGTGTGTTCAATGTCGAGAACTGGAAGTCTGTCGGTGAAGCGCTCAGTCAGCTGGTGACACGCTTTAAGGACGTTCGCACGCTTGATCTGGGCGGTGGGCTCGGCGTGCCGGAGCGCATTGGTCAGCAAGGCGTGCAGCTCGCGGATTTCGGTGTGGCGCTGCAAGCCCTCAAGTCGGCGAACCCGAATCTAAAGTTGTGGATCGAGCCCGGTCGCTACCTCGTTGCCGAAGCGGGCGTGCTACTCGCGTCCGTGACGCAGCTCAAGGGCAAAGGCGAGGTGCAATACGTTGGCGTCGCGACTGGGATGAATTCGCTCATCCGCCCGGCGCTGTATGGCGCACATCACGAGATCTTGAATCTCACGCGTTTGAGTGATTCAGCCACGGAAGTAGTGAATGTCGTTGGCCCGATCTGCGAGTCAGGCGATGTGCTCGGCACGGATCGCTTGCTGCCGCCCACTCAAGAAGGTGATGTGCTGCTCATCGCCACCGCCGGAGCGTACGGTCGGTCGATGAGTTCTCATTACAATCTTCGCGAGCCGGCTGCGGAGTTCTTGATTTAGTCAGATCGTGATGGAGTGAAGGCGAGCAGTGCTCGCGTGAAAGCCTTCGGCGTGAAAGGGGTTGCGGAGATGCGGTGAGCTGCG
>DASTSB010000018.1:0-3620 GCA_035760885.1 Steroidobacteraceae bacterium | reverse complement strand
TCGTCCCGGGGTTTGTGCTTCAAAGCAGCGGAACGTCCGTTCCATGCTCGCAGGCCCGCCTAGGCTAGGTGGCAGAGTGGTCATGCAGCGGCCTGCAAAGCCGTCTACGCCGGTTCGATTCCGACCCTAGCCTCCACTGCGCCGCAGTGATTTCCCTAGCCGACGCTTCTCGTCAACTCAGGCCAAGCGGCTCGCAGGTAGACGACCATCGACCACAGGGTCAGTGCCGCGGCCACCACCAAGCAGTACACCCCTAATTCAAAGGCGGGAAGAATCCAAACATCGCTGCGAAACAGCATCAGGGACAAGCCGGTCATTTGAAAGATCGTTTTCAGCTTGCCCATGGATGAAACGGCGACCTTGCCGCGTGCGCCCATTTCCGCCATCCATTCTCGCAACGCCGAGATCGTAATTTCGCGGCCGACGATCACCGCAGCGGTCAACGTGATCAGCACGTGCGGATTGAATTTCGAGTATTCGAGTTCGTTGGGAGCATGGCCCACCAATAAAATCAGCGCCGTGGCGACCATAAGTTTGTCGGCCACTGGATCGAGAAACGCGCCGAGTGCCGAAGTTTGACCGAGCTTTCTGGCGAGATACCCATCGAGAGAATCCGTGATCGCAGCCAGAATAAATACGATCGCCGCTGCCGGATTCGACCAAGGCTGCGGCAAATAAAACAAAATGACGACGAGCGGAATCATCACGATCCTCGCCATCGTCAGAACATTGGCTATCTGGAAACGCACCGCGGCATTCTAAGTTGTTTTCACCCGCTAGCGTGCAGGGTGTCGTAAATCGACTGGGCCAGACGCCGGCCGATGCCGTGTACCTTCGCCAAGTCGTCGACTCCAGCGCGCACCACTCCTTGCAAACCGCCGAATTGGCGCAGCAATTCGCGGCGCTTCCGTGGCCCGAGTCCTGGGACGGTTTCCAGAACTGACTGTGTGCGAGCTTTCGCTCGACGCTGCCGATGACCTGTAATCGCAAAGCGATGCGCTTCATCGCGAATACGTTGGATCAAATGCAAAGCCGGCGAATCGGGCGGCAAAATGACGGGCGTGTCGCTTCCGACGGTAAATAATCGTTCCTGGCCCGCTCGGCGATCGGCACCTTTTGCCACGCCGATCATGCAAACCCGTTCGATCTCTAGCTCTTGCAGAACATCGACCGCTTGCGCCAACTGATTCGGTCCGCCGTCGATAAACAAGATGTCCGGCATCGGCGCTTCACCCTTCTTGATACGCGCGTATCGACGCGAAAGTGCCTGGCGCATGGCACCGTAATCATCTCCGGGCGTGAGGCCTTCGATGTTGAATCGGCGGTAGTCGCTCTTCAGCGCGCCTTCTGGCCCAAATACCACACAGGATGCGACCGTGCGTTCGCCCATCGTGTGACTGACGTCGAAACATTCGAGACGTTTCGGCGTGCTCTGGAGATGGAAAATCTTTCCCAGCTCTGCCAGTTGCTCAGCGCTCGTCGCCTCTGTGGCGCGGCGCATTTTGAGACCCACTTCGGCGTTGGCCCGCGCCATCTCTAACCAACGAGATCGAACACCGCGCACGTCAGTGCGAATCCGAACGCTACGCTCCAATCGCTGTGACAGTGTCTGTTCCAGCAAGTCAGCATCTTCGATCGCCTCATTGATGATGATCTCGCCGGGCGCATCGCGATCAAGGTAGTACTGCGCCAAGAAACCGGAGAGCAATTCGCCAGCTTCAGCGATGCCGGGCCGCGGAAAGAAGTTGCTGCTGCCGAGATTGCGGCCTCCTCGCACAAACACGATCGAGACACAGTGATCCGAGCCGTGCGTGACCAAAGCGACCGCATCGATATCTTCAGCAGCACTGCGAGTCACCGATTGAGTCGAGTGAATCGCTTTGATGCCGTTGATTTGGTCCCGCAGCCGCGCCGCTTTCTCGAACTGCAATTGCGCGGACGCCTCCTCCATACGAGTTGCTAGATCTGAGATGAGCTCTTGTCCGCGGCCTTCCAACACCTTCATCGCATCCGCGACATCTTGGCGGTAATCCTCAGGTGAGATCAGTCGGACGCACGGGCCGCTGCAGCGTTTGATCTGATGTTGCAGACACGGGCGCGAGCGATTGGAGAAGAAGCTGTCGCTGCACGGGCGCAGTAGGAAGAGCTTCTGCAAGAGCAGAATCGTTTCGCGGGTCGCCCGCGCATTCGGATACGGACCGAAGAAGCGACCTGGAAGTTTGCGGCTGCCGCGATAGAAACTAATTCGCGGATATTCGTGCTGCGTCGTGACGTATAGATAAGGAAAGCTCTTGTCGTCCCGCAGCGTGACGTTGTAGCGCGGCCGATGGCGCTTGATCAGGTTGTATTCGAGGAGCAGCGCCTCGGTTTCCGATGCCGTCACCGTGACTTCCACATTGGCGATCTGCGAAACCATCGCCATGGTTTTCGCCGCTTGCGCCTTGCCGACAAAGTAACTCGTCAATCGATTCTTGAGATTGCGAGCTTTGCCGACATAGATCACCTTCCCTTCCGCATTCAGCATGCGATAGACGCCAGGGCGTTGGCTGACGTTGGCGAGGAAAGGTTTGGAGTCGAACGACATGCAACTTAGTGACTGGTGGCTTGTGACTGGTGATTAGGAAGAGAAGAAGAGAGATTGCGGCGATCTGCCTTCATCTCGATTCCGGCAAGTTCGCCAAGAGATCCTTCGCTCGGGCGAAGACTCGCTCAAACATTTCATCGGTGAGGCGCCGGGTCTGGGTGTTGTAGCGACTGCAGTGGTATGAATCGAGCAGCACGTGGCCGTTCGGCAAGTTGTACTCGGCTGCGTGTCCGAACTTGTAGCTCGACGGCTTCAATTCAAGAGCGCGCAGGATTGCGTTGTGAGCGATGGATCCGAGTGCCACGAAGATGGTGGGCCGACCTACGCGTTGAACCTCCGCGCGTAGGTAGCGATTGCAGGTGTGGATTTCAGCCGGCAACGGTTTGTTCTGAGGCGGAACGCATTTCACCGAGTTGGTGATGCGGCAATCGAGCAACTTCAAGCCATCGTCTTTTGAAGTCGACGCCGGTGCGCTCGCGAAGCCAAACCTGTGCAGCGTGCGATAGAGCAGAATGCCCGCGAAATCGCCCGTGAATGGCCTGCCGCTCGCGTTCGCGCCGTGCAGGCCGGGCGCGAGTCCGACGACGATGACGCGAGCGTTGGAATCGCCAAATGGCGCTACCGGCGCCGAGTAATAGGTCGGATACTTGTCGCGGACTTGTTCAAGAAAAGCCGCGAGCCGCGGGCATGCGGTGCAAGTGCGATCGAAAACTTCGCCATCGGAAGGCCAAAGGCCGTCGGGAAATTGCGCGAGCGAACGCGAGCGAAGTGGAGCAGCTGACATGGCAGCGATTTTATTTCATCGCGCGGTGGAAGTTGTGGAATGCTTTCGCTTACACCGCATGTGACCGACATGACACCGCCCACATCATCGTTGCTGTTGTTGAACAAACCGTTTCAGGTGCTCACGCAATTCACGAGCAAGGACGGCAAACCGTGCCTAGCGGATGTCATCAAAGCGCCGGGCATGAGGCCGGCTGGACGCCTGGATTACGACAGCGAGGGCCTGCTCTTAATCGCCTCGCGACCGCAGCTT
>DASTSB010000017.1:0-2782 GCA_035760885.1 Steroidobacteraceae bacterium | reverse complement strand
GGGAGGAACAAGCACAAGAGTTGCGAACGGACGCATCGGCCAACAAGCCGGTTGATAAGAGCGCCAAGAGGTCATGGGAAAAGACATAGAACTCGCGATTTTGTTCGCCGATGTGGTCGGCAGCACGCGCATCTACGAAGTGATGGGCGATCTGCGCGCGCGCGACATGATCCTAACCTGCGTCGAGATCATGCGCACCGCCACCGAGCAGAACCATGGCACGGTGATCAAGACGATCGGCGATGAAATCATGGCCACTTTTCCCACGGCCAACGATGCGATGAATGCCGCAAGCCGCATGCAGCACGACATCCGCATTCACTCCGAATTGAAAGTCGAAGGTCAATCCATTGCCATCCGCATCGGCGGGCATTTTGGGCCTGTGGTGCTGGAGAACCGCGATATTTTCGGCGCGGCAGTTCACACCGCGAATCGTATGACCAGTCAAGCGAAGGCCGGTCAGATCATGGTCACCAGTGCGATGGTGGAGCGCCTGGCTCCTGAATGGCAGTCAGCGGTACGCCAAATCGACGTCGCGACATTGAAAGGCAAGACCAGCGAGGACGAACTCTACGAAGTGCTCTGGCAGAAAGAGGATGCCACGAGCATGTTGCCCGCCATTGCGCTGGGCGCCGCTGTAGCGAGCCAGAAGCAACGCACGCGTCGCCTGCGGGTGAGGTTCCTAGGGCAAGAGATCATCGTTGACGACGGTCGTACCAGCATCACGATCGGGCGGGCGGAAGAGAACGATATCGTCATTAAGGGGAATTTGATTTCCCGGACGCATGCCAAGATCGAGTTGAACCGCGGCAAGTTTCTACTCATCGATCAAAGCACCAACGGCACGTTTGTCACGACGCGAGAAGGCGAAGAAGCCTTCGTTCGCCGCGACACCATGCAGCTCAAAAACGAAGGCGTGATCGGCTTCGGGCGCGTGGCCGAAAGCGGTTCGCCGTTAACCGTCCGCTACGCCTGCGAAGAATAATTCGCCAATCCTTGGCGGCTCCTTTCTAGTTCCTCGTACAGCCGCGACGGCACGCGATCACCGAAGGTTCTGAGATAATCCTCGACCGCGCCCAACTCGTCGTGCCAGGCATTTGGGTTGACGGCAAGTAACGCATCCAATGCGGCGTTATCGAGCTCCAGGCCGTGGATGTCGAGATCTCCGGGCCGGGGCAGTAACCCGATGGGCGTCTCGCGAGCTCCGACGGTTTCCTCGCAGCGCTTGATGATCCAATCCAGCACGCGCAAGTTTTCGCTATAGCCAGGCCAAAGGAAGTGCCCCTCGCCATCCTGACGGAACCAGTTGACGTGAAAGACACGCGGCAAATGTGCGGCTCGACGCTCGAAGGATAGCCAGTGAGCCCAGTAGTCGCCGAAGTTGTAGCCGCAGAATGGCTTCATCGCCATGGGATCGCGTCTTGCGATACCGACCTGCCCTTCAGCGGCGGCGGTGGTTTCGGAGGCCATGGATGCACCCATGAATACGCCGTGCGACCAATTTCGCGCTTCGTACACGAGCGGAGCAAGTTCGCGCCTGCGGCCCCCGAAGAGAAACGCAGAAATCGGTACACCTTCCGGCGCGTCTGCCATCTGCGAATACATCGGATTGTGGCGTGCGGATACGGTGAAACGAGAATTTGGGTGAGCGGCGAATCCGTGGGCGCGCTGATACGGGCGGCCCTGCCAATCGAATGCGGGTGTGCCGCCATTCAACCCTTCCCACCACGGCTGGCGATCGGCGGTGAGCGCTACGTTGGTGAATAACGTGTCGTGCTGAATCATCTCGTAGGCATTGCGATTTGTTTTGCGGTTCGTGCCCGGCACGACACCGAAATAGCCCGCTTCGGGATTGATTGCGTAAAGCCGGCCGTCCTTGCCGACGTGCATCCAGCAGATATCGTCGCCAACCGTCCAGATACGCCAGCCAGGCATCGAATTGGGCGGCACGAGCATCGCGAGATTGGTTTTGCCGCATGCGGAAGGAAACGCTCCCGCCAGATAGTGAATGTCGCCACTCGGACGCTGCACCCCCATGATCAGCATGTGTTCAGCGAGCCAGCCTTCAGCTCTGGCTTGCCAACTCGCGATCCGGAGCGAATGGCATTTCTTGCCTAGCAATGCGTTGCCCCCATATCCCGAGCCGATGCTCTTGATCAGGTTTTCTTCCGGGAAATGCATGATGAAGCGCCGTTCGGGATTCAAATCGCCGATCGAGTGCAGCCCTTTGACGAAGGTGCCCTCGCGTTCGATCCGGCGTAGGGCGGCTTCACCCATACGGGTCATGATCTGCATGCTCATGACCACATAGGGGCTGTCCGTGATTTCGACGCCGCAGCGTGAATATGGCGAGTCGATCGGCCCCATGCAGTATGGGACGACGTACAACGTGCGATCTCGCATTGCCCCTTCGAACAAAGCATCGATTTTTCGGTGGGCCTCGGCGGGCGCCATCCAATGGTTGTTCGGTCCCGCATCGTCTCGATTGCGGGTGCAGATCAGCGTGAGGTGTTCGACCCGAGCGACATCGGATGGATGCGAGCGGTGCAGATACGAATCAGGGTGGGTGATCTCGTTGAGCTTGATAAGATTGCCGCTGCGCATCATCAGCTCGATGAGCGTTGCGCGTTCGGCAGCAGATCCGGTGCACCAGTGAATCGTGTCCGGTTGCGTGAGCCGCGCTACTTCATCAACCCACTTCCGCAGCAAGATATTCGACGTGGTCATGAGAGAAGCATCCTCGCTTGGACGAGTGCGGCAGTGGAGTGCCGTTAGAGTCTCG
>DASTSB010000016.1:0-3149 GCA_035760885.1 Steroidobacteraceae bacterium | reverse complement strand
CAAGCACACTTGTCTCAGTATCCAGTGACCTGCACCGTTCACTCCTTCACCCCATCACCTCATCACTAAAGATCCCATGGGCATCAAATGCGGCATCGTTGGCTTGCCCAACGTCGGTAAATCCACGCTCTTCAATGCGCTCACGCGCGCGCAGATTGCGGCGGAGAATTATCCGTTCTGTACGATCGATCCGAATGTCGGCGTGGTGCCTGTGCCGGATCCGCGACTCAACGCGTTGTCTGAGATCGTGAAGCCGCAACGCGTTCTGCCGGCGACCGTGGAATTCGTAGACATCGCAGGTCTGGTTGCCGGTGCATCGAAGGGCGAAGGTCTCGGCAATCAATTCCTCTCCCATATTCGCGAGACCGATGCGATCGCGCATGTCGTTCGTTGCTTCGAAGACGACGACATCGTTCACGTCGCGGGCCGCATCAAACCGCTCGATGACATTGCAGTCATCAATACCGAACTTGCGCTTGCCGACCTCGATACTGTCGAGCGCGGATTGCAGCGCGCCGAGAAGGCGTCGAAAGCAGGCGATAAGGATGCTCTTCGTTTGCGCGATCTGTTGAAGCGCGTGCGCGAACACCTGGATGCCGGACAACCGGCACGATCGGCCGTGAAGGATGCAGAAGAGCGCAAGCTGCTGCACGAGTTTCACCTCATCACGTTGAAACCGCTGATGTACGTCGCGAACGTGGCCGAGAACGGGTTTACGAACAATCCTCACCTGGATTCGGTGCGCGAGCTCGCGAAATCTGAAAATGCAGAAGTCGTTGCGGTGTGTGCAGCAATCGAAGCTGAAATCGCTCAGCTCGAGGAGGCCGATCGTGCGGAGTTTCTGAACGAACTTGGGCTTGAAGAGCCTGGTTTGAATCGCGTGATTCGCGCCGGCTACAAGCTGCTTGGCTTGCAGACCTATTTCACGGCGGGTGAGAAAGAAGTGCGTGCATGGACTGTTCGCGTTGGGGCCACTGCGCCGCAAGCGGCGGGCGTCATTCACACTGATTTCGAAAAGGGCTTCATCCGTGCCGAAGTGATTGCCTATGACGATTACATCGCCTGCAAGGGCGAACAGCGCGCCAAGGAAGCCGGCAAGTTGCGGCTGGAAGGCAAGGAGTACATCGTCCAGGAAGGCGATGTGATGCATTTTAGGTTTAATGTCTAAAATAGTGATGAGGTGATGAGTGATGAGGTGAAATGTGTGGCGCAAGCTGGATTGACGCGGTGAGCCGCGCCATTCACTTTCATGACCGGATTGCCGCATCACTGCAGCGAAGAAGCCCCGGATGAGCTGATTGAGTGGTGATGGAGTAATGAAGTGATGGGTGTAGGCGGAGCGTTTTTTCGCGCGCAGCCACCCCGTTTACCTTATCAGCGGATTGGCCCAACGCTGCTGCGAAGAAGCCAGTGATGACGTGGTGATGTGAGGTGTGTAAGGGGAGGCGGATTCGAGCGACGAGCCACCCCGTTCACTTCATCACCGAATCACCCATCACCGCTGCGAAGCGCGCTTCGCGCATTCCTTGACACCCACTTCCCCCATCCAGACAATGCACGCCCCCGACGCGGGCCCTTAACGTAGAGCAGGTAAGCGCGTCGGCCTACAAATTGAACGATTTCGGCTAGGTAGCTCAGCTGGTTAGAGCGCGGCACTCATAATGCTGAGGTCGAGGGTTCGAGTCCCTCCCTAGCCACCATTCAACGGCGCATGCATCCAACATTCGATTTGCACGGCAAAGTTGCCCTCGTCACCGGTGCGTCCGGTGGGTTGGGCAGTCGCTTTGCGACAGTGCTCGCGAAGGCTGGCGCTCGTGTCGGTCTTGCTGCACGACGTGTCGCTGATCTCGAAGCTCTGGCTCAAGAGATTCGTTCTGCGGGCGGCATAGCAGCCGTTGCCAAGCTCGATGTGAGAGATCGAGCGTCGGTCGAAGAGGCTGTGCGTTCGATCGAAGCGGATTTGGGTCCGATATCGATTCTCGTCAACAACTCCGGCGTTTCAATCGGCCGTCCCGTGCTCGAACAGACCGAGCAAGATTGGGACGACGTGATCGATGTGAATCTCAAAGGTGCATTCCTGGTCGCCACTGAAGTTGCGCGACGCATGCGAGTGACGCAGACGCCCGGCAGCATCATTAACATCGAATCGATCGTGAGCTTCCGACAAGCGGGGCACATTGCGCCGTACGCGATCTCCAAGGCGGGTTTGACGCAACTCACTCGCACGATGGCGCTGGAACTCGCTCGCTATCAAATCCGCGTGAATGGAATCGCGCCGGGTTACATCAGGACCGATATCAATCGCGATTTCTTCGCGACCGAAGCGGGAGCTGCAATGATCAAACGGATTCCGCAGCGACGCCTCGGTAATCCTGAGGATCTCGATGGACCTCTCTTGCTGCTTGCCTCCGATGCTTCTCGCTTCATGACCGGCTCGACGATCGTTGTCGATGGCGGTCATCTGTGCGGAAATCTGTAAAACGAACTGATGAAGTGAGTGCGAGCGCTGCTCGCGTGAGAGCTTCACGTGAGGTTTGCAGCGAATCGCCAAGACGAGCCACACCGTTCACGCGCTAGGCGCTTTCACGTTCTCTCCTCATCACTGCGTCATCGCCACAATCCGCCACAATCTTTCTGCACCGCGCCATTCTGAGCGCGAGATCCGGTCCGCATTGCTCTTTGAAATAGGTCCCAACGAGTGGTCAGCCACTCGCATCAGCGACACCAGGGCCAACTTCGAGGAGCACGACCATGATCAACAAAGCACTAGTTGCAGCGATCGCCATTGCCATGAGCTGCGGCGCGGCACATGCGGGAACCACTTCGACGACCAAAGCTCATAGCGAATTCACGAAGGAAGCCGGCAAAGGAATGCTCGCCGGAGCCGCGGCCGGGGCTGCCGTCGGCGGTCCGGTCGGAGCTGCCGTTGGATTCATGATCGGCGCAGTGATGGGCGACAGCATGGGCACCGCGAAACATGCCGAGGCTCGTGCACAACTTGCAGAACAGCGCGCACAAAATCTCGAGAAGGATTTACTCGACACGCGTCTTGCTCTGGCCAAGGCAAGTGAGCGCACGGGCGGCGATGAAATGCTCGATGCGCTCGCGGAGCGGCTGCATGCAGACGTGTTGTTTCGCACTGCCGCAGC
>DASTSB010000015.1:0-4179 GCA_035760885.1 Steroidobacteraceae bacterium | reverse complement strand
GCCGGCGAAAAGCGCGTCGAGGAGATCATCCTCAATCCGATCCAGTGGTATCGGGACAAGGGAATCACGCTGCACACGGCGGATCCCATCGTGGCCATCGACCGCATCAAACGCGTTGTCCGTGCGAAGAGTGGGTTGCAGGTTCCTTATGACCGTCTTCTGCTCGCAACGGGATCGAATCCTGTGATTCTTCCGGTACCGGGCCGAGACCTTCCGGGCGTCGTCACCTTCAGAGACTTGCAAGACGTCGATGTAATGCTCGACGCCACGCGCAATCATCGCAAAGCCGTTGTCATCGGCGGCGGCCTCTTGGGTCTCGAAGCTGCAAATGGGCTGATGAAGCAGGGCATGGACGTCACCGTCGTGCACATCTTCGACACGCTGATGGAACGTCAGCTGGATCGTGCTGCAGCGACACTCCTGAAAGAATCGCTGGAATCCCGCGGCATGAAATTCCACATGCCTGCGAAGACTGTGGAGTTGCGCGCAGCGCCCCGTGCCTCCAACTCCGCACCTACAGCCTACAGCCTACAGCCTCGGTACGTGTCTGCTCAGTCCTCTTCGAAGATGGCTACGAGCTGGAAGCGGACCTCGTGGTCATGGCAGCGGGCATTCGTCCGAATGTCGATCTCGCGAAATCAGCGGGCTTGCGTTGCGATCGTGGCGTGTTGGTCAGCGACACGATGCAGACATTCGATCCAAGTATTTATGCCGTGGGCGAGTGTGTTCAGCATCGCAATAGCACATACGGACTCGTCGCGCCGCTGTTCGAACAGGCGAAAGTGTGCGCGACGCACCTCGCCGAATTCGGCATCGGTCAATATCGCGGTTCAGTCGTTTCGACGCAGCTCAAAGTCACTGGCATCGATCTATTCTCCGCAGGCGACTTCCTCGGCGGTCCGACCAGCGAAGCCTTAGTAATGAAGGATGCCAAGCGAGGCGTCTACAAGCGCGTGGTGATCGAGAACAACAAGGTGCGCGGCGCCGTGCTGTATGGCGACGTAAAAGATGGGCCCTGGTACTTTGAGCTCATGCAAGAAGGTCGCGATGTCGGAGCGCTGCGAGACAAGTTGCTGTTCGGATCAGCGTTTGCGAAGTGAGCGAAGTAACGCGGACGACATGCCCATACTGCGGTGTGGGCTGTGGGGTGCTCGCACGTCGCAATTCAGCTGGCGCGATAGAGATCGTTGGAGATGCCGAGCATCCGGCAAATCGGGGGCGATTGTGTTCGAAAGGATCAGCCCTCGCCGAAACGATCGGTCTGAATGGGCGACTGCTTCATCCGAAGATTCGAGGTCAGAGCGCCTCATGGAATGAGGCGCTCGACCACGTTGCAAGCGGATTCAGACGCATCATCGATCAACATGGTCCGCATGCAGTCGCGTTCTATGTGTCCGGTCAGCTACTGACCGAGGACTACTACGTCGCGAACAAGCTAATGAAGGGATTCATCGGCAGCGCGAACATCGACACCAACTCGCGGCTGTGTATGTCATCGGCCGTCGCCGGGCACAAGCGCGCATTCGGCGAAGATATCGTGCCGCTCAGCTACGAAGACTTGAGCCTCGCCGATCTCATCGTCCTGGTGGGATCGAACACGGCGTGGTGCCACCCGATCGTGTTTCAACGCATCTTGGATGCGAAGCAACAGCGGCCCGAGATGAAGATCGTGGTCATCGATCCTCGTCGCACTGCCACGTGCGAATTCGCGGATCTGCATCTACCGATTAAAGCCGGAACGGATGTGTGGTTGTTCAATGGGCTGATCGCGTACTTGCATCAGCAGGGTGCCATCGCGACCGAGTTCGTAGCCCAACACACGAAGGGAATGAGTCGAGCGATGGTCGTGGCGGAGAACACGGCGGGCGATCCGAAGGCAGTTGCCAAGATCTGCGGCATCGACGAGCGACAGCTGATCGAGTTCTACCGGTTGTTCGCTCGCACGAACAAGACCGTGACGATGTTCTCTCAAGGTGTGAATCAATCCTCCGCAGGCACGGACAAAGTCAACGCGATCATCAACTGCCATTTGCTAACGGGCAGAATCAGTGAGCCCGGCGCGGGACCGTTCTCGATCACCGGCCAACCGAATGCGATGGGCGGCCGGGAAGTGGGCGGACTTGCGAATATGCTGGCGGCGCACATGGATCTGGAGAACGCCTCGCATCGCGAGCTCGTCCAACGTTTTTGGAGCAGCCCGACCATCGCGTCACGTCCTGGCTTCAAGGCAGTCGACATGTTCGATGCGATTCACGACGGTCGCATCAAAGCCGTGTGGATCATGGCAACGAATCCGGTCGTCAGCTTGCCCGATGCGGACAAAGTGAAGGAGGCGCTGCAACGCTGTGAACTCGTCGTCGTTTCCGATTGCGAGGAGAACACCGATACCAATGCATTCGCGCACGTGCTTCTGCCTGCAACGGGTTGGGGCGAGAAGGATGGCACAGTCACCAATTCCGATCGGCGCATTTCGCGGCAACGCGCGTTCATGCCACGCTCGGGCGAGGCCAAGCCGGATTGGTGGATCATCAGCGATGTAGCTCGCCGCATGGGCTACCAAGGATTCGGATACGAATCCGCACGCGACATCTTTGTCGAGCACGCGGCGTTGAGTGGTTCGCAAAACGACGGCACGCGCGCATTCGACATCAGCGCGCTCGCTTCGCTCGATCGTGATGGCTACGATAACTTCGAGCCGACTCAGTGGCCAATCAAAGAAGACTCTCGCGCAGGAACCGCACGATTGTGCACCGGCGGACGCTTTTATCATCCCGATCGAAAAGCACGATTCGTTCCTACGACACCGCGCAGACCTAAGCATCGTACCGACGAAGAGTTTCCTTGGGTGCTGAACACAGGCCGCATTCGCGATCAATGGCACACGATGACTCGCAGCGGCAAATCGCCAAAGCTCGCGAGCCACATCGCTGAGCCGTTCGTCGACATGCATGCTCAAGATGCATTGCTCACCGGCGCGCGTGCGGGCGATCTCGTGCGAGTCACGACGAAGTGGGGCTCGCTGATCGCAAGGCTCAAAGTCACAGGTGAAATGCCGCGCGGCATGATCTTCGTGCCGATTCATTGGAACGGCGCATTTGCATCCGATGCGCGCGTCGGTGGGTTGGTGAACCCGGTTGTCGATCCGATTTCAGGGGAACCAGAACTCAAACACACGCCTGCTCGTGTGACGCCGTTTATCGTGAGCTGGCATGGATTCATGTTGACGCGTGCCCCACTGGCGAACGTTGATGCCACTTGGTGGACGATGGCGCAGGGGCAACAGTTCATGCGATATGAAATTGCGGGTCGGCGCGTGCACCGAGATTGGTCGCAATGGGCGCGTCGATTGTTCAATGCGACAGCTGATGACGATTGGCTCGAATATTCGGACCCGAGCGCGGGTGCATATCGCGGCGTCCTACTCAAAGACAATCGCCTCGAAGCGTGCGTTTTTCTTTCGCCACGACCTGACTTACCGTCGCGAACGTGGCTTGCATCTCTCTTCGCTCGCGAACGGGTTACTGATCAAGAACGCGGCAGCTTGCTCGTCGGTCAGGCGTTGGATCCGCAGGCGGATGCGGGGCCGACGGTGTGTTCGTGCTTTGGGGTGGGGCGCACAGCGATCTGCAATGCGATCAAGCAATTCAGACTAACGACGCCCCAACAAGTCGGTCAGAAGCTCAAGGCCGGCACGAACTGCGGTTCGTGCGTGGGTGAGATCAAGGTGTTGCTGAGCGAATCGCGAGAAACGGAATGAAGAAGAGTGAAGTGATGATGTGATGGAGTGAAGGCGCGGAGCGCGTGAACGGTGTTCGTCGAAGGGGCGATTCCCCAAATCAAACACGCCCGCCAATCCTGTTGACCCTGTCCAAACGCTTTGCTGCTGCTTGAGGATGCTGAGAAAGAATTTCTAGACAGGATTAAAAAGATGAACAGGATGTGAGAGCAGGAACAGACTTCTCAGCTCCGACCATCCTGTCAATCCTGTTCATCCTGTCTAAACTCTTTGCTTCTGCCTGAGGATGCGGAGAGAAAGAACTTTTAGACAGGATTAACAAGATGAACAGGATGTGTGAGTGGGAAGTGACCTGCGCACTTCACGCGCGCTGTCGCGCTTTCACTTCATCACCTCATCACGTATTTCCTCCGCTCCTCTCCTACACTTCGCGATGCTGCGTG
>DASTSB010000014.1:0-5374 GCA_035760885.1 Steroidobacteraceae bacterium | reverse complement strand
TGCGTATGCCGCGTTGGAAGCTGCTGTGCGCCGATCGCAACGGTTGATCCATCCGAATGTCGTCAGCATTTACGATCTCGATCGCTACAACGATCAAATGTTCTTAGTCATGGAGCCGCTGCGTGGCCGTTGGCTGAGCGCGTTGGTGCGCGAAGTGCGCGGTAAAGGGCTCCCGTATGCGAAGGCCTGGCCGATCATCGAAGGCATTGCGAATGGGCTCGCGTACGCACACAAACAAGGCGTCGTCCACAGCGATTTGAGTCCGCATGCGGTATTCCTCGGTGAAGACGGTACGCCGAAGATCATGGGATTCGGGTTGATTCATGCCGTGCCGAGCAGCAACGAGTCGATGGACATGCTCGACACGCTCACGCTGCGTGCTTACACCGAAGCGTACACGGCGGATGCGTGGTCGCATCAAGGCACGCCGGCCGCTGCGGATGATCTTTATCCGCTTGGGGTGATCGCATACGAAATGTTGGCTGGTGTGCATCCCTTCCAACGCTTGAGTTTGAGCGTTGCTCGCCAGCGCCGGCTATCGTTCACACCGGTCCCTGGGCTCAACCGTCGTGCTCGCAAACTGATCGAACGCTGCATTTCGTTCGAGCGGCAATCGCGTCCGCGGGACGGTGCTGGATTCGTCAAAGGCATGCGACCGAACTGGTTGGAGCGAGTCTTCGCGGGGGCAAGCGCTTAGGCCTACTTTCTTCGCCGCGCAAATTCGTTAGTATCGCGGGCCTCTTTTTCGCCCACGATGAACGATGCCTCTTTGTCGCGCCGACAAAGTCCTGATCGGCGGCACTGCCGCCGTTCTCGGATCCAGTGTTGTGTTCGGAGCCACGACGGTCGGCTTGGGTCTGCCGTTATGCGCCTTGGCCGCGACGCTCGCGGACGGCATCTTTCGACCCGCTTCTAACGTCTTCTATCCCACGGTTTCGAGCGTGCAGACCACGCAGAGATCCGTCGCGCTCACGTTCGATGATGGACCCCATCCGGAGACAACGCCGCGCGTGCTGGATCTACTTGCAAAGTATTCGGCCAGGGCGACGTTTTTCGCGATCGGCAAACACATTGAAGCCCATCGCAAGCTCACGGAAAGAATCGTCGCAGAAGGGCACGAGCTCGCCAACCATTCATGGCATCACTCTTACTGGCAAAACTTCCAACGCAGCCGCGCCCTGACATCCGATATCACTCGTAACGCAGACTGCATTCGTTCGATCACGGGAAGCGAGGCGCAGCCGATCTACCGAGCGCCCGTTGGCTTGAAAAGCCCGGAACTCGCGAGGGTGGCTCACGCACTGGGACTGACAGTCGTCGCATGGTCGATCCACAGTCGCGACACGATTGATTCCGATGCCCACCGGATCGCACGGCGCGTCCTGACGAAGGTTCGGCCCGGTGCGATCGCACTATTGCACGACGGACATGAGCGCAGCGATCGACTCCGCACCAATGCAGTCGAGGCATTACCTTTCATCCTTGAAGGCCTGCGCGACAGACAGTTCACTTCGGTGACCGTCTCGGAACTTCTCGCTAGCCGGTCATCAAACGCTGAGTCATCAGCGCGCGCTTAAACCGTAAGACGACCCGGCGCGGCCCTGATGTCGCCCGAAGTCAGACCGCGAGAGGCCGTTCAGGTCCTCTGCTGATCGTCCTCATCAAGGTTCAAGCCGAACCATTAAGAAGTGAGCAAAAGGCTTGCAGATAGCGGGGCTCGAGGCTCGCTAAGGACCCGAATCGAGCCCATCCGGTAGCGTTAACAGCCTATGTTCAACGGCGGCTTGCGAGTTGACCGTCCAACACATAAGGTAGGCGCCGGCTGCAGGGGGATAGCCAGGAAAAGCCAAGCTTTTCCCAGCGCGAACAAGACAAGAATCGCGCGACAGCGTTCGTTTATTACAACTCCATGCCGACTAAGAGGGCACCATGACGGAATCGAATATTTCATCGGGCCAGCAATCGTATGCGGGCGGGGGCGCCGCGGGCGCAGCCACCGCGGTTGCGAGCGGCAGCACTCATACAGGCCTTTTGATCGTCCTCACGATCATCGCTGCGTTGGGTGGCTTGCTCTTCGGTTACGACACCGCGGTTATCTCCGGTGCGACCGACTCCATCAAAGAGAACTTCGTCGTTCCGTTGAACCTGCCTGAAAGCGCCGCGCTGAGCTTGGGCGGTTGGACAATCTCGTGCGCCCTCTTCGGCTGCTTCATCGGTGGCGGATTGGGCGGCGTGTTCGCGGGCTGGCTCGGGCGGCGGGGCGGACTCATCGTTGCAGGCGCCCTGTTCTTCATGTCCTCCCTTGGCTCTGCATTCCCCGAGACCGCGATCGGCATCATCGGCTCCTTGCTCACGCCGCTGATCAACCTGTTCGTCTTCTTCTTCAACATGTTCGGCGCCGAATTGCCGCACTACACCTTCGGCGCGGTGCTGACCAACTTCACCGGACACCGCATCTTCGGCGGCATCGGCATCGGCCTCGCCTCTATGCTCGCTCCGATGTACATCGCCGAAATCGCACCACCGTCCAAGCGCGGTGCGCTGGTCACTTATCAGCAGATTGCGATCGTCAGCGGTATCTCGCTCGTCTACTTCGTGAACTGGGGCATTGCCTCCCTCGGCGACACCACCTTCCTGCACGCCAAGGGCTGGCGCTACATGCTGGCGTCCTGCGCGATCCCGGCCGGTCTGTTCGTACTGCTGCTGCTGTTCGTGCCGGAAACCCCGCGCGGCTTGATGCTCAAAGGTAAAAATGAAAAAGCGCGCGAGGTCCTGAGCAAGCTGGCGAGCGAATCCGAAGCCAAGATCGTGCTCGCCGAAATCGATGCGTCCCTCCATGAAACCACCGGCAAGCTGTTCTCTTACGGCGCCCTGGTCGTGATCGTCGGTATCTTGCTCTCGGCGTTCCAGCAGCTCGTCGGCATCAATGCCGTGCTGTACTACGGCCCGCAGATGTTCAAAAACATGGGCTTCGAAGGCAACGCCTCGCTGGTCCAGACCGTCATCATGGGTATCGTCATGGTGGTGTTCACCCTGGTCGCCACCGGCACGGTGGATAAATGGGGCCGCAAGCCGCTGCTGATCCTTGGCGCGTTGATCATGGCCGTGAGCATGATTGCGCTGGGCATCCTGTTCTACGTCGGTTCTGTCGGTCTCGCCGCTCTCGTAGTGGTCTGCATTTACATCGCCGGCTTCTCGCTCTCGTGGGGCCCGGTCGTGTGGGTGCTCTTGGCTGAGATCTTCCCGAACGCCATCCGCAACCAAGCTATGGCGATTGCGGTGGCCGCTCAGTGGATCATGAACTTGATCGTCTCCTGGACCTTCAACATCCTCGACGGCAACTCTTATCTCACCGCTACCTTCCACCACGGCTTTGCGTACTGGTTGTACGGTGGCTTCAGCGTCCTGGCCGCCCTGTTCGTCTGGAAGTTCGTGCCCGAAACCAAGGGCGTGACCCTCGAGTCGATGCAGAAGGTCTGGAAGCAGAAAGCCGCATAAGTCGGTTCGCGGCTCGATCGCAGAGCCGCGGTTGAATCAAAGCCGGGTCCGAGGAATCGGATCCGGCTTTTTTTTGGGAGGGCAAGTGATGGGGTGAAAGCGCAAAGCGCGTGAACGATATGTAGTGACTCGTGACTAGTGACTGGTGACTAGCAAGAACTTCGCTACGCGAAGGTTGTCGGTTGACCGTTGAGAGTTGGCGGCAAGAAGCGCGTGAAGTAGTCACAAATGTGGTGACTAGTGACTACTGACTGGTGACTAGCAAGAAACTCGCTCCGCCAACGTTGTCGGTTGACCGTTGAGAGTTGGCGGCAAGAAGCGCGTGAAGTAGTCACACGCTACACGCGAAGCTCACACCCGACAGTCGGATCTATTTCTGTCCTGCCGTGAGGCCTTCCTGATCCGAGAGGATCCTTCATGCCAGAGGCCTACCTGACGACGTGCTCGTCCGCCGTTAGCGAGGCGACGATGTCGCCGGCTACTCGCCGTGACCTCAGTGTCCTCCGTGTGAAATCTCTTGATCTTCTCCCAACAAAAAGGCCGAGCCCTCACGGGCTCGGCCTTTTGTTTCTCGATCAGATCGAGCAGTTACTGCAGGCAGCGGCCCACCGTGTTCTCGAGCAGTTCCTGACGGCCAGAAGCCGGCTTCGGATCGATATTCGCAGCGACTGCGGCATCGGAGATCGAAGCAAGCGTCGCATCCTTCGCGAAGATCTTCTTGCCTGCATCTCCGCTCCACTTGGAGTAGCGCTGTTCGACGAACTTGTCGATCGTGCCGTCTTCGATGATGGCGGCGGCCGACAGCAGCGAACGAGCCAGCAGATCCAAGCCACCGACGTGGCCATAGAACATGTCTGACGGATCGATACTCTGACGACGCACCTTCGCATCGAAGTTGAAGCCGCCGGTGCTGAAGCCACCTGCCTTCAAAATGCGATACATCGCGAGGGTCATGTCCAGCGGATCGTTATGGAATTGATCTGTGTCCCAGCCGTTCTGCGGGTCGCCGCGGTTGATGTCGATCGAGCCGAAGATGCCGAGGGCATCGGCCATCGCAATTTCGTGATCGAAGCTGTGACCCGCAAGCGTCGCGTGGTTGGCTTCGATATTCACCTTCACTTCGTTTTCCAGACCGTTCTTCTTCAAGAAGCCATACACGGTCGCGGTGTCGAAGTCGTACTGATGCTTAGTGGGCTCGTGCGGCTTGGGTTCGATCAGGATCGTGCCCTTGAAGCCGATCTTGTGCTTGTGATCGACGACGAGCTGCAAGAAGCGGCCGAAGTTTTCGAGCTCGCGCTTCAAGTTCGTGTTGAGCAGCGTGTCATAACCTTCACGACCGCCCCACAGCACGTAGTTAGCACCGCCGAGGCGCTTGGTGGCATCCATCATGTGGCGCACTTGCGTGGCAGCGAATGCCCAAACATCCGGATCCGGATTCGTCGAAGCGCCGCCCATGTAGCGCGGATGCGAGAACAAGTTGGCGGTGCCCCACAAGAGCTTCACGCCGGTTTCGTTCTGCTTCTTCTCGAGGCGATCGATCGTCGCGGCGAGATAGTTCACGTGCTCTTTGATGTTGTTCGCGGTTGGCATCGCGTCGACATCATGGAAGCAGTAGAACGGCGTACCGAGGCGAGTGAAGAAATCGAATGCGGCGTCCATCTTCGCCCAGGCGGCTTCCTGATTCATCGCGCCTTGATTCCAAGGACGATCGAACGTGCCGGCGCCGAAAATGTCATGGCCATTCCAAGCAAAGGAATGCCAGTAGCACACGGCAGGACGCAGATGCTCTTCCATGCGCTTGCCGAGTACGACTCGGTTCTTATCGTAGTAGCGGAACGCGAGCGGATTCTTGCTCTGCGGTCCTTCGTACTTGATC
>DASTSB010000013.1:0-5754 GCA_035760885.1 Steroidobacteraceae bacterium | reverse complement strand
GATCTGCGCGGGCGAATCGATGAACATGCGATAGCCGGTCAACACGCCGTCGTTCGTAAACGAACTGCCGAGCACGCCACGAACGCGTACCTTCGCATCCACGAGCGCATCCAACGTCGGCTGCGACGCACCGTTGATGAGGATGGCACCGACCGAGCCGATCGGGCTGATCAAATTGAATTCGTAGAACCCGGACGTCGCGACGATCGGTCTGACGAGCCCCTCGATCTGCACCCACTCCGAATCGTACGTTCCAGTCGGCGCAGCCTCGGGCTCCACCGTTTGCGGCGTCGGCAGTTCCGCAGTGCCTAAGATCTGCACACGCGGATGGGTGATCACAGGCGCAAATCCTCCTGGGGCAGTGAGCCCGTCGATCATGATCTGCAACCCTGGCCGCAGCGCCGCGATGGACTGACCTGTCGCATCGACGAAGATGCCTTGATCTTCACTCTGCACGAAGAAGAACTCGCGTCGATAGTGCACAGCGCTGATGACCGCAGTCACGTGGACCGGATACGCGCGGCCCGCCTCTTGTGCAGATAGCTTGCGAATTGCGCGGATGGTCGTCATCACCGGCAGGCCTTGCGTTGCTGGCGCGGGGACCAGTTCGCTCGCTTCGATCGTTCGCGCCTGCGCGTGCTCGATCGCAATATTGAAGCGTCGCATCGTCGGCCAACCGATCGCCTCAATGGTCTGCTGCGGCAAGAACTCTGTCGCTCGCTCGACATGAATCGGCACGATCAAGCCTGAATTCTCGATCAACACCGTGCGCGGGTTCTCGGCTCGAATCACCGTACCCTGGATGCGCACGCGGTGACCTTCTTCCAGCCACCGCCGTTCCGTGACCAATGCGCGCACCGAGGCAACCAAGGCGGGCTCTTTCGGCGCGACCTTCACCACGCTCAGTTCGTCGGGATTCGGCATCCACAACCGCGGCACCGAGACCTCGTCGATGTTGTCGAATTCGAGTTGCAAAGCGCCTCGCACACGTACGCGAGTGTCGATCAGGGCCTCCGATTGGATGGCCGATGCGTTGTAGATGTGAACGGTCGCGCGCTGACCACCATCGCCTAGCTCCAAAACCAGCTCCGCACCATTGCGGCGAATGTCGCGCACGATTCCTTCGGTTTCGATGCGACGCGCTTCGCGCAACGAATTTCCTTCCAGCAGCTCGGCAATCCGCACCCTTTCAGGCGCCGGAAGCTCCGCGTGTCCGATGCGCGAGATTTGCACTTGCTGCAGCTCGACGCTGCGCAGCCCAACCTGACTTTGATATTCATGAGCGATGCGGGCATGGACACGAATGCGCTCCGACGCGAGCGGCAGTAGGTCGGTTCCGTCGAGCGACAAACGCAACCCCGCGGTCTCGTCCTGCACATAAAACACACGGGAAGCCGGATCGCTGAAGGTCACGATGCCTGCGAAATCGACAGTGCCGCCCGCCTTCGCGCTGCGCAGATCGTTGATCTTGAACGCTCGCTCGGCGAGCGGATCGCTCGGTGCATTGAAGACCAGCCACGCAGCCAGTGCGCAAATCACACCCAGCAGACACAGCATGGCCACGGTGTAACCGTGTCGCCAGCGCCCGAGTTTGTGCGAGATGCTGCTCATGCTCGCCTCAAGCCGAAGCCCGCAGTTCATCCGAGCCGCACGCATCAAGCTTCATCAACACGCGGTCCAACTCTTTCGGATCGATGGGCTTGGCCAGGTAGTCGTTCATCCCTGCATCCAAGCAGCGCCGGCGATCCTGTGCCGACCCGTGCGCTGTGAGTGCAACGATCCACGCGTCTCGCAGCTTCGGAACCGCGCGCAGCATCGCTGTGGCTTCGAATCCATCCATCTCGGGCATCTCTATATCCATGAAGATGACGTCGAACGACTCGCGGTGGGCACGCTCGACTGCAATGCGACCGTTTTCTGCAACCACTACGCGATGTCCTCGCTTCTGCAGCAGTCTCGACATCACGAGCTGATTGACCGTGTTGTCTTCTGCGATGAGCACGTTCAGCGGATCGATGCGAGCGGCGGCGGGATTCGGTGAGACAGAATCGGATGCGGGCGCCTGCGCACGCTGCGCTACCCGCGCCTGAAGAGTGAAACGAAACGTGCTGCCTCGTCCAAGCTCGCTTTCGAGCCAGAGGTCGCCGCCGAGCATTTTGACGAGCCGCGTACAGATCGCGAGCCCCAAACCAGTCCCGCCGTACTGACGAGTACTCGAGGAATCCGCTTGCACGAAGGGGTTGAATATCTCTTGCTGCCGGTCCGCAGCAATGCCGATGCCGGTATCGGTTACTGCAATCTCCAGAATGCAGTCATCGCGTAAGCGCCTGGAGACCTGCGCACTCACCTGAATGTGACCGTGCTCGGTGAACTTCAGTGCGTTGCCGAGGAGATTGTTGAGTATCTGTTTGAAGCGTTGCGCATCGCAGTGCACGAATTCAGGCACATCAGGATCCACGGCGACCTTGAGTTCCAACTGCTTGTGTTGGGCGCGCAAGGCATGCGCATGCACGACGTCGTCGATGAGCGGGCGCAACTCGAAGTCCAGCTCATCCAGTTGCAGCTTCTCGGCCTCGATCTTGGAGAAGTCCAGGATGTCGTTGATCACCGCGAGCAGCGCATCGGCGGAGCTTTTTACGGTTTGGACGCACTCGCGTTGTTCGGCTTGCAGCGACGTGTCCAAGCACAGCTCGCTCATGCCGATGATGCCGTTCAGCGGCGTGCGAATTTCATGCGACATGCTGGCGAGGAATTCGCTCTTGGCGCGATTGGCTGTTTCCGCCGCAGCCCGCGCCTGTTCCATAGACACTTCAGCCTGCTTGTGCAAAGTGATGTCGTTCGCGACTCCCAGCACGTGCGTGACGTCGCCACGCTCGTCCGTGATCGGACGCTTCACCGTGTGCAGATAGCGCGTGTGTCCGGCGGCATCGGTGTGCGCCTCACCATGGATCACTCTTTCCTGGCGCGTCTCGATGACTTCCCGATCGGTGCGATGAAAGAGCTGCGCCTCTTCGGGCGGAGCGATGGCCTCGTCCGTGCGCCCGATCAATTCTTCCGGCGCACATCCGGAAGCTTCTGCGAGCGCTTGATTGACCAACGTGAAGCGTCCATCGCGATCTTTGACGAAGATGTAGTTCGGACACATATCGATGATTTGACTCAGGAACGCGCGTTGATCATCGATTTCCGCCGTTTGCGCGCGCACTCGTCGTTTGAGCACCGCGCCCCAGAACGTCGCTAACAGCATCGATGCGATCAGCAGCGCCAGCAAAGGCCACGCACGTCGCAGGTTCCACCACGGCGTTGCGCTCAGCACATGCAGATCGTCGGCAGAACGCAGCAGAATGCGGAACGAAATCGGAACCGAGTTGTAGTCGCGATAGAACGGCCGCTGTCGCTGCACGGCGCTCACGCCGGTCAATCGCACGATGCTTCCTTCGGGCACGCTACGCGGCAACACGCTGCCCTCGAGTTGCGCATTGAAACTCGTGAATCCGGAATTCAACACGAACGTTTGCTGACTCTCACCGCGTGCTTGACTGACCAAGCGCGCCTGCACTTCCACGAGCCGATTGTCGAAGTTGCCTTTGAGGATCTCCTCGGCCGTCACTTTCTGCGGCTCAATGGTCAGCGACGACTTGATCGGATGCACGACGGTATCCGTCATCACCGGACCGTGATCCGTCGGCATCGGGTACCCGATCGCCTCGATGACATCTCCGGGCTGCACGTTCGACTTTTGCACAACGATTTCGACGCTGCCGGTCTCATCCTCCACGTACACACGCGAGGAGGACGTGAAAACGACCATGCCTTGAATGCGTGCTCTACGCGTATTCGGCGCATCGGGCGAGAAGCGCAGCAGATCTTTGATCTTTTTCGGTGCGGCCGATTTCGGCTCGTGCACCGCAGGCACGATCACCCGCAAGGAGGCGGGCGAATCAATGAACATGCGATAGCCTGTGAGCACGCGATCCTTGGTGAAGGATGTCGCGAACACACCGGTCGCACGCACACGTGCATCGACGAGATTCTCCATCTCACCTAGCGCGCCGGGAGAAACCAGCAATGCAGAAACGGGACCCAACTGCGTGACGAGAGTGAACGTGTAACCGCTCGCCGAGTGCGTGATCGGCCGCACCAGTCCTTCGATCTGGACCCAACGCGAATCGAACACACCGCTCGGTGCCGACTCCGGATCGACAGGCGAAGCTTCGGGCAACTCGCCCGGCCCCAACACCTCTACATGCGGATGAATGATCACGGGCGCGAAGCCACCTGCCCAAGTCGCGCCACGCAAGCGAATGCGATCTCCGGTGCGTAACGTGCTCATCGGCAGATGTGAAGAGTCGATGTAGATGCCTTGATTGCCGACCTGCACGAAGAAGCAGTCCCGCTGATAATGCACGGACGTCAGCACGGCTTCGAAGTCGACCGGATAAGCGCGCTGCGCTTCGCTGTTGGTCAGCTTGCGGATCTGCTCTAGGCTGGTCAGCACTGGCAGACTCGTCCGCGCACTCCCCGAGATTGCAGTGGGATCGATGCGCTGCAAGTTCGCTCTTTGAAAGGTGACCGTGAATCGCACGCGGGTGGGCCAGCCTTCCACCTCGACGGCATCGCCCGCTCGATATTGTCTTGCTCCGCGCACGACGGCGGGGAACCATAGGCCATCGCTGTTCAAAACGACTCGATCATCTGCTTCGACACTGACCACTTGCGCCCGTAAGCGAGCGCGGTGGCCGGCTGCTAACCAGCGTGGCTCCGTAATCATCGCGAGTAGCGAAGAGGCACGCGGAATTTGCGCCGGCGCGAGAGCGATCACGCTCAGATCTGCAGGCGAGCTGAGCCACAGCACCGGGTGAACAATTTCCGCACCCGTCTGCGTAATCGTCTCGACGGTACCGAGGACTTTTACGCGGGCGTCGATGATCTGTTTGGGGTCGAGCGTGTCGGCATGGAGAATCGTAACTGCAACCTGCTCACTGTTCTCGGCGAGTTCCAGAATCAGCCGATCGCCTTTGCGAATCGCGTCGCGCACGACCCCTTGAGTCTCTACGCGACGCCCATTGCGAGCGTCGTTGGTGGCGATGAGATCAGCGAGCTGCATCGGCTCAGGGCTCGGCAGCAACCCGCGTTGCAAGCTGTCGATCTTCACGTCGCGCAATTCGATGCTGCTCAACCCAAGTCGCATGTCGACCGGACGCGCGACCACGGCATCCAAATCCACTCGATCGCCGGGCTTCGGCACCATACGGGTCGCCCCTAGCGGCAAACGCAATCCGCCGGATGGGTCTTGCACGAACATCACTTGCTGTTGCGAATCGACGAGCGTGATGGTGGCGGCCATACGCACGCGGTCCCCAAGTTGCGCGCGACGCAAGTCTCCGATCGCAGTGCGCTGCGCTTCAAACCATTCCGCGCCGCCGCTCAACACCCACACAGCAAGCGCAAGAATCCCGACCGCCATCGCGAAAACGATGACTCGGCCGAGGATGCCGCTGTGCGTTGCGCGCCGTGATTCGGTGTTGTTGTTGGACATCCCGCGATGCGATCCCGTATGTGCGTCGACCTCGAGGGCTCGGCGTTCGCCTTCGGCGCATCGCTGTGTGGCGTTTGTGTGATGTGCCGACCGGTGCTTCGTTCAACCGGTCCATCGGATCGCCCCGCCGCCCGACTCATGACTGCGTATCGGCGAATTGCAACGGAACATAAGCGCAATCCCCGATATGTCGGGCATCACTCTACTTAATGGGA
>DASTSB010000012.1:0-3344 GCA_035760885.1 Steroidobacteraceae bacterium | reverse complement strand
CACCAGCGGTTGCGAAATGAATTTTGCGGGATCGGCTGCCGTCGTTGCTGCAGGTTTGTTTTCTGCAGCAGGTGCTGCCGACTCTGTGGCGGATTGCTTTTGGCAACCGCCAATGCCGCAAAGTACTAGCGCCGCGCCGATGGCGGTCAAATGTGTTCGATGCATGTGTGAATGGCCCCCGGTTGAAATGATCATCCCCCCTGCTCGGGCGGCATCTTAACCGTTGTCCGAGCGCGAAGAGAGCCGCATTCCGTGCTCCAAGAGAACGCGTTCACACTTCTTACCATCGGGGTAGACGTGATCCTCAGATGCCCATCTGCATGATCACGCTTTGGCGTACTTGCGTAGCAGCTTGAGGTCTTGAACGAAACGTAGATATGCCAACTCGCGATCCGTATCCGGCACGCGCAGCAGATAGGACGGATGCACCGTGACCAGCAAATCAGTGTCGGCCGCCGCGCTTCGCTCATCGCGGACGATGTGGCCGCGATTTTTTTCGATTGCCATTGCACGATTGAATACCGCGCGTGCCGCAGTCGCGCCCAAGGCGACGATCACTTCGGGTTTGATCATCTGCAGTTCGCGCTCGAGCCACTGATGACAAGCGGCGATTTCCATTTCATTCGGTTTCTTGTGAATCCGCCGTTTACCGCGTGGCTCGAATTTGAAGTGTTTGACCGCATTCGTCACGTAAGTCGCCGTGCGATCGATGCCTGCATCAATGAGTGCGCGATCCAACAACTTGCCGGCCGGACCGACGAAGGGCTTGCCGGTGAGATCTTCCTGATCCCCAGGCTGCTCTCCGACAAACACGATTTGCGCTCGCGTGCGGCCTTCACCGAAGACCGTTTGGGTTGCGTTCTTCCACAGCGGGCAATCGCGGCACTGCATTGCCCGAGCGCGTACGGCCTCTAGTGTGTTGAGACCTGGTTCGTCCGCGCTTCTGGGCTTTTCGGACACGACGCGCCGCAGGGCTCGGGTCGGGGCATGCGTGGGCTGGCGATTCAACATAGAGAGCGTTCGCTCCTGCGATTGCGCGATTAGCCCAGGAATGAGTTCACTCTCAGGCAAGTTCCGCCAATATTTCTTGGGCATTTGACTGCGCATCATCTGCACTTTCAGACGTGCCGGATTGAAGATGCTGGCGTAGTACGTGCGCCAGAGATCTTCGGACGCGTCGTCCGTCGGCGCAGCGCTGCGAGTGGCGCCAGGACCGAATCGCAGTTCGGTGCCGTCCCAGTACGCACTGCGTTCGGGCGTGAGAGTGGCCCAGTGCATGTTGGCGAATCGCTTGGTAAAAAAGGGAGCGGCGATCTCTACGATGTGGTGCTCGGGTTCGAACCACGCAACGGACCAGCGGATGCCATCCGTCACGATTTGGCGGAAGCGCACGAACGCTTTCATCTTGTGGATATCACGGCGCACTGCCTGGGCCATTCGCGTCACCCGTTCGACGTCCTCGTCGATCGTGTCCTCCAACAGATGCCGTTCGCGTTGCGTTCGCCAAAGCAATCGATACAGCACAGCGAAACGTGTGGAATCGCGGTGCAAGCTCGCCAGTATCGCGAGCCGCAGAAACTCGCGCGACACGCGGATCGACGAAGCTGCTGACTCTCGCGGCGCATCGCTCACACCGAATAGGGATCCTGACGCGGACCAATCGACGTCATGCGGTTCGATGCCATCCTCGAGCAGTCGCCTGGCCGCGTTGCGCCAGTCCTCGAAAGATGCATTCGCGGCCAAGCCAGCCGAACGCACATCAGCCCCACAATCCAAGCTGCTGGGGTTCAGGCTGAATCATCCGTTGCAGCGACTCGCTGTCCAGCACTCGCGAGTTCGTTTGTCCCAAGATCTTCACGAAAGGCAACACGCGCTTGACCGGAACGTGAAGTTTGCGCAGGTCCTCGACTCGAATCGTTCGCAATTTACGAGCCGCAATGAGGCGCTCGACGGCTTTCTGACCGAGACCAGGTACTCGCAGCAATCGTTCTCGCGGTGCTCGATTGATGTCGATCGGAAACTGCTCACGATGTTTCAACGCCCACGCAAGCTTCGGATCCACGTCCAAATCGAGCATCCCATCGGTACGCTCGAAGAGTTCCTGGTGGCGAAAGCCGTAGAAGCGCAGCAGCCAATCGGTCTGATAGAGCCGATGTTCGCGAATCAGCGGCGCAGGGCGCACTGGAAGCAGCGTTGAGGCGTCCGCAATCGGGCTGAACGCCGAGTAGTACACGCGACGCAATCGATAGGAACTGTAGAGCGTGACGCTCTTTTCGATAATTGCGGCGTCCGTGGCGTCGTCTGCGCCGATGATCATCTGCGTGCTCTGGCCCGCCGGCGCAATTTTGGGTGCTTTCGCCGAGCGCTTAGCCTCGTCTTTCCCGGCATCGATGTGCTCGCGCAAATGTGCCATGGAGCGCTTGATGCTCTGTGAATCTTTCTCAGGGGCGAGCTTGTTGAGACCAGCTTCCGTCGGTAGCTCGACATTCACACTTACGCGATCGGCGTATCGCGCTGCTTCCGCGCTCAGTTCATCGCTTGCATCGGGAATCGTCTTGAGGTGGATGTAGCCGCGAAAGTCGTGTTCTACCCGGAGCGTCCGCGCAACTGCGACCAGTTGCTCCATGGTGTAGTCGGCGTCGCGGATAATTCCCGAACTTAAGAACAGCCCTTCGATGTAGTTCCGCGAATAGAAGTCGAGGGTGAGTTTGACGACTTCGTCGACTGTGAACCGCGCTCGTTGCACATTGCTCGAGATGCGATTGACGCAATACAAACAATCGTAGATGCAGAAATTCGTCAGCAGAATCTTGAGTAACGAGATGCAGCGGCCGTCCGGCGCGTAGCTGTGGCAGATCCCCATTCCGCCAGTGGATCCCATGCCGCGTCCGCCAGCGGAATCTTTCCGAGTAGAGCCGCTCGATGCGCACGAGGCGTCGTACTTTGCCGCGTCCGCGAGAATGGCGAGCTTGCTCTGTAAATCCATCCAGTCAGTGTACCGAACACGGACGCGCCTGCAAGAACGGCAGCTTGCGTCGTAGAAGCACTTACAGAGTAAGGGAAGCGATCAACGCTTCGCGCGTTTGCTTCCAGGTTCGTCGAGATCGTAGTCATCGAAGTCCGAAAGCTGCTGGGCAGTTTCTCGTTCTTCGCGGATGCGCTCGAGACGCCTCCAGGCAGGTTCGCCAACCTTGGCAGCGCTCTTCTTGCGCTTGTCCAGGTCGCTCATGAGGTTGTCGACGTCGATATCTTCAGATTCGACGGCGGCACCATCTTCTTCGTCTTCGAAGTCGTCGGCTTCCGGCTTCTCGCTCATCGATGCAGGACCGCAGCTAAGAATCAAT
>DASTSB010000011.1:0-11922 GCA_035760885.1 Steroidobacteraceae bacterium | reverse complement strand
ATTCGCGCAAATCATCGAGGCGATGGGCGGGCGTGTACTCACCAAGATCCAAGAGGACGGCAGCAAAGCCATCGCGCCTGGCGGCTACATCATTCACGAAGTCGGCGGCGCGATCATGGGAGCAGATCCGAAGTCATCCGTGACCAATCAATGGGGACAAACGTGGGACGTGAAAAATTTGTTCATTACGGACGGCGCACCGTTTCCGTCGAATGCGGACAAAAACCCGACGCTGACCATCATGGCGCAGGCATGGCGCGCATCGGATTACATGATTGGCGCGATGAAGCGAAGGGAAATCTGAGCCGGTTGAGGGTTGACGGTTGGGAGTTGGGAGTTGGGAGTAATCATGCGTAGCACCCGTACGTCTTCAAGCGGCAGCGACTTCCTGCCTCTGACCGTCAACGGCCAACGGTCAACTCCGAACCCATTGATTGGCCGTTTCACTGAGCACGACCATGAGTAACACCAGTAAGCCTTCAAATGGCAGCGACGTGCTGCCTGCTGACCCTCAACAGCCAACCGACAACTCTCAACTCATCACGCTCGATCGTCGCACCGCTATCAAGTGGGTGATGGCTGCCGCGTCGGCAGCGCACCTACCGACGTTCACAAACGTTGCGTTTGCGGACAATGCGACCGCCGCACACGGCTATGGAAAAGATCCAAAGCTGGTTGATCCGTATCATGCTGGCGATGTTTGGCCGCTCACACTCTCTGCTCCACAACGCAAGACAGCGCAGGTATTGAGCGATGTGATCATCCCTGCTGACGACGTGTCGCCCGCCGCATCGAAGGTCGGTGTGGTCGACTTCATCGATGAATGGATCAGCGCGCCGTATCCGAACTTCGCTGCGGATCGAAACATCGTTCTCGATGGATTTGCGTGGCTGGATCAAGAAGCCCAGCGCCGGTTCGGCAAACCCTTCGCCGAGTTGAACCACACGCAGCTCACGTCGATCTGCGATGAGTTGGCGTCTACGAATCCGAAAGCGGAATTGAAATCACCGGCAGCATTCTTCACGCGTTATCGCGAACTCACCGTGGGCGGCTTCTACACGACGCCCGTGGGCATGAAAGACATCGGCTACGTCGGCAATGTACCGCTCACCCACTTTGATGGACCGCCGAAGGAAGTACTGAAGAAGCTAGGACTGACTTAAGAGGACCAGACGAACACAAAGATCACAAAATAGACACAGAGAACACAAAGCAGAACTGAACGATCTACTTCTGCGCTCCTGTTGAGCTTTGTGCGCCTTCTGCGTCTAAGCGTGACCCATACCCGAGCGGCGAACTCTAAGTCTCCGTTCGCCCTGAGGAAAGCTTCGCTCGTAGTTAGCCAGCCGGTCCTGAGTACGTCGAAAGGTCGAACATTCTGGCCTGCCGTTAGGCTTCCTTGCCGGTGAGCACAGTTCGCGCGACCGGCTTGCCTGCCAGCGGCTCGCTTACCCGAAGGGCTACCGTCTTATGCTTCCACCTTCACCGGCAACTTCACCCGAATGTGAAGCTCTTTGAGCTGATCCTCGCTCACTGGCGTCGGTGCGTTCGTCATGAGATCCGCAGCTGTCTGCGTCTTGGGGAACGCAATCACGTCGCGAATGCTGTCAGTGCCTGCCATGAACATGACGATGCGGTCGAGACCGAATGCAATGCCGCCATGGGGAGGTGTGCCGAACTTGAGCGCTTCGAGCAAGAAGCCGAATTTGATCTGTGCTTCTTCGGGCGTGATGCCGAGCAAGTCGAACACGGTCGACTGCATTTCCTGACGATGAATACGCACTGAGCCGCCGCCGATCTCAGAGCCGTTCAACACCATGTCGTAGCCCTTCGAGATCGCATTCGCCGGATCGGCGCGCAACGCGGCCGGATCTTCGTCACGAGGGGATGTGAACGGGTGATGCAACGCGGCCCAGCGCTTCGAATCCGGATCCCACTCGAACATCGGGAAGTCCACGACCCACAATGGACGCCAACCGGTTTGCGTGAGCTTCGTGTCGTGACCGACCTTCAACCGCAGCGCGCCGAGCGAGTCGTTCACGACCTTCGCCGTATCTGCGCCGAAGAAAATTAGATCGCCGTCTTGCGCGCCGGTGCGCGAGAGAATTCCTGCGATCGCCTCATCGCTCAAGAATTTCAAAATCGGCGACTGCAAACCGTCGCGACCTTTCGCGATCTCGTTGACCTTCACATACGCGAGGCCCTTCGCGCCGTAGCGACCCACGAACGCCGTGTATTCGTCGATTTGCGAACGCGGCAACGAACCGCCACCGGGTACGCGCAAAGCTGCAACGCGGCCGTTCGGATTCGATGCAGGTCCCGCAAACACTTTGAAGTCGCATCCCTTGACAAGATCGGCGACATCGACGAGTTGCAATGGAATGCGCAGATCAGGCTTGTCAGATCCGTACAGACGCATCGCATCTGCATACGTGATGCGCGGGAACGGATTCGGCAGGTCATCGCCGAGCACCTGCTTGAACAAGTGCCGAATCATCTCCTCCATGTGCTGCATGATCTGCTCCTCGCTCATGAACGAGGTTTCGATATCGATCTGAGTGAACTCCGGCTGGCGCTCAGCACGCAGATCTTCGTCGCGGAAGCAACGGACGATCTGATAGTAGCGATCGAAACCACTCATCATGAGCAACTGCTTGAACAGCTGCGGCG
This sequence comes from Steroidobacteraceae bacterium, assembly GCA_035760885.1. Taxonomy (GTDB): domain Bacteria; phylum Pseudomonadota; class Gammaproteobacteria; order Steroidobacterales; family Steroidobacteraceae; genus Steroidobacter. The sequence continues at coordinate 9,252 of DASTSB010000011.1, read as the reverse complement.
ATTGCGGCAGCGCGAAGAAGTGCCCTGCATGCGTGCGGCTGGGCACGAGGTAGTCGCGCGCGCCCTCTGGCGTCGCCTTCGTCAGCATGGGAGTTTCGATGTCGATAAAGCCGTTCGCATCCAGATAGTCGCGAACCGCTTTGGTGACTTGATGGCGCAGACGAATGCGCTTTTGCATCACGTCGCGGCGCAAATCCAGGTAGCGGTACTTGAGCCGCAGCTCTTCGTTCGTGACTTCGTCGTGATGGAACGGCGGCGTTTCGGCGCGGCTCAGGATTTCGACTTCACGAGCCAGCACTTCCACCTGGCCTGAGGCCAAGTGCACATTGGCGGTGCCGGCCGGGCGAGCCCTGACCAGACCTTTGATCCTCACGCAGTACTCGCTGCGCAGACGTTCTGCAGTCGCAAATACGTCTCTTGCATCCGGATCGAAAACGATCTGCAACAAGCCTTCGCGGTCTCTCAAGTCCACAAAGATGACGCCGCCATGATCGCGACGACGGTGGACCCAGCCGGCCACAGTAACTTCCTGGCCGATGAGGGATTGATTGACTTGACCGCAATAGTGGGAGCGCATGGAGGAAGCTGTAGGCTGTAGGCTGTAGGCTGTAGGTCCGGAATTCCGGAGACAATCTCGGGAAGAAATAGATCGCGCGAATTCGCGCTCTGGCTACAGCCTACAGCCTACGGCCTACAGCCTTCCTTCCGCAGGCGCGCGATGTTACGGAAGCGCCTCCATAGCGGCAAGCTACGAAGGCGCGTAACCGAGGTTACTTCTTCTTGGCGGCAGGCTTAGATTTGGCCGGCTTCTTTGCCGGCTTTGAGCTCTTTGCAGCGGGCTTTTTGGCCGCAGCTTTCGCGTTCGCAGTCTTGGCCGGAACGGGCTTCTTGGCTTCTGATTTGCCCTCCTTGGGCTCGCTCTTCGACTCCTTCGCGTCGGTCTTGGCCTCGGCCGGAGCGTCATCCTTCGCCAAGTTGCGCTTGGCTTCCTGATCGGACTTGAAGTCGGTCTCGTACCAACCGCCGCCCTTTAATCGAAAGTTAGGGGCGGACACCAGCTTCTTGAGCGTCTTCTTCTTGCAGCTTGGGCACTGCGTTAACGGCGGATCCGAAATCTTCTGCAACGCCTCGACATAGAACTTGCAGTTCGTGCATTCGTACTCGTAGAAAGGCATGGACGGCTCTCTTTAGACTTTAGGCTGTAGGCTCTAGGCTGTGGGTCAGACGGGGCGCCACCCAATGAATCGCAGTGACGCCACTTAATTTAGGTTTCTCTTTATCTTACCTACGGCCTACGGCCTACAGTCTACAGCCTTCTTGGTTCACGCCGCCTTCGCAAACTGCAGCTCGCCACGCTGCGCGGACACCTTGATCTTCGAGCCCGGCTGGAATTCACCCTTCAGTATCCGCTGTGCCAGCGGGTTTTCGACCTGCTGCTGAATTGCCCGCTTCAGCGGACGCGCTCCGTAGACCGGATCGAATCCAGCTTCCGCCAGCAAATCCTTTGCGGACTCGTCGAGTGCGAGTTCCATGTCCCGATCGGCGAGGCGCTTGCGCAAATAGCCGAGTTGGATGTCGACAATCGAACGCAGCTGCTCCTTGGCGAGCGGATGGAAGACCACAATGTCGTCCACGCGATTGATGAACTCGGGCCGGAAATGCTGTTGCACGATCTCGAGCACCGCGTTCTTCATCTTCTCGTAATTCCCTTCACCGGAGAGTTCTTGGATCACATGCGAACCTAGATTGGAGGTCATGATGATCACGGTGTTGCGGAAGTCGACCGTGCGACCCTGACCATCGGTGAGCCGGCCATCATCGAGCACTTGCAGCAACACGTTGAACACATCGGGATGCGCCTTTTCGACCTCATCGAGCAGGAGCACGGAATAAGGGCGACGTCGCACGGCTTCCGTCAGATAGCCGCCTTCCTCGTACCCAACATATCCCGGGGGTGCGCCGATCAATCGAGCCACGGAGTGCTTCTCCATGAACTCCGACATGTCGATACGAACCATCGCTTCTTCGGTATCGAACAGGAATTCCGCAAGCGCTTTGCACAGCTCGGTCTTGCCCACGCCCGTGGGCCCAAGGAACAAGAAAGAACCATTCGGCCGGTTGGGATCTGATAGACCCGCTCGCGAGCGGCGAATCGCATCGGACACCGCCCGCACTGCTTCGGCCTGGCCGACGACGCGCTTGCCGAGTGCCTCTTCCATGCGCAGCAGCTTGTCCTTTTCGCCCTCGAGCATTTTCGAGATCGGAATGCCGGTCCACTTGGAGACCACTTCCGCAACTTCCTCGTCCGTTACCTTATTGCGCAGCAGCTTGGTTTCTTGCTGCTCGGCCGCGGTGGCTTCGCTCAAGCGGCGCTCGAGTTCAGGGATTTTTCCGTACGACAGCTCAGACATGCGTGCGAGATCTTGTGCGCGACGCGCGGTCTCCAATTCCAGACGTGCGCGCTCGAGCTCTTCCTTGATGTGCGCTGAGCTTTGCAGAGAAGCCTTTTCCGCCTTCCAAATCTCTTCGAGATCGGCGCACTCGCGCTCGAGCGATTTCAACTGCTCTTCCAATGTGGCAAGCCGCTTGCGCGAGGCCTCATCGGATTCCTTCTTCAATGCCTCGCGTTCGATCTTCAGTTGAATGATGCGACGTTCGAGCCGATCCATCTCCTCCGGCTTGGAATCGATTTCCATGCGGATGCGAGACGCAGCTTCGTCGATCAAATCGATCGCTTTGTCCGGAAGCTGACGATCGCTGATGTAGCGATGCGAAAGCGTGGCCGCTGCGACGATTGCAGGATCGGTGATCTCGACGCCGTGGTGAACTTCGTAGCGCTCTTTCAACCCACGCAGGATCGCGATGGTGTCCTCCACCGAAGGCTCATTCACGAGAACTTTCTGGAATCGACGTTCCAACGCAGCATCTTTCTCGATGTACTTGCGATATTCATCAAGGGTCGTGGCGCCGACGCAATGAAGCTCGCCGCGTGCAAGCGCTGGCTTCAACATGTTGCCTGCATCCATCGCACCTTCGGCCTTGCCGGCGCCGACCATGGTGTGCAACTCGTCGATGAACAGAATGATCTGACCTTCTTGTTTGGCGAGATCGTTCAAGACAGCTTTGAGGCGCTCTTCGAATTCGCCGCGGAATTTGGCTCCGGCAATCAGCGCGCCCATATCGAGAGCGAGGATCCGTTTGTTACGCAATCCTTCCGGGACCTCGCCGTTCACGATGCGCTGAGCAAGACCTTCGACGATGGCGGTCTTACCGACGCCAGGTTCGCCGATGAGTACGGGATTATTCTTGGTGCGACGCTGCAGAACTTGCACGGTGCGACGAATTTCGTCGTCCCGTCCGATGACCGGATCGAGCTTGCCCTGCTCGGCCCGCTCCGTCAGATCGATGGTGTATTTCTCGAGCGCCTGGCGGCTCTCTTCGGCGTTCGGATCGTTGACCTTCTCGCCACCGCGCAAATCATCGATGGCCTTCTCGATCGCGCCTTTCACCGCGCCTGCATTGCGCAAAATTTGCGCGACCTGCCCCTTATCTTCGAGCGCCGCCAGCACGAACAGCTCGCTGGAAATGTATTGGTCACCGCGCTTCTGCGCGATCTTATCGGTGACGTTGAGAATGCGATTGAGGTCGTTCGAGATGTGAATATCGCCGGCAGCTCCTTCCACCTTGGGGAGTCGATCCATTGCCTCGCCGAGCTGGGAACGAAGTAAATTCACGTTCGTCCCGGCCTTATCCAGCAAGTGCCGGACCGAGCCGCCTTGCTGGTCCAGCAAGGACGTCAACACGTGTATCGGCTCGATGTACTGGTGATCGCGCCCGACTGCCAAAGACTGGGCATCGGCAAGCGCCATCTGAAACTTACTTGTCAGTTTGTCCATTCGCATAGGGGTGCCCAAAGCCTTGTTGGTTAACTGCTCACAGATGTAAGGCAAATCGGGGGGAATTCAACGTCGAATATTGACCAAGTGATAGGGGGTGATGAGGTGATGGCGTGAACGGTGTAGCTCATCATTACCTTGAGAATTGGGGCCGTCCTGACCATCTCGTCGACTTCTTGGATCCCAGCGACCGTCCGCGTGCTTCACTCCTTCACTTCATCACCGCATCACCCGCAGTCAGTGCGCCGCGCTATGGGTGAAATAAATGACCGCGGCGCCTAGGACGATGAACACGAACTGCTTCGCGCCGGAATTCGGATCGACGCGGCGGTGCAGGCCCGGAATCAGGTCGGCGACGGCGATGTATAAGAAGCTCGAAGCCGCTAGCGCGATCGCGTAAGGCAAGACGAACCGGGTCTGAGCCAACCCGAAATAGGCAGCGATGCCTCCGAGTACCGAGGTAAGGCTCGTGACCAAATTCAAGGTCAACGCCTTGGTGCGCGTCATGCCTCCGTGCAAGAGAATGGCGAGATCGCCGACTTCCTGCGGAATCTCGTGCGCGATGACGGCAAGGGCAGTGACGACACCCAAGTGCACGTCGGTCATGAAGGCGGCGGCGATCAGCACACCGTCGAGGACGTTATGAAATCCATCGCCAATCAGGATCAGAGAGGCCGATGCGGCATCACGATGCTTGTCGTGCGGCACGTGACCTTCGCAAACATCCTGATGGCAATGGCGCCACAGCACCAATTTTTCCAGCACGAAGAACAACAGCAGGCCGGCCAGGATCGTTAACCCAACGGTGTGGGCGTTCGCTACGCCTGCACTCTCGATTGCATGCGGAAGCAATCCCAAAAGCGCGGCTGCGAGCAGCGCACCCGTCGCAAAACTGACGAGGTGCGGCAACACTCGGGCACGAGCCTGCTCGGAAGACAGCAAGAAGACTGATGCCGCGAGTGCACTCGCAGCACCGCCGAGGGCGGTGAACAGAACGATCCAAACCAGCAGAGGCATGTGCGCGGTGTTTCTTAGAAGGAATTGTCGAAGCTGAGCGTAGCACGCAAGTTAGTCACGCTCGCCCTGCAACCAAACCAAGCTCGCCATGCGTCCAGTGCACTGATCGCGGCGATAGGAGAAAAAGCGCTCGCGATCCGCAAAGCAGCGGAAGCCGCCCCCGAAAACCGATGGCACGCCAGCTCGCTCGAGCGTGCGACGCGCAAGTCCATAAAGATCTGCCTGCCAACGCCCTCGTGCGTTCTGGACGAAACTCGCCGCGTGCTCGGCATCGACAGCCACGAACTGCTCTCGCACTTCGGTACCGACTTCGAATGCATCCTGTTCGATGGCGGGCCCGAGCCATGCGATGAGTTCGGCGGGATCGCAGTTCAAAGCGCGAATCGTTGCTTGCAGTACGCCACCTACAAGTCCACGCCAGCCTGCGTGAGCTGCGGCAACGCGGGTCCCGTTGCGGTCGCAAAACAGAACCGGCAAACAGTCAGCAGTCATTACCACGCAGACGTTCGAACAGTGAATTGCAACGGATGCATCGGCTGCAGGCGGCTCCGCGAATTCCTGCGCCTCAACCACCTGCGTTCCATGGATTTGATTCAGCCAAGCGGGTTCTCGAGGGAACTGCGCCGTTGTACGAAGGATCTCGCGATTGCGCCGTACCGAGCGTGGATCGTCGCCGACGTGCACGGCCAGATTGAGACTCTCATACGCTCCGCCACTCACCCCGCCGATCCGCGTCGTCGCGATGGCGCGAACGTTCGGCGGGCACGGCCATTGCGCATCGATCCAAACCGGGGCCGTCATCAGCGTAACTTTTGCGGCGCATGTGCCGCGGCGTCTTGGACGAGTACAGCTAAGAGTGCCTGCATGTCCTCGGGCAACGGCGCCTCGCAGGAAATCGGTTTACCGGTACGCGGATGCGCGAACGACAAAGCAATCGCGTGCAGCGCTTGGCGGCGAAAGCCGCGTAGCGATTCAATCAGCTCGGGCGTCGCGCCCTTCGGCAGCAGCAACCGGCCGCCATAGACGCGATCGCCGACGAGCGGATAGTGGATGTGCGCCATGTGAACGCGAATCTGATGCGTGCGCCCGGTTTCCAGTTTGAGCCGCACATGCGTATGCCCACGAAATCGCTGCACGACTCGATAGTGCGTGACTGCATCACGTCCGTTCTCGCGAATCGCCATGCGGGTGCGATCCACAGGATGCCGCGAAATCGGCGCATCCACCGTCCCACCGCCCGTCATGACGCCGACGCACACCGCCTCGTATTCGCGCTCGACCTCGCGAGCTTCGATGGCTCGCACCAGATTCGAGTGCGCTTCGATCGTGCGAGCCACGACCATGAGCCCACTCGTATCTTTATCCAATCGATGCACGATCCCGCTGCGAGGAATCTGCGCCAGATTCGCATCGAAATGCAGGAGCGCGTTCTGCAAGGTTCCGGCTGGATTACCAGCGCCCGGATGCACCACGAGACCGGCTGGTTTGTTGATGACGAGAACGTCCCGATCTTGATGAACAATGTTTAAGGCGATGGCTTCGGGGAGAACGGAATCGTCTTGCGGGAGTTCGGCGTTGACCACCACGTGCTCGCCGCCCAGCACTTTGTCTTTCGGACGCAGCTTGTTGCCATCCACAAGTACTTGACCCGCTTCAATCCAGTCCTTAATGCGCGTTCTGGAGTAATCCGTGAGCAACTCGGCAAGGACTTGGTCCAGCCGCTGCCCGGCTGATTCGAAGGGAATGGTGAGCGCGTGTTGGATGGTTTCAGGCATGGGAACTTGAGTCAGAAAGCGGGTCTGAAAGAGAGATCTTTTCGGCGGAACAGAAAACCGCGATCGCATGGGGCTGGGCTATACTCCCGGCCCGCGTACCCTTCCTGAACCGGCACAGATTTTCGCATGCGCATCATCCTTTTGACCACGGCGGCCGTGCTGCTCGGCTTGGGCGGCTGCGCTCATAACCGCAGCAAAGAACTCGCCGGCGACGCCGACAAGATCTACGACATGGCCAAACGCGCCTCGGATCACGGCGACTACGCGACGGCCACGAAGTACTACGAGCAGCTCGAAGCACGCTTTCCGTTCAGCAATCCGGCGCGTCAAGGACAGCTCGATTTGATGTACGCGTACTACAAGAATAAGGAGCCGGAGTCCGCGATCGACCAGGCGGATCAGTTCATCCGCGAAAACCCGACACACCCGCGCGTCGATTACGCGTACTACATCAAAGGACTCACCCAATTCGAGCGCAGCCCGAACTTCCTCGAGCGTTGGTTTCATGCGGATCTCAACCAGCGCCCGCCGTCAGACGCGCGTGCTTCGTTCCAATCCTTCCAAACGCTGGTGCAGAAGTATCCGGAAAGTGTGTACGCCGCGGACGCGCGGCAACGCATGATCTTCCTGCGCAATCGCTTGGCCGCTTACGAAGTCTACGTTGCCGATTACTACTTCTCGCGAGGCGCGTACGTCGGCGCCATCAATCGTGCGAAGTACGCCATCGAAAACTATGACGGCGCTCCGCAGATCAAGCGCGCGCTCGAAATCATGGCCGACTCGTACCGCAAGATGGGAATGCCAGGGCTCGCTGCAGATTCTGAAGCCGTGATCCGCGAGAACTATTCCGTTGCCGAATCGACGGATCAGCAACCCGAAAAGAAACATTGGTGGAAGTTTTGGAATTGACGCACATCCGTTTGCGCCTCGAAGTCATTTGAGCGCGCCAGCGGCGCTGCAGCGTTGATTACACCAAGGACTAGCTGATCATGTCGCCTCCGACTCTGCGCATTGCGCTCGCCCAGTTGAACATGTTCGTTGGCGATGTCGCGGGCAACACTCAACGCGTCATCGAAACCGCCGCCGACGCACGAGATCGCCTCAAGGCTGATCTGGTGTTGTTCCCCGAACTGAGTCTGTGCGGCTATCCGCCAGAAGATCTGCTTTTCCATAACGGCTTACGAAGACAGGTAATTGCCGCGCTCGAACGCGTACGCACCGAGACGCGCGACATCGCCGTAATGGTTGGCTATCCCGAATACGCGGCGGAAGGCATCTACAACGCAGCGGCACTGATTCGGAATGGAAACTTGCTCGCCAACTATCGCAAGCAAGAGTTGCCGAACTACAAAGTGTTCGACGAGAAGCGCTACTTTGAGCACGGCAGCGAAAGCAAAGTCGTCGAGATCAACGGCATCCGCGTCGGCTTGCTAATTTGCGAAGACATCTGGGAGCCGGATCCCGCGCGTAATGCGGCAGCGGCAGGTGCGCAGCTGTTGCTCATCATCAATGGCTCGCCCTTCTCGGTGGGCTACCAAGAACGTCGTGAAAGCGTCGTGCGCGATCGAGTTCGCGATTGCGGGCTACCCGTCGTGTATTTGAACTTACTTGGCGGGCAAGACGAACTGGTCTTCGATGGCGGCTCGTTCGTAATGGACGCGAGTGGCAACGTGATCCGGCGGTGTCCTCCCTTCGAAGAAGACGTGTTCGTTGCTGAAGTGGATTTGGTCGGCGACAAAGCCGTGCCTCGGCCGGGCGCGATCGAAACGCCGCTATCAGAAGAAGGCAGCGTCTATAACGCCCTGGTTCTGGGTGTGCGCGATTACGTCACGAAGCATGGATTTCCAGGAATCGTGTTGGGTTTGTCGGGCGGCATCGATTCGGCTCTGACGCTCGCGATTGCGGTCGATGCACTGGGTGCAGATAGAGTGCACGCAGTGATGATGCCGTCGCGCTACACCTCGCAAATGAGCCTGGATGATGCCGCACTCGAAGCGAAGACGCTCGGCGTGCGGTACGACGTCATCTCGATCGAAGGCATGTTCGAAGCCGCGCTCGGCGCGTTGAAGGACGTGTTTGCTGGACGCGCACCGGACACCACGGAAGAAAATGTGCAGGCGCGTTGCCGCGGCCTGCTGTTGATGGCGATTTCAAACAAGACCGGCCGCATGGTGCTAACGACCGGCAACAAAAGCGAAATGGCGGTCGGCTATGCGACCTTGTACGGCGACATGGCTGGCGGATTCGCTCCGATCAAAGACTGCAGCAAGATGCTCGTGTATCGACTCGCGCACTACCGCAATAGTCTCTCGCCAGCGATTCCCGCACGAGTGATCGAGCGTCCGCCTTCAGCTGAGTTGCGGCCCGATCAGAAAGATTCCGATTCGCTGCCTCCGTATGAAGTCCTCGACGCAATCCTTGAACTCTTCATCGAAGACAATCTGTCCGTCGATGAAATCTCCGCCCGCGGCTTCGACCGCGCGACAGTCGGACGCGTGCTCGACATGGTGAAACGCAACGAATACAAACGCCGCCAAGCTCCACCCGGCGTTCGCATCAGCGAT
>DASTSB010000010.1:0-2400 GCA_035760885.1 Steroidobacteraceae bacterium | reverse complement strand
AACGTTGCGTCATTCCCAGATGGAGGTGGTTCAATGAAAGATGGTCTTGCGATCATCGCCGTTGCAACCTCAGTAGCCTGCGGGTGAGAACTGTGCCTGACTTGATTAACAAGGCTTCACCAAACGTCGCGTCATTCCCATATGAAGGTGGTTCAACGAAAGATGGTCTTGCGATCACTGCCATTTGAACCGCTGCAGCCTTCGGGCTGGATCATCACGTAACTCACTCAACAGGGTTCCAGATTCGCGTAGGCGAGCATCAACCATTTGGGACCTTGGCGCTCGAAATTGACCTGTACGCGTGCGTGACTGCCTTGGCCTTCCAAGTCGAGAATCACGCCTTCGCCGAACTTGCCGTGTCGAACGCGTTGGCCGAGGCGCACGCCGCCAACTTGGGGTTCTTCTCGCATCGCGCTCGGGCGCGCAGTGTACACCGGTCGAGAAATCTGAATTCGCGGCCGGATTTCTTCGAGCAGTTCGGCGGGTATTTCCTTGATGAAGCGCGACGGCGTGCCGTAGCTGTCGATGCCGTGTAAGCGGCGCTGTTCCGCATACGTCAAGTAGAGCTGCTTCATCGCACGCGTCGTGCCGACGTAGCAGAGGCGGCGTTCTTCCTCGAGCCCATCGATATCGTTGATCGAGCGTTGATGCGGAAACAGGCCGTCTTCCATGCCGCACAAGAACACCACCGGAAACTCCAGTCCCTTCGCGGAGTGCAGTGTCATCATCTGGACGCTGTCTTCCCATTGGCTCGCTTGTTCTTCGCCCGATTCCAAGACGGCATGCGCGAGAAAACTGGCCAGCGGGGACACCTCGTTCGATTGATCCGGTTCGTAGCCGCGTGCAGCACTGACCAATTCGTTCAAGTTATCGATGCGCGCTTCGCCGCGATCGCCTTTCTCTTGCTGATAGTGAGCAACGAGACCGCTCGCGTGGATGACGTGATCGACTTGCTCATGCAGCGGCAACGTGCGTGTCTGCTGATCGAGTTGTTCGATGAGCACTAGGAACGCATGCAGCGCCTGACCCCCGCGCGAACCGAGTTCAGCAATGCACGCGCCGGCTGCTTCCCACATCGAGCATGCATTCGCTCGCGCATAGTTACGAACAGTATCTAATGTCTTCGCACCGATACCGCGCGTCGGCAGGTTCACAACACGTTCGAACGATGCGTCGTCCGCGCGATTGAAGATCAGCCGCAAGTACGCCAATGCATCCTTGATTTCGGCACGCTCGAAGAATCGCAGGCCGCCGTACACGCGATAAGGAATGCGCGCGGAGAGCAGCGCCTCTTCGAAAGTTCGCGATTGCGCGTTCGATCGATACAGGATCGCGCACTCATCGCGGCGGCCACCTTTGTTGACCCATTCGCGGATGCGGTTGACGACGAAGTCGGCTTCATCGCGTTCATTGAACGCGGCATACATGCGCACCAGATCGCCCTGCGCGCCGCTGGTCCAGAGATTCTTGCCCAAGCGTCCGCTGTTGTTTGCGATCAGTGCATTTGCCGCCGCGAGAATATTGCCCGTCGAGCGATAATTTTGTTCCAGCCGAAATAGCTGCACGTTGGGATAGTCGCGGCGGAATTGCTGCAGGTTCTCGACGCGAGCGCCGCGCCAGCGATAGATCGATTGGTCGTCGTCGCCTACAGCAAAGGGTAGACCCGTCGGTCCTGCCAGCATCTTCAACCACGCATATTGAATCGTGTTGGTGTCTTGGAATTCGTCGATCAAGATGTGACGAAAGCGATCGCGGTAGTGCGCCAAGACATCGGATCGGTCGCGCCATAGCTCATATGCACGCAGCAAGAGCTCGGCAAAATCCAAGACGCCGGCACGATCGCACTGCTCTTGATAAGCCTCGTACACGCGAATGAATTGACGCCGTGTCGGATCGCCATCGTCTTTCAAATGCCGCGCGCGCTGCCCTTCGTCTTTGCGCGCATTGATGAACCACATGATCTCCTTCGGGATCCACCGCGATTCGTCGAGATTCAGCGCCTTGAGCACTTTGCGAATCGCACGCAGCTGATCTTCCGCATCCATGATTTGGAAGGCTTGCGGCAAATTGGCCTCCCGCCAGTGCATGCGCAACAGCCGATGCGCGATGCCGTGGAAGGTGCCGATCCACAGCGGCGCACTCGGCACGCCGAGCATGGTTTCGATGCGCCCACGCATTTCACCGGCGGCTTTGTTCGTAAACGTCACCGCCAAGATGCCGTATGGCGAAGCATTTTCCACTTGCACGAGCCAGGCGACCCGATGAGTGAGGACGCGGGTTTTGCCGCTGCCGGCGCCGGCGAGCACCAAGGTCGGCGCAAGCGGAGCCGAAACGGCGGCCCGTTGCGCTTCATTCAGCCCGTCGAGAATCGCTGAAACGTCCATTTAATGTGCTCGAACG
>DASTSB010000009.1:0-4543 GCA_035760885.1 Steroidobacteraceae bacterium | reverse complement strand
CTGCGCCTATGCCGTGATGTCCAACCACTACCATCTTGTTCTGTACGTCGATCGCCAGAAGGCAACAGGCTGGACCGCCGAGGAAGTCATCCATCGATGGAGCCAATTACATCAGCAGCCGCATTTGATTCAGCGTTACCTCTCACCCGACGTTTCGCCCGCTGAGCGTGAGGAAGCCGAGAGAATCATCGCGACCTGGCGCGAGCGGCTGTTCGACATCAGCTGGTTCATGCGTCATTTGAACGAATATTTGGCTCGACGAGCCAACGCCGAGGACGACTGCTCCGGTCGCTTCTGGGAAGGCCGCTTCAAATCCCAGGCACTGTTGGATGACGTAGGCATCCTCACGGCAATGGCCTACGTCGATCTCAATCCAATCCGTGCCGGCATTGCCAAAACACCCGAGGACTCCGAGTTCACCTCCATCTACCAGCGCATCCGCCAAAGCACAGCTACACGCTCACCGAAATCGACCGATGAACGCCGCATACGGCTGCGACGATTTGCTGACCAAAGCCATAACAAGAAAACCGGGATTCCGTACACCGCCTCAGACTATCTGCAACTCGTTGACTGGAGTGGACGCTACATCCGAGAAGGCAAGCGCGGACACATCGATGCAGCCCTCCCACCGATCCTTTCACGCCTGAGCATCGATCCAGAGATCTGGCAGCACGCGATGAGTCATAAAGGCACGATCCTTGGCCGTGCAATGGGCAAACTCGATGTGATGCGACTGCATGCCGCTACCTTAGGTCAGGCGTGGGTACGTGGAATGAAACGATCTGAGCGCATGTACGCGCGCTGATCGATGTCTCCGCGCCATTCGACTGAAATACCAAAGTAGACACTCGACGCGTTTCCCTGACGTGTCAGGCCGCAAAGCGGAAAGAACTTTCCGCTGACATACCCACAGCCTTCAATCAGACCGTTTGACGACCAATTGGCAAACCCGCTCGCCCGATCGTTTTGATAGATGCAATCGTTGGGTGTCCAACAGTGGAGACTATTGGCAAACCCGCTCGCCCGATCGTTTTGATAGACGCAATCGTTGGGTGTCCAACGATGGAGACTGATGGAGACTGGAGACTGCTTTGGTGACAGCTGCCCAAACGGTGGGTATCCAGCAGTGAAGGAGTCCTGACCGAGGAGCGCGCAATTTGATGGGTGTCCAGAGTTGGAGAAATTCGCGGAGGACCCAAGGCAGACACGGGTCCGACACGCAAATGGTGGGTGCCCAAAGATGGACTCCTCAAAGATCGAGGAACCGAACCTACCAACATCAACAACACCGCTTCCCAACACAGTGCCGCCTTTTCAGGCGGGGCCCTAGGGCAGCCGCAGGCCCTCCGCCTCAGTTCGAACTGCTCGAGTTCGGCTTTTCGTTTGCAGTCAACTGCGCAGCGGCACTGTGCACATTGATGAAGGCACCGTCAGCGTGAATCATCGGCGTCTGGATAGATAGCAAATTCAGTACGGTATCGAAGACATCCGGTTGTCCGTACTCATCGCGCGCTTGAATCGAAATTGGCACGGACGATTTCACGATCAATGGGATCTGCGCCTGCTCTGGAGGCAATGGGATGCCCGGCGGCACGCCGTGGAACATTCTTCCTTCTTCCAAAAGCGATTCGCCGTGATCGGAGAGATAGATGAACACATACGGCACTCGCGCTCGCTCCAACGTCTGCAGCGCCGATCCTACGACGTGATCGACGTAGAGAATCGTGTTGTCGTAGGCGTTATAAACCTGCTCCAACGTGCACTGATTGGCCACGTCCGCGTCATTACACATCGGCTTGAATCGCTGAAATTCCGGCGGATAACGATCGCTATAAACCGGACCGTGACTTCCACCGCCCAGGTGCAAAACCACGAGCTGATAACCCGAGGTGTACGCTTTCAGCTGCTCTTCGAGCAGTGGAATGACGTCTTCGTCATAACACTTGCCGTTGTGATTGCATTTCTTTGGGATGATCTCACCGACGGCTTCACAGTTGTCGTACAGCGTGTAGTTCACGAGGCACGACGTGGGTATTCCCAGCTTCGACACCATCGTCGTCAGTTTGATGCCATCCTTCTCCAGAATCTTCGGCAGTGCGTACAGCGTCGATCCACGCGTCGCCACACCGTTCAGAAGGTGCAGATCGGGCATTTGCGCCAACAATGGGGTGGTGTTGCGCCGCTCATATCCATACACACTGAAGTTCTTGCGCCGCGACGACTCACCGATCGCAAGTACGACGACGAGATCTTGCTTTGAAGTGATCTGCCCCGTGATGTGAACATCCTTCTTGCTGGGCGTGATGTACGGTCGTAAGCCTTTCGCCATCGCATTGATTGTGCCGGTCACAAAGTTCAAAGGAACGAGCGAATATAGGATGTACTTCTTGGACGTGTTCCCAGCGCGAAGGATGTCGTTGTACTGAAGATAGAGACACGCAATCGCAAGCAGCAACGCGATGCCGGCTACTTTGAGTGAAGCAAGCAAATACCTGCCGGCAGGCTCAAACGTGACACGTACAGACGCGATGAGCACCAACGGCACCAGGATAAGAAATAGCACATACGGGACCATCTGCGCCGAGAGCAGCTGGCCAACCTCAGTGGAATCCGTATGGATCGCGTTGCGCACCATCGACGTATCGATGGCGACGTTGTACTTGGAGATGAAGTAGGTGATGGCGCCGCTACATACAATCAAGAGAATTGCGAGCGGTTTGATCGTCCATCGATGAGCGAGGAGGATGACGAAGAAAACCAGCAGGCAGGCACCCGCCAGGAAATATGCGCCAAACGCGAAGTAGTCAAAACCGTCTTTCTGATAGAACCACTTCGTCAATTTGTCCGCATTCGCTGCGTTACAAATCACATAGAGCAGCACGGAGAACAAGATCGAAAACTTCGTGTGCGAAGTTTGCAGCTTTGGCTTAGCGCCGATCGCCATGATTGAGTTTCGTTTCCTATAAATGAGTGCGCCGCACCCACTCGGTGTTAGTGGGTGCGAATTGCCCGGCTCAACGCAGGGAACGAGAGCCGCGCACTAGCGAGCGCTGATCGCCTCAATCGGCGGCTGGAGCAACCGCGATGGCCGGCACTGCTTTCTTCATGCGCAGCGCCTCTCGCTCGGGCGATAACATGTAGTGATATAGAACATCGCTCGTGATCAACATTACAAAGAACGCTACGGTCACATCCGACAAGAAGTGTGCGCCTGCCGCGAGCCGCGCGATCGACACTCCGATGCCAAACGCGAGACTTGCAAGAAGCAACGCTCGCCGCCGACGAAACGCCATCGCTAGCGTAAGGGAAAAGAAGGCAGCCGCCGTATCGCCTGAAACGAACGAACAATTCGTGGTGCACTGATTGGACACGACATACGCAGGAGTGAATAACTTCGCGCCGCCGAATTCGTGCACGTCTCTCGGCCGAGCACGTCCGAAGTGGTCCTTGAAGCCAGCGTTGACAAGTAAACCAGCGCCAAGAATGAGTACCGTGAGCGCATAGACGACCTTCTTACCATCGACGCCACCGACCGATCGCTTTGCAAATTTGTTGAACGCATACAAACCAAGAATCACGCCGACCGATATGCCCACGAAGTATTTCACACCATGATGGAGCATCTGCTCCCACCACTCCTTCTGCGAATAGAACCCGCTTTCGAAAAACCACTTCGACACTTGAATGTCGACCGACGGGAAGTTCACGAACAACAACGAAACAATCGCGAAGCTCGCAAGGATCGCCTTCGCGCGAGTCAACTTGAGGTAGGTCATTTCAGTATCCGCCCTGCAATCGATCGATTTGATCGATCAACTTCATTTTTTACTATGGCGTCCGGATCCATCGAGGTCCGTGACGCGCGCCATGGTAATGCATTCACGTTCCACCGTGGGCGTTAGACGATCCCCGAAAAATGAATCAACCGGTCAGTGCCGCGTCGCGGTACGGCGTAGAGAATGTTCATGATGTCGCGCCTCGACAACATGAATGAGGTGGGACGTCCCGATGCTCTTCATTGGGTCGCGCAGCCATTGTCAGCCCGTGATCCGCAGCTTTTTGGCCGCGATTTAGGACTCCATCGACTGGTTCGAGTTCGAAGCCGGTCCCACATTCGTCACTTTGCACCAGATACGGCGCGGCTCACCGTGTTGCACAGAAAACACGTAGCGAGTCTCTCGTGGACTGCTTCGGCGAACTCGCCACGACTGTCGGCGTGGACTGGACCTATGGCCTAGCGCTTCTGCCCAATCCACAACCGATTCCCGTCGGGATCCGCAATTCGAAACTCCGTCATTCCATAAAACGTGACTTCCAGATCAGGAGCCTGAACACCGTTGCGCCGGACTTCGGCGTGATAGCTGACGACGTCTTGAGGACACAAATAGATCACGGTTTGTTTGGAGGCGAGCGGATGCTGATTGATCGACTGATCGAGCATCAATCGGCATTCGTCCATGCGTAGCATTGCCCATCCCCAATCGTCGTGACGATCCTCGACCTGAAATCCGAGCTTCCGATAGAACTCGACGCTTGCAGG
>DASTSB010000008.1:0-6757 GCA_035760885.1 Steroidobacteraceae bacterium | reverse complement strand
GAGGATTGCCTGTCGACGATGAAGGCGATGCAGGCGCTGGGCGTGAAAGTGGAGCGCACCGGTCAGCGTGAGGTTCGCGTTCATGGTGTCGGTATGCGAGGCCTCAAAGGTGCGTCGCATCCACTCGACATGGGCAACGCGGGCACGGCGATGCGACTCATGACCGGCCTGTTAGCAGGTCAAGCCTTCAATAGCGAACTGATCGGCGATTCGTCGCTGATGAAGCGACCCATGGAACGCGCCGCAACGCCGCTTCGGCAAATGGGCGCACACATCGAAACGAATAATGGCAAGCCGCCCGTGAAGATCACCGGCGGGTCCGCGCTGAAAGGCATTCGTTACGAACTGCCCGTGGCCAGCGCTCAAGTGAAATCAGCCGTGCTGTTGGGCGGCTTATATGCGTCGGGTGAAACGACGGTGATCGAACCCGCGGTCACTCGCGATCACACCGAGCGCATGCTGCAGGCCTTTGGTTGCAGTGTGCACTCAGCGCATGGCGAAGTTCGTTTGACTCCGCCGACGCGCTTGGAAGCGTGTTCGTTGGAAGTGCCTGGCGACTTCTCCTCGTCGGCCTTCTTCTTAATCGCTGGCTCGATCAGCCGCGGCGAGGGCCTCACGATTACGGGCGTCGGGGTAAACCCGACGCGCACTGGTCTGCTCGACATCCTGGCGCTCATGGGCGCTGATTTGCGCGTCTTGAACCACCGCTCGGCGGGCGCTGAGCCGGTTGCAGACATCGAGGTCAGGCCGGCGAAGCTCAAAGGCATTCATGTCCCAGAAAACCTGGTCCCGCTCGCGATCGACGAGTTTCCCGCCTTGTTCATCGCGGCGGCGTGCGCTGAGGGCGAAACATTGGTCACTGGAGCCGAGGAACTGCGAGTCAAAGAGAGTGATCGCATCGCTGTCATGGCGGAGGGCCTGAAGGCGATGGGCGTGCAGTGCGAAGTGTTGCCGGACGGCATCCGTATTCAGGGGCGTGCGGACGGAGCCGTGTTTTCGGGTGGAACAGTCGATAGTCACGGCGACCATCGCATCGCGATGTCGTTCTCGATCGCCAGTTTGCGTGCTGCGGCTCCGATCAAAATCCTGGATGTTGCGAACGTCGCGACCTCGTTTCCCGATTTCCCCGGCGTTGCGGGTGCCGCTGGCCTGAACGTCAAGCTTCAGGACTAAGCTGGGACTCGGCCGTGGTCGCAGTGCCCATCCTCACCATTGACGGACCAAGCGGGTCCGGCAAGGGCACGATCTCACGCCGTGTGGCCGATCAGCTTGGATGGCGTTTGCTCGATAGCGGTGCACTGTACCGTCTGGTCGCTTTTGCAGGTCTCAAGCGCGGTATGCAGTCAGGCGCGGAAGACGAGTTTGCCGATATCGCGACGAATCTGAATGTCGTGTTCGGCGTCGGAGCGCAAGGCGAGGAACAGATCTGGCTCAATGGGGAAGAGGTTAGCGGGTCCATTAGAACCGAGCAGGCAGGCGAGGGCGCCTCGAAGGTAGCTGCCATGCCTAAGGTCCGTGAGGCCCTATTAGCGCGCCAGCGAGCGTTTGCCGCCCCGCCCGGGTTGGTTGCGGACGGCCGCGATATGGGGACGGTCATCTTCCCCGACGCAGGCCTCAAAATCTTCCTTACGGCGAGCCCCGAAGAAAGGGCCGAACGGCGTTATAAGCAGTTGAAAGACAAGGGTCTCGATGCTAACCTCGCCGCCCTTTCGCTGGAGATCGCCGAGCGCGACCGACGCGACGCGAGTCGCCCGATTGCCCCTCTCAAGCCTGCCGATGACGCCGTGATCGTGGATTCAACGTCCATGCCCATCGAGTCCGTTGTCGCCCGCGTGCTTGAACTCGCTGCGGCACGTTTCGAGCAAAAGTGACTCAAGGGTTTTAGGCTCTAGGCTGTAGGTACGCGGCGTTCGCCGCTTTTTTTCTTATTCCGACCTACAGTCTACAGCCTACGGTCTACAGCCTTTTCTTTGGTGCCGCTTGGACCAGCGGCTTGTTGCAATCAACCCCTCGCGTGTCAGGACGGCCGCAAGGATTACGGGTCGCATCGACCCTGGAAGTACTCATGACCGAAAGTTTTGCCCAACTGTTCGAAGAAAGCCTGGCCTCGCAAAAGATCAAGCCAGGTTCCATCATCACCGGACGAATCGTCAGCGTCGGCCCCGATGTTGTCGTCGTCAATGCAGGCCTGAAGAGCGAGGCCGTCATCTCCGTCGACCAATTCAAGAACGATCGCGGCGAGATCGAGGTGAGTGTTGGAGATGATGTCGAGGTCGCGCTCGACAGCGTAGAGGACGGCTCGGGCGAAACCCGCCTGTCTCGCGAGAAGGCCAAGCGTGCACGCACCTGGTCACGTCTCGAAGAAGCATTCAACAAACAAGAAATCGTCAAGGGCGTGATCAACGGTCGCGTCAAGGGCGGGTTCACGGTCGAAATCGATTTCGTGCGCGCGTTCCTACCGGGTTCGCTCGTCGACGTGCGTCCGGTTCGCGATCCTTCGTACCTCGAAGGCAAGACGCTCGAATTCAAAGTCATCAAGCTCGATCAGAAGCGCAACAACGTTGTGGTTTCGCGTCGTGCAGTCGTTGAGCAGGAATACAGCGCAGAGCGCTCGGAACTGCTCGAGAAGTTGCAGGAAGGCGCGGTCGTTCGCGGCACGGTCAAGAACCTCACCGACTACGGTGCGTTCGTGGACCTCGGCGGCATCGACGGCCTGTTGCACATCACCGATATGGCGTGGAAGCGCGTCAAGCATCCGTCTGAAGTCGTCAACGTGGGCGATGAGATCGATGTGCGCATCCTGAAGTTCGATCGCGAACGTCAACGCGTCAGCCTCGGCATCAAGCAACTCGGCAACGATCCTTGGCAGAACATTGCTCGTCGTTATCCGACCGGCACACGTCTGTTCGGCAAGGTCACGAACATTGCTGATTACGGTTGCTTCGTGGAAATCGAAGAGGGCGTCGAAGGCTTGGTCCACGTCTCCGAAATGGATTGGACGAACAAGAACGTCAATCCATCGAAGGTGGTGCACATCGGCCAAGAAGTCGAAGTCATGGTCCTCGACATCGACGAAGAGCGTCGTCGTATTTCGCTCGGCATCAAACAGTGCCAAGCGAATCCTTGGAAAGAATTCGGCGACAACTTCAATCGCGGCGACAAGGTCGCAGGTCAGATCAAGTCGATCACCGACTTCGGTATCTTCATCGGTCTCGCCGGCGGCATCGACGGCCTCGTGCATCTCTCCGATATTTCTTGGGATGTGCCTGGCGAAGAAGCCGTGCGCAACTACCAGAAAGGTCAAACGGTCGAAGCCATGGTGCTCTCGATCGATCCGGAGCGTGAGCGCATCTCGTTGGGCATCAAGCAGCTCGCGAAGGATCCGTTCTCGACGTGGATCGCCGAGCATCCGAAGGGCACGATCGTCAAGGGCAAGGTTCGTGAGGTCGACGCCAAGGGTGCGATCATCGACCTCGGTGGCGGCGTAGAAGGCCATCTGCGGGCTTCTGAACTCGCGCGCGATCGCGTGGAAGATGCGCGTACGGTGCTCAAGGTCGACGACGAAGTGGAAGCGAAGTTCACGAACGTCGATCGCAAGAGCCGCACGATTGCGCTGTCGATCAAAGCGAAGGAAATTCACGAAGAAAACGAAGCGGTACAGGGTTACCGCGCGGGTGAATCTTCTTCAACCGGTACCAGCCTGGGCGATCTGCTCAAGGAACACATCGGCGGCCAGGAAGCCTCCTAATTGCCAATCCAGCTTGCGCGGCGGTGTTGATCGCCGCCGCGCGTTAGCGGATGGCGAGTCCTCGCTTCTGTGCAATAACAACAACGGGCCCGAGCATGACGAAGTCGGAACTCATTGAACTCATTGCAGCGAAGCAAAAGCATCTACCTGCGAAAGACGTCGAACTCGCGGTAAAGCAGATTCTCGAGATCATGAGCGATGCCCTGGCTCAGGGTGGTCGCATTGAGATTCGTGGTTTCGGAAGCTTCTCGCTGCATTTCCGGCCGCCCCGTCAGGGACGCAATCCGAAGACAGGCGAGACTGTCGCTTTGTCGGGCAAGTACGTCCCACACTTCAAACCTGGAAAAGATCTTCGCGAACGCGTGAATGAAGGTGCGGGTACGCCGATTCGGGATTGAGCTTCGCGAGAAGAAATCTCCACGGAGCGCACGGAGAGCACGGAGGATGAAAAGCCTGTCTTCTCGAAAGGTCTGGGTGTCGAGTTGCGGGTTTGCTGCTTAAACCGCTCGTGGTGAGCTCGTCGAACCACGCCCTTCGACAAG
Organism: Steroidobacteraceae bacterium; assembly: GCA_035760885.1. Classification (GTDB taxonomy): domain Bacteria; phylum Pseudomonadota; class Gammaproteobacteria; order Steroidobacterales; family Steroidobacteraceae; genus Steroidobacter. Next base: position 2,467 of record DASTSB010000008.1, on the reverse strand, counting down.
CTCAGCGCGAACGGGCAAGTGAATTTGAGTGACTCTACTCTGACCTGACGAGTCCTGACGCTAGTCCTTCCTGACCGCAACGGCGGTCCTACTTGACGGTAGTCCTTCCTGACAACGAAGTTGTCCGTCGTTCTTCCTAATCCGTCCCGACGCTAGTCCCACTTGACCGCATGGCAGTCCTTCCTGACGCTAGTCCTTCTTGATCGCAGAGCGATCCGTCCTGAGGTCTACCGTAGAACCATGACTCGCTTCCTCTTCCGCCTATCCCTCGTTATAGCCGCGCTTGTCGCGATTTCGGTGTCGGTGTTGAACCAGGGCCAGATTGATGTCGAGCTTGCCTTCGCGCGCCTCACATCGCCCCTGGGCCTGGCGCTGGTTGTGTCATTTGTGCTCGGTCTAGTCGCTGGACTTTGCTGGCAGATGTTATGGATTGGAAGGCTCCTGAATGAGAGGAGTCGCTTACGACGAGCGCTCAGGGTTGCTGATGCAAATTCGCAGGTGCACGAGGGTGCGCAATTCAGGCCAAACGCGCCGAAATAGAAGCGAATGTGCCGCCGCAGAATAGGCACACTGCTCACACGGCCAAAACGAGCCGTATCGATCTTCAACAACGCAAGGAGAAGCGAATGTCTTACGTTACAGCCAGTGCGCGCGCCGCACGTCGATCCGTTCAAGTCTTGATCTGCAGCTTGATGCCACTGATGGCATTTGCAGGCCCAGTGGATATCAACAAAGCCGATGCAGGCACGATTGCCAAGGAGCTCAATGGCATCGGACTCAGCCGCGCACAAGCAATCGTTGCGTATCGAGAAAAGAATGGCGCCTTCAAGAGCGCCGACGATCTTCGCAAGGTGAAGGGTATAGGCGCAAAGATGCTAGAGCGTAATCGCGCCAACATCCGCCTGAGTTCCACCGGCCAGGGGAAGAGCGCCGGTTAATAGCCGTTCGAGCCACGACGATGGTGGCCACTCCCGGCGTCCGAGCCTCTCGCGGCATTCGCACATCCATGTGCATCACCAGGAGTCCCATCGTCGTTCCTAACAGCTGCATTTCATGCAGCTGTTACATCGTCAGGCACAGGGACGTGCCCGCCGCCACAGGTGGCGAGCGAGGGGCAAAAGTCGCGTCTTTTGACGCGAGCCACGGCGATGGTGGCCACTCTCGGCGTCCGAGCCTCTCGCGGCATTCGCACATCCGTGTGCATCAACAGGAGTCCCATCGTCGTTCCTAACAGCTGCATCTGGTGCAGCTGTTACATCGTCAGGCACAGGGAGGTGCCCGCCGCCGCAGGTGGTGAGCGAGAGGCAAAAGTCGCGTCTTTTGACGCGAGCCACGGCGATGGTGACAGGAGTCCCATCGTCGTTCCTAACAGCTGCATTTCATGCAGCTGTTACATCTAATTAGTTACGTAACTACCGAACGAGCCGCTTCCATCGCAGAGCGTCGCCTTCGGCTATCATCGACATCCTCGACTAACGGAGGTTGTGCGGTGAGTCAGACGAAAGAAATTCGAACGGCAGTTTTCCCTGTGGCGGGCCGCGGCACGCGGTTTTTGCCGGCCACCAAAGCGAGCCCCAAGGAGATGCTGCCGATCGTCGACAAACCGCTGATCCAGTACGCGGCAGAAGAAGCGCTCGCATCCGGTGCACGTAAGTTGGTTTTCATCACCGGCAGTTCCAAACGAGCTATCGAAGATCATTTCGACACTGATCCAGAATTGGAAGAAGCACTCGAAGCGCAGGGCAAAGCGGATCTACTTAAAGCGATTCGCGAAATTGTTCCTTTATGGGCAACATGCATCTACATACGCCAACCCTCTCCACTGGGCTTAGGCCATGCCGTGTGGTGCGCCAAGCCCGTCGTCGGCAATGAACCTTTCTATGTTCATCTTGCAGACGATCTGATCGACAGCACGACACCATGTCTGCGCCAAATGGCTGACGTCTATGCGCAGCGCGGTGGCAGCGTGCTTGGAGTCGAACAGGTACCGCGTTCTGAAACCGACAAATACGGCATTGTTGCGACCGAAGAGCGGGAAGGACGCATCAGTCGCGTGCGCCAGATCGTCGAGAAGCCGCGGCCGCAAAATGCGCCATCCACCTTGGCTGTGGTGGGGCGGTATTTGCTATCTCCAGCAATCTTCGAAAAGCTGGAAAAAACGGAGCGTGGCGCTGGCGGTGAAATCCAGCTGACCGATGCGATAGCAGACTTGCTTGAGGACGAAGCGGTTTACGCCTATGAGTTCGAAGGCAAGCGCTACGACTGCGGCAGCAAGCTTGGTTATCTACAGGCGACCGTCGAGTTTGCCCTGAAACATGAGAGCTTAGGTGGGAAATTCAACGAGTATTTAACCGCGCTCGTAGCGGCTAAAGGCTTGGCACAGTAGCCGCAACCACATGTCGAAGAATCAACAACTCCACGACCGGCGCATTGCTTCGATCTCGCGCGGCATGTCGACCATGCTGCC
>DASTSB010000007.1:0-2800 GCA_035760885.1 Steroidobacteraceae bacterium | reverse complement strand
CGCCTGCGCGACCGCCGTCTGCGATGGCTTGCCGCAAGCGGCGAGTGCCGCAGCGACCGTCACGAGAATGACCCCTGAAATCCTTGCGAAATTTTTCATTGGACTCTCCGAAGACGAGCAACGCGTCGACTATAGAGAATCCGCGGCGGCGCGGGGTTCGTGGTTTACCGCGGTGGCCGCAGGGCAGCGATTGGGGTTAGGGCTGTCAAAAGAAGTATTGATAGGGCCGCAAAAGGTTGTTAACGACCATGTTGAGGGCGATCAACAGAACCATCACGAAGAACGCGGACAGATCGATTTGCGCGATCGGCGGAATGATTCGGCGCACCGGCCTTAGGAGCGGTTCGCAAATGCTCGTAAATAGGGCACCGGCCGGGCTGTAGGTGCCGGGGGCGATCCAACTCAGTACCACGTACAGAAACATCGAGAAGATGTAGATCTGCAAAGTCGTCGAGATCACATATAAGAAGACGACCACGACGAAGTTTCCTGGTGTGTGCACGCCGGGGAACGCCCCGAGCAGCCAGAGCACCGCGGCCGCTGCAGCCTGAACAATAAACACGGCGACGAACGAAGCCGTATCGATCTTGCCGATCGGGGGCAGGATGCGTCGCAGCGGAATCACCAGCGGATTAGTGAGACGGATGACAGCTTGCGACAGTTGATTGCGAGAGTCCGCGCGTACCAGCGGCAACAGCACCCGGAGAATGAACACCGTCACCAGCAAGACCTGGAGCAACGTGCGAACGATGAAGATGATGGCATCCATGAAGGCAGCGCCTGTGTGACTGTTTCGAGTCTATCAATCGTTGCCGAACTCTGCGGCCAACTGCGCCGACCTTTCTGCGGCGGCCGTGAGAGCTTCCACGAATAGCTTACGAACATCGTGCGATTCCAGATGCTTCAAAGCCGCCTCCGTCGTGCCTCCTTTGGAGGTGACCTGTTGTCGCAATGTTGCGGGGGACTCGCTGGCTTCTCGCGCCATCAAACCCGAACCGTACGCTGTTTCCGTCGCGAGCTTGCGACTGATTTCGGCAGACAGTCCCAGTTGCACGCCGGCCTGCTCCATCATTTCGATGAGCAGGAAGAAATACGCAGGACCGCTGCCCGAAATTGCAGTCACCGCGTCCATGTGCGATTCCTCCTCTAGCCAGAGCGTCGCGCCCACTGCGCCCAGAATCTGTTCGGCGACGCGACGGCCATTCGCATCGACATCCGGCGTTGCGAACAACCCCGTCATCCCGCAGCCCTGCAATGCAGGGCGATTTGGCATGCAGCGAACCACCGGCAATCCCGCCGCCCAGCGTTGAATGTCGGAAGCACGAATGCCGGCTGCGACTGAAATGATCAGCGGCGAGTTGCTCTCGAGCGTCGCCGAGATCTGCTGCGTCACTGTGCGCATCTCTTGCGGTTTGACGGCCAGCACCAAAATGTCCGCCGCTTGCGCTGCGTCGAGATTGTCTCTGGCAGTGCGCACGCCGTATTGACTCTTGAGTAGATCCAATTGGCTTGGAGCTGGATCCGCAACGACGATTTGGTTCGCTTCCCATCCGCGCGCGATGAGCCCGCCGATGAGACTGCGTGCCATATTGCCGCCGCCGATGAAAGAGAGGGTGTGGGGCATTTTGAGGATCAGTAATGCAGTGATCGGGTGATGAAGTGAATGTTGTGCGTCGGCGCATAGCCGAGCCGTCGGGTAGGTTAGAAGGTCGGTTTGATTGAGGAAAGTGTTTTGCCGATCGGATCATGGTCGGGACGATCTCGCTAGATGGTGCTCAGCTGCGCCGTTCACTCCGTCACCCCATCACGTCATTACCCTGGCTCTGTCCCCAAACACCGCTGTCCCAACTCGCACCCACGTGGCGCCTGCGGCGACAGCGGCTTCCAGATCGCCGGACATGCCCATAGATAAGGTGTCGAGGGCGAAGCCTTGCGCGTTCAAGTCGCGCAGGCACGATGCGAGTTGTTCGAACCAGGCTCGTTGCTGGTCGAAGTCATCGGTGGCCGGAGGGATGCACATGAGTCCGCGCAGCTTGAGCCGGGAGAGGGCGCGGATCTGAGTCGCCAGTGCCGCGGCTTGTTGCGGGGGAATTCCGCCTTTGCCCGGCTCCTCACATAAAAGAATCTGCAGGCAGACGTTGAGCGGGGCAGCGTGGTGCGGGCGTTGCTCGTTCAAACGGATTGCGATGCGCTCGCGATCGACGGTGTGGACCCAGTGAAAGTGCTCGGCGACCGGGCGAGTCTTGTTCGATTGCAGTTGGCCGGTGTAGTGCCACGTGAGCGGCAAGTCCGAAAGAGAAGCGATTTTCGGCAGTGCTTCCTGCAAATAGTTTTCGCCGAAGTCAGTCTGCCCGTGTTGCGCCAAGCATCGCACCGAATCCGCAGAGTGCCCCTTGCTGACCGCGAGAAGGTGCACAGCGTGAGCGTCTCGGCCGTACCGCGTAGCAGCAGCGGCAATGCGTGCTCGTACTTGATTCAGATTGGCTAGAAGTTGCTCGTCAATCATCTTTCGCAGCAAACGTTGATCGGTCATCAGTCGATTCCCAACGGATGATCTCGGGGGATCGCCCAACCGGCGATCGCTTGAGTTCTTGCGCTCCTCGGCCTGCTGATCCAGCAGTGCCGAATGAGATCTGCGCCGACTCATTCGCAACTGAGGTTAGGCATGCTTTCCCGCGATCCAGAGGGAAAAGTGCGGACCAGTTAACATATTGGCCTCGACACCGCTCCGCTATACTCCCCTCGCTCGTTCGCGGCGCCCGCGCTCCTGGTCCGCGGACCCTCGCTTTGTTCGCGGCTT
>DASTSB010000006.1:0-18476 GCA_035760885.1 Steroidobacteraceae bacterium | reverse complement strand
CCGGGCGCGACTACTCCCACCGCAAGCAATGGGTCATCGACCGGATCGCGGAACTGGCCGGCATCTTTGCGATCGAGATCTGCGCCTATGCGGTCATGTCCAATCACTATCATCTCGTGGTGTATGTGGATCACGAGAAAGCAAAAAGCTGGACCGCCAAGGAAGTCATCCATCGATGGAGCCAATTGCATCAACAGCCGCCCCTGATTCAGCGTTACCTGTCCCCGGACGTCTCACCCGCTGAGCGTGCAGAAGCCGAGCGGATCATCGCGACCTGGCGCGAGCGTCTGTTCGACATCAGCTGGTTCATGCGCCATCTAAACGAACACCTCGCACGCCGTGCCAACGCCGAGGACGACTGCACGGGCCGGTTCTGGGAGGGCCGCTTCAAGTCTCAGGCACTCTTGGATGAAGCGGGCATCCTCACGGCAATGGCCTACGTGGATCTCAATCCAATCCGTGCCGGCATTGCCAAGACCCCCGAGGACTCTGAATTCACCTCCATCTACCAGCGCATCCGCCAAACCATGGGCACACGCTCACCCAAATCGACCGATGAACGCCGCATACGGCTGCGACGATTTGCTGACCAAAGCCATAACAAGAAGACCGGGATTCCCTACACCGCCTCGGACTATCTGCAACTCGTCGACTGGAGTGGACGATCCGTTCGAGCAGGCAAGCCCGGGCGCATCGACGCTGATCTCCCACCGATCCTGTCACGCCTGAGCATCGATCCCGAAGTCTGGCAACACGCGATGGCTCGCAAGGGCACCATTCTTGGCAGAGCGATGGGAAAGCTCGATGTCATGCGACTGCACGCCGCAACCCTAGGTCAGGCGTGGGTCCGTGGAATGAAACGATCTGAGCGCATGTACGCTCATTGACGTAGAGCGAGCCGAATCGCGCGGCTAACTACCCGACCTCATCGTCGTGCCTCTCAACCACTCAAATCAGGCCTTCGACGACTCTCACTGACGCCAGGACCTCGAACTTTACGTCATGGGTTCGGCAACTCACGCGAACCCGGGGACGCTATGGTCTATGCAGATGCGATCGATGGATGTCCAATGACGGAAACTCCATGATGGAGGCGTGCATTGAGGGTCCAAGGACGGCGTTCAGGGAATGATCGTTGGGTGTCCAAGCGAGGAAGAAATGTTGGTTCGGAAGGAGGCAATCGTTGGGTGTCCACGGGAGGGAGGGTAGGATCGGGATCGACACCGGAGCCCACGCGTTTGCGAGCCGCACCGTCCATTGAGTGACGCATCGCCCCGCAGGTGCATGCAGTTACATGACAGATCAATGAGGACGGCATCCAGCGCACGTTCGCGAGCCGCTGGTGGCATGGATCGAAGGATCTCGCTTACTTAGGGGGGGCCATGCGGGGCCGCGTACTTAGGGTGGCCATGCGGGGCCGCGGCGACGATCCGTCTTGTCTCAGGATCGGCTTTCCAGTGCCGCGATCGCGTGGGTGCTTCTTTGTCTTTCGGAATTCTGTACTCTCGCTCTGCAGCCTTGTGATCCACGGGAACTGTCAGGAGAAACAAAAATGAATAGCGCAGCGGCGGAGATGGAAGGGAAGATGATTGCCGCATCGGTGGCAACCCGACAAAAAGCATTATCGGTCCTCAAGCAATCGCGTCGGCCATCATTTGTGAGCACGTGGGCACCGACTCTGGTGGCAATTGTCCTCGGCGGGTCGGGGTTGTCCGCTTTGGACTTGCCGCTTTGGCCAAAAATCATGCTTAGCGTCGCTTGCACGCTTGCGTTTGCCTCGGTTGCATTTGCATGGCGTGTGCAACGCCAGCTCATGGCGCTCACGGATTTGTTGCTTCTTAACGAAGAGCAGAAGCGTGATTGATCAATCGCGCGTAGCCGATTGCGTCGCCCTTTGACCCGCACTGACGAATGGAAATACGGGATCTTCATGCGTCGGAGAGGAATGCCGCACGACGATTCCTGTGCTCTCAGGGATGGGAGCACCGTGTGGGAACCGAGACTGAATTTGCTCGGCTCATACAAAATTCGCAACGTACGGCCGTCGCGGTAATCAATAATGAAATCGTGGGGTTCGCTCGTGCCATCACGGACGGGATGTCAAATGGATACCTTTCGATGGTCGCGGTTGCGCCCGAATTCCGTAGACGCGGCATCGGCCGAGCTCTGATCGAGCACATCACGGGCAACGACAAAAACATCACTTGGGTGCTTCGTGCCGGTCGCGAGAACGCAAGCGAGTTCTTCGCCAAGCTCGGGTTTGTCGGCTCATCGATCGCGATGGAACGCGTCCGAGAACATCGCGACGAGTGAAGCGGACTGGACTTGCTGCCTAGCTCGGCATCACCTCACGCAGACACTTACCGGCGAGGCTGCTCTGAGTTGATTGGTCCGTCGCGTTCTGAATGAACGACGATGACATCAAAGCTCTCGCGCGACAACCAACTCAGCGAATTTCGGGCAATCCCCCAACGACTCCACGAGGCGAGAGCAACACTTGCCAGAGTTGAATGCGTCGCGCACGAAATGCTGCTGCGGACACAAACAGCCAGTACTCCCACATGCGTTTGAATCGCTCGCCATATTTCTCGCGCAGCGCCGGCCACGCATTGATGAACCGTTCGTGCCAGCACATCAGCGTACGATCGTAATACGGACCGAACGCGTGCCAGTCCTCGACGACGAAACGGTGCTCCAATGCCGAGGAGATCTGCGCCATCGAGGGCAATAGCGAATTGGGAAAGATGTACTTTTCGATCCACGGATCGTTGCTGCGTTCTGAGATATTGCTGCCAATGGTGTGAAGCAAGAACAGCCCATCGGGTGCGAGCAGTCGGCGTGCATGCCGAAAATAGCGTTTGTAGTTGCGCAGACCGACGTGTTCGAACATGCCGAGCGAGTAAATGCGATCGAATTTACCGGTCAGCTTGCGGTAGTCGTTTAGGATGATTTCCACCGGCAGATGTTTGCATCGCTCTTGCGCAGTCGCCGCCTGATTGCGCGAGACGGTCACGCCCGTGACGTTCACGCCATAGCGCTCTGCCGCGAATTGAGCGGCGCCGCCCCAGCCGCAGCCGATATCGAGCACGCGCATTCCAGGCTCGAGCCGAAGTTTGCGGCAGACCAAGTCGAGCTTCGCTTCTTGTGCCTGCTCCAAGGTATGTGCATCCCGCCAGTAGCCGCAGCTGTAGATCATCAGCGGATCGAGCATGCGCGAGTAGAGATCATCGCCGATGTCATAGTGCTTGCGGCCCACCATGAATGCCCGGCGTGGCGACTGCATGTTCATCAGCACGTTCTGGACCGTGAGCAGGCGCTTGCGGCGAGCGGCGAGCGGCTCCTCAGCGGCAGCGCGGAACACCCTGAAAAACATTTCGTCGAGACGGGCGCAGTCCCATTGACCGTCCATGTAGGACTCGCCGATTCCGAGCGAGCCTCGCAACAGGGCGCGGCGGTAGAAGCGGCCATCGCGAACTTGCAGGTCCCAAGGATTAGGGCCGTTGATCTGGACGTCGCTGCTTGCCAGCAGAGACTGCAACACTGAGCGAGCTCCCGCCATGCGATCACCTTGCGTGAGTGTGTTTCGGCGGAAGACCATTCGGCTCCGCCAGACACAATGCCGTTGTTAGTGCTATTGGTCCGCGCCACTCTTATTTAATGCGCACCCAGCGGGTGCCGTCCAGCGTTGAGCGCGCACCGATGAAGCCGAGCGAACAGCGCGTTCCTGCGTGGTCAGCCGCGCCGCTAGCCCCTACAATTCGCGCCCTATGTTGGAACTCGGCGTCAAAACTCTTCTGGCGTATCTGCTTGGCTCGCTGCTTGGCAGCCTGATCGTGGGGCAGATTCGTGGGGGCATAGATATCCGCACACTCGGCAGCGGGAATGCCGGCGGTACTAACGCGCTGCGGACTCAAGGACTCGGTTTCGGAATTTGGGTCTTCGTAATCGACATTGGCAAAGGCTGGGTCGTCACAGCGTTGTTGCCTCACATCGCGCTTCCCTTTGTCGCGCTCGATCCCTTTGTCGACCGACAGTGGCTCACCGTCGCATGTGCGGCGGGCGTCGTTCTCGGCCACGTGTATCCGGTGTGGTACGGGTTTCGTGGCGGCAAAGGGGCCGCAACGCTCGTCGGCGTGGTGATCGGGCTGATGCCGCAAGCCTTGCTGCCCGTCATGCTGGTATGGCTGGCGTCAGTGATGACTACCGGTTTTGTCGGACTCTCGACGATGCTTGCCTCGGTCTCCTTTCCTGTATTCGTGCTCGCAACGACGCACGATTCTTCATCGCCGTTATTTCTCTTTGGCTGCGTGATGGTCGTGTTCGTTTGCTATACCCACCGCAGTAACATCGCCCGCATGCGTGCGGGCAACGAGAATCGCGCACGTCGCTTGTGGCTGCTTCGGCCGCGCACATGACGCGTGCGACCTCCTTTATTGGGTCCACGAAACGTCGGCAGCGTCTGTTGAGGCTGCTTGCTGACGGTAAATTTCACTCCGGCGAAGCGCTCGCCCGTCGCTTGCGTGTTTCGCGTTCCGCGGTCTGGAAGCTCGTCGGTGCGTTGCGCGAACTTGGCATTGAGATTCAGTCGGTGCCACGTCAGGGCTATCGGCTGCCGCGCGAAGTCGACTTGCTCGACCGCGAGGCCATCGAGTTGGCACTGGACTCGGAAGCGCGGCGCGCAATCGCCCATATCGATGTGCTGATGACCGTCGACTCGACCAATCAATTTCTCGTCGACGCAGTGCCGACTCACCCGGGCGTAGCGCATTTATGCACGGCGGAAATCCAAGCCGCAGGGCGCGGGCGGCGAGGGCGCAGCTGGGTGGCCCCCTGCGGAAGCGGCATCTGCATGTCGCTTGCGTGGCAGTTTTCTGATCCGGCGCCGCATTTCTCTGCGCTGAGTCTCGCTGTCGGCGTTGCGATCGTTCGCGCCCTCGAGCGCTCTGGGCTGGCCGGTGTGCAGTTGAAGTGGCCGAATGACTTGCTGTGGCAGCAACGTAAACTCGGCGGGATTTTGATCGAGATGCGCGGCGAATCCTCGGGCCCTGCCCGAGTGGTGATCGGAATGGGTCTGAACACTCGCATGCCAAGCCAAGTCCGTCTGCAGCTGGCGGAGCAGCAGGCCACGCTGATCGCAGATATATATGAAGTGCTGCGCGAAAAAATGCCGACGCGCAACGAGCTGATCGCCGCGATTGCCTCCGAGCTGATTGCGCTGCTGCCGGTTTTCGCAATGCAAGGGTTCGAGCCCTTCATTGAACGTTGGCGCGAATTGGATGCGCTCTGCGATACAGACGTAAAAATTGCGAATGGCAACGAGTCGGTCTTCGGGATCGCGCGAGGGGTGGATGAGGACGGCAGCCTGCGAGTCGAGGTCGACGGCAGGATTCGCAAGTTCGTATCCGGTGAAGTGAGTGTGCGTCGCGGATCGCGGCCGATGCGAGCAGGCGCATGATCCTGCTAGTCGACATCGGAAATACGCGCGTCAAATGGGCCTTAAAGCAAGCCGCTTCCCTTGGTGCATACCAAGCGCGGGCTCGGGCTGACCTGAGCGCCCATGCTCTGGCCGATGTGCTCATTGACTCGGTGCCACAGCCTTCGCGAGTGCTCGTATCCAACGTGGCCGGTTCGAAGCTTGAGCAAGATCTCACCGCCGCCTTGCGAACTCGTATCTCAGTGCCCACCGAGTTCGTGCGTTCGGTTCGCAGCGCATGCGGAGTCAGCAATGCGTATGCGGATCCGGGCAAGCTCGGCACCGATCGATGGATGAGTGTGATCGCAGCACATCGAGAATTCCGTGCTGCTTGCATCGCAAGCTTCGGCACCGCGATGACGATCGATACGGTTACTCAAGACGGGAAGCACCTGGGCGGCGTGATCGTTCCGGGCCCGCAGTTGATGGTGAAGAGCTTGCTCGAAAATACGAGCGACATCGCTCATCACGCGAGCCAGGGAGCCGTTGCCGAGGATCTGTTTGCGGATAACACGCTCGGAGCCATTCATCAGGGAGCACGGCACGCGTGCGCATCACTGGTAGAGCGAGCGTACGCGATGAGCACTGCCCGGTTGGGTATGAAGCCGACTCTGATCTTGAGCGGCGGCAGCAGCGAGTACATTGCCTCGGCGCTAAGCGTTCCTTTTCAAATCGTGCCCGACCTGGTCTTGAAAGGACTGGCGATCGTCAGCGAGCAACCCGCGCTCACCTAAGCGGGCACGGCCGACGCACCTCTGGGTGCGCTCGTCCTTTGCGTGCGGCCACAAAGGATTCTTGAGATACGCTCTGGGCTCAACAGGCCCGTTCAGCATGCGATACTCCCTCGCGCATGGTACTCACACTGATCATCCTTCTGCCTTTTCTTGGCGCCATCGCGGCTGCGTTTCTGCCTTCGAATGCACGCAACGCGGAAAGCTGGCTCGGAGGGTTTGTTGCCGTCGCTTGTACGGCGCTTACGTTGAGCCTGTATCCGCAAGTGAGCGCCGGGACCGTGGTCCGCGAGCGTATTGCTTGGCTGCCCCAATTCGGTGTGGATTTTTATCTGCGAATGGACGGCTTCGCCTGGCTGTTCGCGTTGCTCGTATCGCTGATGGGCGCGCTTGTTGTCCTGTACGCGCGCTATTACATGTCGCCGCAGGATCCAGTGCCGCGATTTTTCTCGTTCTTGATGGCCTTCATGGGCGCAATGCTTGGCACGGTACTGTCGGGTAATTTGATTCAGCTGGTGGTGTTTTGGGAGCTAACGAGCCTGACGTCGTTCATGCTGATTTCGTACTGGTATCACCGCGCCGAAGCACGGCGCGGTGCGCGCATGGCGCTGACGGTCACTGTGATCGGCGGGATCTGTTTGCTGCTCGGTGTGCTACTGCTCGGCAATATCGTGGGTAGCTACGATTTGGATCGAGTGTTGACAGCCGGCGATCGAATCCGTGCCGACGCAGATTATCCGGTGTTGCTGATCTTGATTCTGCTTGGTGCCCTGACGAAGAGTGCGCAGTTTCCGTTCCAGTTTTGGTTGCCGCATGCGATGGCGGCGCCGACGCCCGTATCCGCGTATCTACATTCCGCGACGATGGTGAAAGCCGGCGTGTTCTTGCTCGCGCGTCTATGGCCGGTGTTGCACGGCACCGCGCTTTGGTTCTGGATCGTGTGCGGAGCGGGGTTGTGCTCGCTGCTCATCGGCGCTTACGCAGCCATGTTTCAGCGCGATTTGAAAGGCGTGCTCGCGTACTCGACGATCAGTCATCTCGGTCTCATCACCGCATTGCTCGGAATGAACAGCCCATTTGCGCTGGTTGCGGCCGTGTTTCACATGATGAATCACGCGACGTTCAAGGCATCGCTGTTCATGGCCGCCGGCATCGTCGATCACGAAACCGGTACGCGCGATATGCGGCGCTTGAGCGGCCTATCGCACGCGATGCCGATCACCGCCACGGTCGCGCTAGTCGCGGCGGCCGCGATGGCCGGGGTGCCGCTGCTCAATGGCTTCTTGTCCAAGGAGATGTTCTTCGCCGAAACTATTTTTGCGGGTGAGCATCCGTTGATTCGCATCGGTCTGCCGGCAATCGCCACGTTGGCCGGCGTGTTCAGCGTCGCGTATTCAGCGCGCTTTATTCATCGCGTGTTCTTCGGGCCTCCCGCGCTGGACTTGCCGCGCGCGCCGCACGAGCCTACTCGTGGGATGTTGCTGCCAAGTGCGCTGCTGGTGTTGGCTTGTTTGCTGGTGGGGATTTTCCCGGAGCGAACGATTGGCCCGGTACTGCACCTGGCGAGCTACGCGATTCTCGGTTCGGCTGCGCCCGAGTTCAGTCTGCGAATCTGGCATGGATTCACCGCGCCCATGTTGATGAGTATCGTGGCTTTACTCGGCGGAGGCATCGTGTATGCCTTGTTGTATCGCTATCGCGAAGGTGCCATTGGCGATGCGCTGCTGCGCGCACCTGTCGATGGCAAGCGGACGTTCGATGTCGCAATGGTTGTCCTCCTCAGATTCTGCGATCGAGTGATGCGCGCCATCTCATCGCGCCGTCTGCAGGTGCAATTGGTGTTGATGGTGACAGTAGGCGTGATCACGGCGCTGGTGCCCCTGCTGAACGGCGATTGGCAGCTCGATTGGCTGCAAGGTTTGCACCGAGGGCTAGCGCATCTCACCGTGCCCGATCCGGTCTTCGCTTTGTTGTGGATCATCGGTGCGGCATTCTCGATCGGTGCGGCGACGCAAGCGAAATACCATCGTTTGGCTGCGCTCATCATGGCGGGCGGCGCGGGCTTGATCACGTGCATCACGTTCGCGTGGCTCGCAGCGCCCGACTTAGCCTTGACGCAAATCGCTGTCGAAGTCGTGACAACGGTGCTGCTGCTGCTTGGATTGCGGTGGATGCCGCGTCGCATCGAGTTGGACGAGTCGCGCCGCCAGGCGTTGCGCGCCAGAGCTCGGCGTGCCCGGGACATCTTCGTTGCGGTCGTTACCGGTGCGGGAGTCGCGAGTCTCGCCTTCGCGATCATGACGCGACCGAAGGTGGCAGTGCTGGCGCCGTACTTTCTTGAACATGCATTGCCCGATGGGGGCGGCCGCAATGTGGTGAACGTTATTCTGGTCGACTTCCGCGGCTTCGACACACTGGGCGAGATCACCGTTGTGTGTGTGGTGGCGTTGACGGTCTATGCGCTGTTGCGGCGCTTCCGTCCCGCTGACGAAACGCGCGGGGTGCCGCGAGCGCAGCGTGAAGATGCGGCCCGCGACGCGCTCGCATCCGGTGAGGAATTACCGAGAGGGTATCAACGTGTGCCGGCATTGATCGGCCGGACGCTCTTGCCGATCGCAGCGCTGGTATCGGTGTACTTCCTTTTGCGCGGTCACAATGCACCTGGCGGCGGCTTTGTTGGCGGCCTCGTCATGGCAACGGCCATCATCGTGCAGTACATGACGAGCGGCGTGCTGTGGGTCGAATCGCGTCTACGCGTGCATCCGCAGTATTGGCTCGGCTTTGGCTTGCTCGCCGCGGGCATCGCGGGAATGTCAGCGTGGTTTGCGGCGGGACCTTTCTTGACCAGCATCGAATGGGATGCGCACTTGCCATTGATTGGCGATGTTCATCTGTCGAGCGTGCTGTTGTTTGATTTGGGCGTGTATATGGTGGTTGTTGGCGCGACAGTCTTGATGTTGATAGCGATCGCTCATCAATCTTTACGTCGACCGCTAAGAACCGCCGCAGAGGAAGACATGTCCTCGCGTCGACTCGAGGAGGCGAGTTAATGGAAGTTATTTTGGCGCTCGCAATCGGTGTGCTCACTGCCTCAGGCGTGTGGTTGTTGCTGCGCCCCCGCACCTTTCAAGTGATCGTCGGATTGGCGCTGCTGTCGTATGCAGTGAACTTGTTCATTTTTGCCATGGGCCGGCTGACAAGTTCGCTACCGCCGATCATTCGCACTGAAGGCGCAGATCCTTCGCAGTACGCAGATCCGGTGCCTCAGGCGTTGGTCTTGACTGCGATCGTGATTGGCTTTGCGACCACGGCGCTCTTTCTGGTGGTGTTGCTGGCAGCTCGAGGATTGACCGGCACCGATCATGTTGACGGGCGAGAGCCCGAATGACCGCGCTGCTGCATCACTTGCTCATCGTGCCAATTCTCGCGCCGCTGCTGGTCGGCGCGCTGCAATTGTTTCTCGCCGAACGACGCGGGCTGCGTGTCGCATTTGCCGTCGGTTCGGTGCTGGTCCAAGCCGCGGCGGCGCTGACGCTGCTATATCTCACGACCGATGCGAAGCCCGACATGTGGACTGAGGGCGTGGGTGTCTATGCGATTGGAGATTGGCCTGCGCCGTTCGGCATCGTGCTGGTGGTGGACAGGCTCTCTGCGCTGATGTTGTTGCTGACGTCCGTCGTGGGGCTCGCATCGCTGGTGTATTCGCTGGCGTATTGGGATCGCGTGGCGCCGGCGTTTCATTCGATGTTTCAATTTTTGCTGATGGGGCTGAATGGCGCGTTCCTGACCGGCGATTTGTTCAACCTGTTCGTATTCTTCGAAGTGCTGTTGGCCTCATCATATGGATTGTTGTTGCATGGCTCGGGCGTCGGTCGGGTCAAAGCAGGGCTGCACTACATCACGGTCAACTTGGTGGCCGCGTTTCTATTCTTGATCGGCGTGGCAATGATCTACGGCATGACGGGCACGCTCAACATGGCCGATTTGCCGGCGCGCATTGCGGCACTTGCGCCGCAAGATCGGGCGCTATTCGAAACGGGCGCGGCGATTCTCGGCGTCGCGTTCCTAACCAAAGCCGGCGTGTGGCCGCTCAACTTTTGGTTGCCTGCAACGTATTCGGCGGCGAGTTCGCCGATCGGGTCGGTATTCTCGTTGATGACCAAAGTCGGTGTGTACGCGGTGCTGCGCGTAGGAACGCTGCTTGCGTCCGCCGACCAGCAGACGTCGTTCATCGATGTGGGCCTCTTTTTTGGCGGTGGCGCGACGATCGTCTACGGCGTGTTCGGTATGCTCGCAGCTCGCCACTTGGGGCGCGTGGTGAGTTACTCGCTCGTCGCTTCCACTGGGCTGTTATTCATGGCGTTGGGCTTGCGCATCGAAGCCATGACTGCACCAGTGTTGCTGTATCTGGCAAGTTCGGTGCTTACGACCAGCGCGTTCTTCATGCTGAATGGCCTCGCGCAACGAACGCGAACGTTGCGAATACGCGAGGCCGCCGATCTGGCCCCGTTGCCCGACGAAACATACTCCGGATTCGGCGTGCCGGAACCGACGGACCCGTTCTCGCCCAGCGATGAAGTCGGCATCGCCATTCCGGCTGCAATGGCGTTTCTGGGTTTGGCCTTCATATGCTGTGTACTACTCGCCGCAGGGCTGCCTCCGTTGTCGGGATTCGTTGCCAAATTCACGCTGCTGCATGCCGCACTCACCCAGAGCTCGCAGGCAGGCGTCGACGGTCACATTCACGCGTATGTCTGGATATTCTGTGCGGCAGTACTCGTGACCGGTATTGCCGCCATGATTGCGATGACCCGGGTCGGTCTGCGGCTGTTCTGGCCCATTGCTGGCCGAAAAGTACCGCGATTGCGCATCATCGAAGTCGCACCGACGGCGTTTCTTATTCTTCTTTGTTTGGGGCTCACGGTGGCTGCGAGTCCAGTGATGACGTACCTACAATCCGCCGCGCGCTCCTTGCACTCGCCTGATGTCTACATTCGCGTCGTCACGTCGGCAGCTCGAGCGCAGCGATGAAGCGATTCGTGCCACTGTTTTTGATCTTGCTCGTCGCCATGTGGTTGCTGCTCAACAGAACTCTGAGCACGGGCCACCTCGTCTTGGGGTTGCTGCTCGGAGGCTTCTTTACGGCGGTCTCCGCACGAGTACGGCCGCGTCGCGCGAGGCTCAAGCACTGGTATTTGCTGGCGCCACTGGTGGCTCATGTGCTCTTGGATGTACTGCGGTCGAATCTCGGCGTTGCACGCATTGTGCTTGGTTTGACGAACCGACCGATTCGAAGCGATTTCCTGGCGATCCCGATTGAGCTACGCGATGCGCACGCACTCGCCATTTTGGCGGCCATTGTGACGTCGACCCCGGGTACGGCTTGGGCCGGTATCTCTCCAGATGGAAGCACGCTGACGTTGCACGTGCTCGACCTGCATGGTGAGGAGCAATGGGTGCGCAATTTCAAACAGCGCTATGAGCTGCCGCTCAAGAGAATCTTCGAATGACTCAGGTGTTCTTCTATGCGCTCTGGTTCGCGCAGATCTGTTTCGCCGTTGCCATGCTGAATGCAACCTTGCGTCTATTCAAAGGGCCAGCAGCACAAGATCGCGTGCTGTCGTTCGACGCTTTGTATGTGAATGGGATGCTGCTGCTACTTGCGCTCGGAATTCGGTCCGCGTCCCAGATTTACTTCGATATGGCTCTCCTCATCGCGCTGTTCGGCTTCGTCGGCACGATAGCACTGGCAAAATTCTTGTTGCGAGGAGAGGTGATCGAGCCATGAGCGCTCTGCCGCTGTGGGTCACGATCCCCGGATCGGTGCTGCTGGTGATGGGCGGGTTGGCCTCGTTGCTGGGCTCCTTTGGGCTACTGCGTTTCAAGGACTTCTTCGCGCGCATGCATGGTCCGTCCATGAGCAACACAGTCGGCGTCGGGTCGGTGCTCTTGGCCTCAATGCTGAATTCCTCCGCGCTCGCGGGCTTCCCATCCGTGAAAGAGCTGTTGATTGCTCTGTTCATGGTCGTGAGCGGGCCAGTCGTTGCGGTGATCTTGATGCAGGCAGCGCAGTATCGAAATAAGGCGCGGCAGGCGTCGCAAAGTGCGCAGCCCGCCGCGACCCATCGCGACTCCTAGTTCGAGTGCTACGGCACAACCGCGTGGTCGATGCGGCCGCGCGTTGGGGCGGAGGCATCGAACAGCGGTTCGTCGCGTTCGCTCGGGATCACCATCACGTCGCACGTGACGCTGCGAAGCAGTCGATCTGCCACGCTGCCGATCAACAAGCGCTTCAGGAAGAACCACCGGCTGGCACCGATGATCAGCAATTCCGTCGCCGCATCGCTCAACGTGTCTTGAATGGCTGTCATTGCCGGTACTGCTCGCACTACCAGGCGGGCACGGCTCAATGCGACGCCGGATTTTGCGAGCGTCGCGCCCAGCTGCGATTTCAGCTCCTCGGTCCAGCCGTCCTTGTAGCGCTCGATCTGATCGGGCGCGATGCCGCTCGAATGCATCAACGTGTGATAGGGCGGCTCGAACGCGTGAACTACCGCCGTATCCGCATCGTCGATTACTCCGAATGCAACTGCCCGACGGACCATGGGCATCGAAGCTCGTGACATATCGACGGCAAGCGCGACATTGCGATAGTGCGCTTGAGCCGATCCATGCACCACGAGCACAGGGCGTTTGGTGGAGCGCACGATTCGTTCCGCCGTCGTTCCCGTGATGCCATCAAGACGACGAGGTTCGGGGGCGGCCAGTACCACTAGATCTGCGTTCCATTCGGTTGCAGCTTGCGAAATCACATCGAGAGCATCGCCGGAACGCACGAGAATGTTGAGCGATTCAGCTGATGATCCGAGCACTTCTTCGGCGTGAGTGAGCAGGCGGACGTACGCACGGTTGCAGCGCGAGCGCAGTTCGCGTTCCGAATGCGAATGTGGAACGGCGTGGACGATGACGAGCGCGGCGTCCATCTGCTGTGCGACGAGTGCTGCGCGTTGCAATGCTGCGCGCGAGCGAGGATTCAGATCGCTGGCACAGAGGACGCGGCGTTGCGGAATCAAGGCTCCCGCGAATTCGTTTGCCAAGGTGCTGTGTCTCATTGCTGCTGTGCCCTCCACTTTGAAAGATCGCGTGAGACGTCGGCGAGAAGCGATGCTTCACTGCCGAGCGTTGCATGAGGATTTACGCCAAAACAACCATTAGAACAATTAGAAATACAGAGGGGCAAAGTTAGAGTAGAACGAATACCGGAGAGTTGTGATCCGGATCGTCGAGTTTGAATGCGGCTGCGGCGCTCCTACTCTGCGCAGCATTCGTCGTGACGCATTTCAGCTCGGATGCAAGGACGTTGGGAGAGGCATTGGGAGTCTCCTGATTCCTTAGCTGCATCGGTATCTCGGCAGGTGATGGAGTCGGGTATGATTCGCGGCGCTTTCGAAATGGAGAATTTCATGGCGATTCGGTTGATGATTGCGCTCTTTGCGATGACGGCGTTTGGCTCGCTGAGCTGTGCCGCCGATCTGCAAGCAGGCAAGGCCGCGGCCGATGCCAAGTGCAGCGAATGCCATGAGGCCAACGATTGGGAAGGCGAGGATGCGGCTGCGCTCGAGAGCCTGATTCGCGATATCGTCGCCGGCAAGGTCAAGCACAAGCGCAAGCTGGAATTGACCAGCGCAGACATAGCTAACATCGCCGCATATTGGGGTGGCGCGCACCGGTGAGCGCGTCCATTAGGTCCAACGGATCGATCTTTCACATCCAAACTGCCTGATCGCATGCGCACGTTTTGTCTGGCTTTGATTCTCGCGAATGCGCTGTACTTCGTATGGTCGCAGCTTGTGGTCGTGCACGTGAACCCGCTGGATCGCGCTCCTGCCCGCACCGCCAACTTGCCGCCGCGTTTGGTTCTGGCCAAGGAAGTACCGAAAGCCGAACCGCCCGAAGCTCCGCCAGCCAGTCCGGTGCAACCACCGGCCGTCGCCACGGCTGCAGCGAACGCAACGCCTGAGCCATCGCAAGCGCCTTCTACCTGCACGAGCATCGGTCCGTTCGCGGATCTCGCCCAGGCATCGCAGGCGCAAGCCTCACTGCGAGCGGCAGGGTTCGATCCTCGCCAGCGGGTCGAGAATGGCGAAATTTGGATCGGTTACTGGGTGAGCGTTCAGAACTTGGCTTCCCGCTCCGATGCGGACACTGCGATCAAGACACTCAACGGTAATGGGATTACCGACGTTTATTTGATGCCGGGCACCGATCCGCCGAATGTGTTGTCGTTGGGTGTGTTCTCTGACTACAGCCGGGCCGAGCGTCGCGCCGCTCAAGTCAAAGCATTGGGTTTGGAGCCTCGCATCGACGATCGTAAACGCGAAGGCTCCGTCTATTGGCTCGATGTCGATTTGAAAGAGCCCGGCCAGATCATCGACACCTCGATACTGCAATCGGCGACCGGTCGCATCATGCGGTTGGAGATGAGGCCCTGCGGGAAAGAAGCGGTTAGCGGTTAGCGGTCGAAGAAGTCGACGCCTGAAGAGGGCGCTGCGGGATGCGGGCGCCTGTCAGATCCGAGCGCAAGTGCAGCGGCGAGAGAAGGCAGTTCACCTCTCCCATTTCGGGAGACGACTGCATGGATGCAGGAGGTAGGGCAACGCAGGAGCAGTTGCCGAGGTCGCAAGCGAAGCGGCGGGAGAGGGCAGTTCACCTCTCCCATTTCGGGCCATTTCGGGAGAGGTCGCGAGCGAAGCGGCGGGAGAGGGCATCTGCGCACTCGCTCACCTGTCGCGAACAACCTCGATCGGTTAGAATCGCGCCCGGCATTTGCGGCGGCTCCCTCTGACTGCCAACCCTCAACTGCCAACACCCTGCCTGATATGCCGGCTTAGCACAGTGGTAGTGCAACGGTTTTGTAAACCGTAGGTCGGGGGTTCGAATCCCTCAGCCGGCACCATTCCAGTTCAACGAAATACTTTACGTAGACGTTCCTCCACGGAATTTGGCGTGAGCGTGCCACGTACGTAGCGGCTGAGGGTAACCCCGCCTTTCGGTGTGCGACATGGGTTGCTGAACTCTCGGCTTCATGTCTAGCAATGCGCTTCCATCCATTCAGGCGGATGCGCCCGAACGGCGCGAGAGCAAAATAGGATCGCAGTTGCTCAAGCGCGTGCCCGCGTTTGCGAGTTTGCTCGCAGGCGGGATCGGCTTGATTGGGGTGCTGCTTCATTGGCCGCTATTCGCGCGATTTATCGCGACCGCCCCGCAGCTTCACGGAATCAAATTCAATACAGCGTTGAGCTTGATAGCGCTTGCCGTTGCGCTTGCCGCCGCACGCTCGGATTCGACGTCAGCTCGACGTTGGAGTCGCGTCGCCTTCGCTCTAATCCCGATTTTTTTCGGATGCGCATCGTTAGCCGAATACGTGTTCGGCACCGATTTGCATATCGATGAACTGTTTGTGCGGGACATCACGCCTGGCTATTCCGTGCCAGGTCGCATGGGGTTCAACACGGCCGCGTGCCTAGTGTTGCTCGGTCCAGCGTTGATCCTGAGTTCGTACACTCGAAGTTACCTCGCACCGATTGCTGTAGCGGTGGCTGGTGCAATCGCGATCTTCTCTCTCAGTGGCCACGCCTTTGAATTGGAGGCGTCGATGCGTGTCGCGCTGCTGGGCGAAATGTCATGGCTCACGGCGACCGCAATCCTCGTGTTGTGCATTGGCGTGCTGAGCTTGCCAGCCACCACTGAAATGCTGCAGCAGGTAGTGCTGCCACCTCGAGTTGTGCTGGCGGGCTTTGCGTCCTTGATGATCTTGCTCGCTGCAGCCGCATGGCTGTATCTCTACTTAGCCTCCGCTGCCGTGCGCCTCGCCGCACAGGCCTTCTCTGTCGAATCCACGCCGATCTCCAACGATATTTCTGTGTCGTTGGATCATGCGACACAGACTCTGCTTGGTGCGCGCGGACTGTTCGCTGCTTCGCGTTCGGTGTCGCGTGCCGACTGGCATGAATACGTGGTCAGCCAGGAAATCGCAGGTCGCCGGAGCACGATGGGGGTGGGATTCAGTGAGTGGATCGAGCCGAGTCGCTTGGCTGCGCATGAGCGACAGGTGAGAGAGGAAGGTTTTTCCGATTACCAAGTGCGACCCGCCGGCGTGCGTTCTGCGTACACCGCCATTGTGTATCTGGAGCCATTCAGCGGCCAAAACCTTCGCGCGTTCGGCTATGACATGTACAGCGATCCGGTGCGGCGCGAGGCAATGGACAAAGCGATTGTGACGGGGATGCCTGCGCTTTCCGCGCCTGTACAACTGGTTCAGAACGACGCGGGCGATACCCAACCTGGGATTCTCATCTACGTTCCCGTGTACTCCCGAGCAGACGTTAATGGGGCTCGACGATTCTTGGGGTTCGCTTATAGCCCAGTCAGAGTCGCTGATCTGGCGCGCGATGCCGTTGCCTACGTACAGGAACAATACCCGCGTATCGGCTTCGAAATCGTCGACGCGGCCGCTACAGACCGGCCGATGTTTCAATTTCCGAGCGCGAAGGCGCTGGGAGCCCGCTCGCTATATAAATCGCGCACGATCCTCCCGCTCGGGCAACGGCATTGGATTGTGAACTTCTATTCGTTGCCGAGTTTCGAGTCAGCCTACCGCAGCCTAGGTCCTGTTGTGGGGCTCTACTCCGGCATCTCGCTCAGCGTTGCAATCGTGACACTCGCGTTCCTGCTGCTGGGCTATCGCAGCAAGGCACGCACGGTTATGCATCGCAGTGCCGAGCTCGGCTATCAACTTGCACTCAATCGTGCGGTGACCGAGCAGATGGCAGATCCGGTGTTTCTGATGGATCTCGATGGCCGAGTGACGTTTTCCAACGCTGCGGTGGAGCGCCACTTCGGGTTCTCGCAAGCCGAAATTCAGGGCTGTCCGCTACATGGGACGATCCATCATCATCACCACGATGGCTCGGACTTTCCAGCAGAACAGTGTCCGATCATGCAATCGCTGCGAGGGAAGCCTCTCATCAATCATGAAACGGTCTATTTACGCAAAGGCGGCGATCGAATGAACGTCGTCGTCTCGGCAACGCCGCTGTATATGAACGGCACTCAAGCCGGTGCCGTGATCGTCGCCCACGACATCACGGAACGAAAGATGGCCGAAGAAGCCCTCATTCGCAGCAATCAAGAGCTGCAACGTTTCGCTTACGTGGCGTCTCACGATTTACAGACGCCGCTACGATCGATCGCGAGCTTCACACAGTTGCTGGAAGACTCATTGCATGATCGAGCGCAGCAGAAAGAGCGCGATTGGATGCATCGTATCGTGCAAAACACTCGCAAGATGGAACGGTTGATCGCGTCCTTGCTCGAGTATGCTCGCGTCGGTGCCAGCACCCGAGCGTTCGTGGAAGTCGATTTGAACCGAGTCGTGGCGAATGTTCTGGAAACGATGCATCCGCAACTTGTCGAATGTGGCGCCGAGATCGTGGCAGATGCGCTTCCCGTCGTGCACGGCGAACCGACGCAGCTTGCGCAGGTGTTCCAAAATCTAATCGGTAATGCCATCAAGTATCGCAGTACGCGCGCGCCACGCATAGAAGTGCGTGCCGAGCAGTGCGGCTCCGAGCACTGCATCAGTGTGAAGGACAACGGCATCGGCATTGACGAGCGCTTTCGAGAACAGATTTTCGAACCGTTCAAACGGCTGCATTCCGATCATCGCTACATGGGGACTGGAGTCGGGCTGGCTATTTGCAGACGGGCGGTGGAACGTCATGGCGGAAAGCTGTGGGTGAGATCCAAGCGCGATGAGGGCAGTACGTTTTACTTCACGCTGCCCGTGCATGGCTCGCACGCATCTGCCGCCCATACCTCACTGTAATTCCGCTCCCAACTGTCATTGAAATGTTCGCGACCCTTGGAGTGTGTGTGATGAGCGAAGCAAAATCGGGTCTCGGGCGCATTCTCTATGCGGAGGACAACTTCGACGACGTTGAATTGTTGCGACTCGCATTGGAGCATTCATCCAGCGATGTCCAATTGCATCACGTCGAAAACGGCGTCGCCTGCATGCAGTACCTGCGATCGCAATCTCGGGCGAGCCTGGAACGACCGGATCTCTTGCTGCTCGATTTAAACATGCCCGCCATGGATGGGTTCGAGGTCATGGAGGCGATACTGCGCGATGAGGTTTGGCGATCGCTGCCGGTCATCGTGTTGACGACATCGATTGCACCGGAGGACGTCGAGCGCATGTACCGCCTGCG
>DASTSB010000005.1:0-21167 GCA_035760885.1 Steroidobacteraceae bacterium | reverse complement strand
GTCAGTCGTTTCAGACACGCATGCGGACGGCAGGATGGGCGTCTAGGCCGATCCCGCACAAGAATTTTCACCGCGTGCTGAGGGACGGGAGTGTACGCGAGGGCTTGGGGTTTGGAAATAAAAAATCGAAATGACGCGCGTATATCTTGGTTGTTGAATTGGGGTCTTGAGTTAACCGAATTCAAGAGCGCACATTCAATCCAAGCACGTCGCTCATCGAGTACAAACCAGCGGGCTTGCCGAACAGCCACTGCGCAGCTTGCATTGCACCGCGCGCGAAGGCCATGCGATCGCTTGCCTTGTGTGTGAGTTCGATGCGCTCGCCGATTCCAGCGAATGTTACTGTGTGGTCGCCGACAACGTCGCCGCCGCGGAAAACAGAAAAACCAATCGCACCTTTGCCGCGTGCCTGCGAGTGCCCGTGACGATCGAATTCAGCGACTTCATCAAGTGCAACCTTACGTCCGTGTGCAGCAGCTCGACCCAGGGCCAGTGCTGTGCCCGATGGCGCATCCTTCTTGTTGCGATGGTGCGCCTCGAAGATTTCAAGATCGTAGGCGTCGCCAAGGGTTGCAGCCGCAATCTCGACAAGTTTCAACAAGAGATTCACGCCGAGGCTGGTGTTTGCCGCCCACACGATCGGAATCCGACGTGATGCATCGAGGATGCGCTGACGCTGCGCTTCATCATGGCCGGTCGTGCCAAGTACGACAGCACAGCCGGACCGTATCGCTGCATCCAGGTTCGCCTCAGTCGCATTCGGCAGCGTGAAATCGATGGCGACGCCTGCGCCTCGCAACGCTTCGGCCGCTGACCCGCTGATCTTCACGTCTCGCTGTGCGCCCGTGTGCGGCGCAGATGCGTCTTTGCCGATCCACCGACTGCCGGGCGAGGCTGTCGCCCCTTGCAACTTCGCTCCGGGAATTTCATCGAGCGCCTTTAGGAGCGCGCCTCCCATGCGTCCGCTGACACCCAAGATCGCGACTCTCAATTCGGGAGAATGCATCGATCAGCTTCTCATCGTGTCGAAGAATCGTTTCACGCCATCCAGCCACGTTTGTTCTCTCGGGCTGTGATCGCGATTGCTCTTGCGCATCGTTTCATCGAATTTGCGCAGCAACTCTTTTTGTTCTTCAGTGAGCTTGACCGGCGTTTCGACCACGATGCGGCAAAACAGATCGCCCGTCGGACCACCGCGGACCGGCTTCACGCCCTTTTCACGCAACCGGAACACACGGCCGGATTGCGTTTCGGACGGCACTTTCAGTTCCACGTTGCCGCCCAGCGTCGGTACTTCGACAGTGCCGCCGAGCGCGGCGGTCACAAAGCTGATCGGCACTTCGCACGACAGATGACTACCGTCGCGCTCGAAAATCGGATGCTCCCGAACTCTGACTTCGACGTAGAGATCGCCAGCTGGTCCGCCGTTGCGCCCCGCCTCGCCTTCTCCCGCCAAACGGATGCGATCGCCGCTGTCGACGCCCGCGGGAATCTTGACCTGTAGGGTCTTCTTACGGCGCACGCGCCCTTGCCCCGCACACGTCTGACACGGATCGCTAATGACCTGGCCGCGACCTTTACAGCGCGGGCAGGTTTGCTGAACCGAGAAAAAGCCCTGCTGCATCCGTACTTGGCCGATGCCATTGCAGGTATCGCAGGTGACCGTCTTCGAGCCCGGGGCCGCACCTGACCCATGGCAGGTGTCGCACTCGCCGAGCGTGGTGAATTCAATTTCGGTGTCGTGGCCGAAAACGGCCTGTTCTAAATCCAGCTCCAAGTCGTAACGCAGATCGGCGCCTCGATAGACTTGCCGGCCGCCGCCACGCCGTCCGCCGCCGAAGATATCGCCGAACACATCGCCGAAGATGTCGCTGAACGCGTCGGCCGCACTGAATCCTGCCCCGCCGCCCCGCGCCGCCAATCCTTCGTGGCCGTGTTGATCGTAGATCGCTCGCTTCTCGGCATCGGCGAGCACTTCATACGCTTCTTTAGCTTCTTTGAATTTTTCTTCCGCCTCATGATCGTTGGGGTTGCGATCTGGGTGGTATTTCATCGCCAGCCGTCGATACGACTTTTTGATTTCGGCCTCGGTCGCGGTACGAGGCACGTCGAGAACTTTGTAGTAGTCGCGCTTGGACATTGATTCTTTCGGGCGCTACGACGCCCTGTGTTGTGTGTGGCGTGTGAAGTGTAAGGGTAGGCTTTGCAGCGCTACGCCCTACACATCACACCTTACACGCTTCCGTTCGTCCCCGAGGATCGAATCGGAACGGCCGACGCTTACGCGCCCTTCTTCTTGTCCTTCACTTCTTCGAACTCGGCATCCACGACGTCGTCTTGTCCCGGTGCCTTCTGACCCGCCGCGTCCGCACCGGCGCCTTCTGTACCTTGAGCACCGCCCGCCTGCGCGTAGGCCTGCTGAGCCAGAGAAGCCGATGCTTGCGCCAGGGCACTCGCCTTGGTCTCGATGACGTCTTTGTCGTCGCCGCTCAGAGCACGCTTCAGGTCCGACAGAGCAGACTCGATGTTGGCCCGATCAGACCCCGAAACCTTATCGCCAAGTTCCTTCAGCGACTTCTCGGTCGCATGCACCAGTGCATCGGCCTTGTTGCGGGCGTCGACCAATTCGCGGAACTTGCGATCCTCTTCCGCGTGCGCCTCGGCATCCTTCACCATGCGCTTGATCTCGTCCTCCGACAAACCGCTGGAGGCCTTGATCACGATCTTCTGTTCCTTGTTCGTTGCCTTGTCCTTCGCAGACACGTTCATGATGCCGTTCGCGTCGATATCGAACGTGACTTCGATCTGCGGCATGCCACGCGGCGCAGGCGGAATGCCTTCCAAATTGAATTGGCCGAGCGACTTGTTATCTGCAGCTCGTTGACGCTCACCTTGGAGCACGTGAATCGTCACGGCACCTTGGTTGTCATCGGCAGTCGAGAAGGTCTGGGTCGCCTTCGTCGGGATCGTCGTGTTCTTCTCGATCAGCTTCGTCATGATGCCGCCCAAGGTTTCGATACCGAGCGATAGCGGCGTCACGTCGAGCAGCAACACGTCTTTGACTTCGCCTGAGAGCACGCCGCCCTGAATCGCCGCACCCACGGCCACGGCTTCATCCGGGTTCACATCCTTACGCGGCTCTTGGCCGAAGAAATCTTTCACTGCTTTCTGCACCAGCGGCATACGAGTCTGACCGCCGACCAGAATGACTTCGGCGATATCCTTGATGGATAGGCCGGCGTCCTTCAATGCAGTGCGGCACGGCTCGATCGTCTTCTGCACGAGATCTTCGACCAAAGACTCGAGTTTGGCGCGCGTGAGCTTGATGTTCAGGTGCTTCGGACCTGACGCATCCGCAGTGATGTACGGCAGATTGATTTCGGTCTGCTGGCTGGAAGACAGTTCGATCTTCGCCTTTTCGGCAGCTTCCTTTAGGCGCTGCATGGCCAGCGGATCGCGACGCACATCGACGCCGCTCTCCTTCTTAAACTCTTCGCCGAGGTAATCGATGATGCGTTTGTCGAAGTCCTCACCGCCGAGGAACGTGTCGCCGTTGGTCGCGAGCACTTCGAATTGGCGCTCGCCGTCAACGTCGGCCACCTCGATGATGGACACGTCGAACGTACCGCCGCCCAAGTCGTAGACCGCAATCTTGCGATCGCCGCCTTGCTTGTCGAGACCGTACGCCAGCGCCGCCGCAGTGGGCTCATTGATGATGCGCTTGACGTTCAGGCCCGCGATGCGGCCCGCATCTTTGGTGGCTTGCCGCTGCGAGTCGTTGAAGTAAGCAGGGACGGTGATTACCGCTTCCGTTACAGGCTCGCCAAGGAAGTCCTCGGCAGTCTTCTTCATCTTCATGAGCACGCGGGCGGAGACTTCTGGTGGGGCCATCTTCTTGCCGTTCGCCTCAACCCATGCGTCACCGTTGTCGGCCTTGACGATCTTGTACGGAACCATGCCGACGTCCCGCTGCACGACGTCGTCTTGGAAGCGACGGCCGATGAGGCGCTTGACCGCGAACATGGTGTTATGAGGATTGGTGACCGCTTGACGTTTGGCTGATTGGCCGACCAACACTTCGTCGTCTTTCGTGAACGCCACGATCGAGGGCGTGGTGCGGTCGCCTTCGCTGTTTTCGATAACGCGAGGCTTGCCGCCTTCCATGATCGCGACGCACGAATTGGTCGTGCCCAGATCGATGCCGATCACTTTGCTCATTGTTAATTACTCCTGGAAATCAAACTTTGAAAAGACGAGCGATACAAAACCAACTGCGTGCCTTTATGCGGACCGTCGCGGCGCTTTCAAGCGGGTCAACGTCATGAAATGCCCACTTCTGCGCCGTTCGTATGGCCGCATGCCGAATCCCACCCGCGCCCCCTCCATGCTTGGTCTTACGACCCGCGGCAACATCGAGCCGCCATCGCCTACGGGTGAGATCTACGCCTCTCTACGGTTCACGCGCGACGATGACCCGCGCTGGCCTCAGCAATCGACCGTTGAGTTGGTAACCCTTCTGAATGACCTGCAGCACGGTGTTGGGCACGTGCTCGGCAGAGGGCTGCGTAACCATCGCTTCGTGAAGTTCGGGATTGAAGGGTTCGCCCAAGGGCACAATCTCGACGAGACCTGCCTTTTCAAAGGCTTTGCTCAGAAGCTTCAGAGTGGCGTCGGTTCCTGCTTTCAGCGCCTCGACAGTGCCTTCACTCGCAAGGCCTAGCTCCAAGCTGTCCTTCACCCCAATCAAGTCGTTCGCGAGCCTATCCAGGCCAAATTTGTGAGCGTTCTCAATATCGCGTGTCGCCCGCTTACGGACATTCTCGAGTTCCGCCAACGCTCTCACATATAGGTCGCGATGTTCGTTGGCCTTGGCCTCGGCCGCTGCCAGTGCAGCCCGCAAGGCCTCGATATCAGAACCGTCGGCCTCGAACTCTGGAGGTGGCCGATCACCAGGCAATTCCTGCTCGTTTGGAACCGTCATGTCTTCACTCCATCAGTCAAATAAAGCGCGCCTCGCGGTGGGCAAAAGAATGCTCCAGCCGTGAGGCCAAAGGATGGTGTCGGGAGTTTGCGGTTAGGACCGCGAATTCAAGGCGGAGCCGAGCAACTTGGCGGTGATGTCCACGATAGGAATCACGCGCTCATAGGCCATGCGGGTTGGCCCAATGACGCCCAGCACGCCAACGACTTCCTGATCCAGCGTGTACGGGGCGGTGACGATACTGCAATCGTCCAAGATCGTGTAGCCAGATTCCTGACCAATGAAGATTTGCACGCCATCGGCCTTCAGGCTTTGATCGAGCAAGTGAAGGATGTCCTGCTGCTGCGTAAATGCTTCGAACAGGCGCCGCAGTTTCTCCACATTCGAGAGCTCGGCGAAGTTCATCAAATTGGTTTCGCCGGCCATGACATATTCCATTCGCTCCCCGCTCGCTGGCGGCGTCACGACCTGCTGTGCCAATCGAATAGCATCCAGCATCATTTGATTGAGATGCTCGCGAGTCTCCTTGAGCTGATTGAGCAAGTGCTCGCGAACGGCGGAAAGCTCTTTACCCCCAAACTCTTGGTTTAGGTAGTTCGAAGCGCGGCGCAGTTCGTCGGGGCTGTAATACCGCTCGAGTTGCAGCATCCGGTTCTGTACTTCGCGACCGTTGACGACCAGAACCGCGAGCACGCGATTGTCTGACAGCGGAACGAATTCGATCTGGCTGAGCGCCGCATGGTTCTGACGTGGAAGAGTGACGACGCCGGCTAATTTCGTGACACTCGAGAGCAACTGCGATGCTGTCGAGATCAGCGTTTTCGGGTCATCGGCATGCTGTTCCAGTCGCGCCTGGATCACAGCGATCTTCTCCTGCTCGAGCGGCTGATACTTGAGCAAGCTGTCGACGAAGAACCGATAGCCCTTGTTGGTGGGAATCCGCCCAGCAGAGGTATGGGGCGAGGTCAAGAACCCGAGCTCTTCCAAATCTGCCATGACATTGCGAATCGTCGCGGCGCTGAGCTTCGAACCCATGTCGCGCGACAGGGTGCGCGAGCCGACCGGCTGTCCATCGCGGATATAGTGCTCCACCAGCAACTTCAGCAGCTGCTGAGCGCGGATGTTGAGCGAGTCTTCATTTGTGTCGACAGACATGATTGCCTGCGGTACCCATGCTTTGCGGCCGCGGATGCTTCGGACTGCACCTTCCGGCAAGCCGCCTGACCTGCAGGCCACGGTACAGCCGGGGGTCAACGTAGCATGGTGCGCTTCGGTGTCAAGCTAGCAAGCCCCTACTTATTCGCGCGCCGGACGGCGGCTCGCAAAACGTTCTGAACTGGCGAACTGAACTTCCGCCGCTCGGCTGCGACGGGTTCTCTTATAGTTACGTGCGCAGCATCACAACGTGCTAAAAATTCGCCATGAGTGCCGCCCCTCAGCCCTTTCGCAACATTGCGCTCGTCGGGAACGACGCAGACAGTCGTGTATGTGAGTCCGTTTCCATTTTGGCGTCGCATCTAACGGGCCGCAGCTGCAGCGTCATGGTGGATGAAGCTGCAAAGTTCGCATTCGATGTGCCGGTCACGCGACTGCCGGAGCCGCAAATTGCAGCGCGTGCGGATTTGCTCATCGCGGTCGGCGGCGACGGCACGATGCTGCATGCGGCCCGGCTCGCAGGTCCCAAATCAGTACCCGTGGTCGGCGTCAATCGAGGCAGATTGGGATTTCTCGCCGATGTCGGGCCGGCCGACATGCGAGACAGACTCGACGAAATTCTCACTGGCAGATTTGTGCCGGATCGCCGCGCGATGTTGCAAGCAACCCTGCGCCACGAAGGCTCGCCCGATCGGACGTGCCATGCGCTCAACGACGTGGTGCTGCAGAAATGGCAGACGGGGCGCATGCTGGATTTCGAGACGTGGATCGACGGCCGATTCGTCAACAATCATGGCGGCGATGGAATCGTCATTGCGACCGCGACAGGATCGACCGCCTATGCGCTTTCGTGCGGCGGGCCCATCGTTTATCCCGACTTGGATGCGCTCGTGCTCGCCCCCATCTGTCCGCACACTCTTTCGGATCGTCCCATCATCGTTCGCAGCAGCTCCACCATCGAAGTGCGAATCGTCGAGCGCGCTGACATTCGTGCTCAGGCGACGTGTGACGGCGTTTCCCTTGGCGAGTTGCTACCGGGCGATCGGCTCATGGTCAGGCCGGCACACTGGAGCGTCACGTTGTTGCATCCGCCGGACCATGACTACTTCCGCATCTTGCGCTCGAAACTTCGTTGGGGCCGCGGCGATCGCGTCGTGAACAACCCGGCTGGCGAGTAACTTTGTGCTAACCCATATTCAGATTCGCGACTTCGCCATCATCGATTCGATCGAGCTGGAATTGAGTCATGGGCTCACCGTACTCACCGGCGAAACGGGCGCAGGTAAATCCATCCTGGTCGACGCGCTCCTGTTGTCGGCCGGCGGACGCGCAGGTGCGGAAGTCGTCCGTCATGGATCGGAGCGCGCGGAAGTGTCCGCAACCTTCGCCATTGAGGACAACGAAGCTGCCTGCGCGTGGCTTGCAGAGCAATCGATCGATCACGAAGGCGAGTGCATTTTGCGTCGCGTGGTCTCTGCAGACGGACGCTCACGCGCATATGTGAATGGCCAAGCTATGCCGGTTCAATCGCTGCGTCAGTTGGGAGAGATGCTCGTCGATGTCCATGGGCAGATGGAGTATCAAGCGCTGGTGCGCCGAGCCGAACAGCGAGAACTGCTCGATCGCAGCGGCGGCCACCTCGATCTTCTGGAGACAACAGCGGAGCGCTGGCGCACGTTGGCGAGCGTTCGCGATGAACGCGACCGAGTGAACGCATCAGCGCAAGATCGCGACGCTCGTTTGGAGTTGCTCCGTTATCACCTGAGCGAGTTCCAAGCTCTGGATCTAACGCCAGGCGAATTCGATGAGCTCACGCAAGAACGCAGCCGGTTATCGCAAGGCGGACGCCTGGCATCGGGCGCGCAGGAGATCATTCAACTGCTGCGCGAGGCGGAAGACGTCAACGCAGAGCAAGCAGTCTCGCGCGCACTCTCCGTCGCGCGAAATCTACGGGAAGTGGATGCGCGGATGGAGCCCATTGCCAAGACGATCGATGAGAGTCTGATCGCTCTGCGCGAAGCGATCGCCGCCATCGAACGCTATCAATCGGAGCTCGATGCGGATCCCGAACGACAAGAATGGGTGGAGCATCGTTTGGCAGCGATCGAAGCGATTGCCCGCAAACACCGTGCGCAGCCCAACGAGCTGATCGAATTGCGCGGACAGCTTGCGGCCGAGTTTCAGCGACTGGAAACGCTCGAAGCCTCAGTCGAGCAGCTACAGAAGCGGCTCGATGCTGCAGAGGCAGACTTCGCGCGCGCATGTTCGGACCTTTCTCATGCTCGCTCGGAAGCGGCTCATGAATTGAGCGAGCAAATCAGCGCGCTGATGCAAACGCTGGGAATGCCGGGCGGCGTCTTCGAAATCTCCCTCAAGCCTCTGGCGGAAAAGGATGCAGGTCCTCACGGAGGGGATGACATCGAGTTCTTGGTGAGCGCGAATCCCGGGCAACCACCCCGGCCACTTGCGAAGGTCGCATCGGGCGGTGAACTTTCGCGCATTAGCTTGGCAATTCAAGTCGCCGCCGTGCAGAGCAATGATGCGTCCTGCCTAGTCTTCGATGAAGTAGACGCAGGTGTAGGCGGCGGCGTCGCGGAAATCGTCGGGCGACAGCTTCGCGCCCTTGGCGAACACGCGCAGGTGTTGTGCGTGACTCATCTGCCGCAAGTGGCGAGCCAGGCGCATGCGCATATCAAGGTGACCAAATTGACGGACGGCCGGACAACGCGAACGTCGCTGCATCCTTTGTCTCGCGATGAGCGAGTCGAGGAAATCGCGAGAATGCTGGGCGGTGTGGATGTCACCGACAAGGCGCGGCAACACGCGGCTGAAATGCTCGAGGCACCGCGTTCGAAGCAATCGAAGCCGAAAAAGAAAACCGCTGCGAGACGCTCCGGCTAAGGCCGACGTTTGCTCGCCGGCTCTTTCGAAGGACAATTCGGCCGGCGGCAACGCCCGTACAGGATCATGGCGTGATCCTTCAGTTCGAATTGCATCTTGCTGGCCACGACGCGCTGACGTTCCTCGATGCCCGCGTCCATGAATTCTTCCACCTTGCCGCAGTCGAGGCACACGATATGGTCGTGATGCTCTCCTTCATTTAATTCAAAAACTGCCGTCGCGCCCTCAAAATGATGACGCGTTACCAATCCCGCCGCCTCGAACTGAGTAAGGACGCGGTAGACCGTGGCCAATCCAATGTCTTCGTGGGACTCCAGCAAATGCTTATAAATATCCTCTGCACTCATGTGGCGGGGCGTGGCCGTGCCAAGAATTTCGAGGATTTTCAGGCGCGGCAGGGTAACTTTGAGTCCTGCTTTGCGGAGATCGCTGGTTTCAACGTGCTTCATGGCGGGCCCTGTCCGTCGCGCTGCGAGTCGCGAGACTTTTAAGTATCATCGCGCGCCATTATCACGCAGGCTCCGCTCCTCGGCCACTTGCACCGCAGCTCATCATGAATCCTCAACGCCTTTCCAATCCGTCCTCGATCGTTCGTTGCCTCGCAGCTGGATTGCTGGCGGCGACGTTCTTGCTTGCGGGGTGCGTCCATCGCGTAGCGATCCCGCAAGGGAATTTCCTGAAGAAAGACGATCTGGACAAGATTTCTGTAGGCATGACCCGCGTGCAAGTCAGAGCAGTGCTCGGTACGCCGATGATTGCGGATCCATTCGAAACCGACCGCTGGGACTACGTGTTCTACATCAAGCACGGCGAGCGCTACACCTACAAGCAACAACACGTGATCGTCCACTTCGATGCATCGGAAAAGGTGGAGCGCATCGAGCGCCCTGAAGGGATGCACGACTTATCGCCTAAGCAAGTTTCGGCGAGCTGATTGGGCGGCCTTGCGACGACTGTCTTTTGGGTCCACTACTAACGGCCGCAAGATCTCAATGCGGTCGCCCTTTGCCAGCACTTGGTTCCCTTCGACGAGCCGGCCGAAGATTGCGTATTTCGCGGGTGATCCGATCTCGCTGAATCGGCCTACAAGACCGGACGCCTCGACGGCTTCTTCGACCGTCGTTCCACTTCGCATGCGCACGGTTACCTCATGCTGCTGATCTGCAAGCGCGAAGATCACGCGAACGTCGAGCACCTCAGGTGATTCCATAGACAGATCGAGCTCGCGCGACAAACGCATCGACGAGTTCGCCACAACTTTTCTCGAACGTGCGCGACAGCATGAAGGAGAGCATTGCGTTAGCGAACTCGAATTCGATGCTCAGCGCAACCCTGGTACCGCGCCCGCGCAAGTCATCGAACTTCCAAATGCCCTCCAGCTTGCGGAACGGGCCGTTCACTAATGTGAGTACGATTTCGTGCGGCGGCCGGAGCGTATTGCGGGTCGTGAACGTCTCACGAATGCCTGCTCGTTCCATTTGCAGCTTGCCGATGACTTGATCGGACGTTCGCTCCACCAATTCTGCGTCGGCGACCCAAGGAACAAACTCCGGGTACGACTCGATATCCGTGACAAGCGCAAACATCTGCTGCGGAGAATAGGGAACCAACGCACTGCGATCGACTCGGCGCATCCTGAAGACCTTCATCAGAACCAATGGGAAGAGTTTAAGCGCTACCGCTACAATGCGCGCCTCTTATGAGCAAGCCCAAACACACCAACGAATCCGCGTCGATCGCCGAAAATCGCAAGGCGCGCCACGATTACTTCATCGAAGAAACGTATGAAGCGGGGTTGGTGCTGCAAGGCTGGGAAGTCAAGAGCATGCGCGCCGGTCGGGTGCAGCTCAAAGAGGGCTACGTATTCATCAAGAACGGCGAGGCCTATTTGTTTGGCGCCCACGTCTCCGCACTGCCCACCGCCTCGACTCACGTAATCCCAGATCCGATCCGGACGCGCAAACTTCTGCTCAACAAATCGGAGTTGAATGGACTGATTGGCGCGGTTGAACGCCGCGGCTACACGCTCGTACCGCTCGAACTCTATTGGAAAGCCGGAAAGGCCAAGCTGCGAATCGGACTTGCGAAAGGAAAGAAAGAACACGACAAACGCGCGACCTCCAAGGACCGCGATTGGCAGCGCGAGAAGTCGCGGTTGATGAAGCATACGGCGAAGTGAGAAGCGGTTGGCGGTTAGCGGTTAGACGATCCACGGACCCCGAACCCCGATCCACGGGCTGTTCCCGTTTCCTGCCGCACATGGATGTGCTAATGCCGCGAAGGCAAGGATGCCGCGAGCGGCCGTTTCCCGTTCCTCCCCTTGTTATTCGCGCCAGCGCCCCTACACTACCCACGCTCTTGGGGGCGACCGGCTTCGACGTGGGTTGCGAAACTTCAGGTGCATGCCGAGGTGTAAGTGCCTCGTAAAACTGCTTACAAACTTATAGTTGCAAACGAAGACAACTACGCTCTGGCGGCTTAATCCCGCCTAACCCTCGCCTGGTGTGTGCTTGTGCATCCAGAATCGAGGGACGCGCTCACAAGCTCGCGGAACCGGCGCACCTCAGGTCGGCCCGTTAAAACGCTCTGCGGTTGGTTGAACGTCTTCCCTGCCCTTCGGGTAGCGTTCGGCGAGACACAAAGAATGGGCTAAGCATGTAGTGTCTTGAAGCGTAGTGCTTGCGGACGCGGGTTCGATTCCCGCCGCCTCCACCAACCTAGAACGCCCGCTCAATGCGGGCGTTCGTGTTTCCGCGGGAATAAAGAACCCGCGAGCGGGTTCGACTGCAACGGCAGGACAGCCGTTGCGAACACCACGTCCTCGTGGTGACCCGATGCAGCCGCTGCGAGGGCGAGGGTTTATGGACGAACCCGAGTATTTCCCGCCGCCTCCACCAAGCTAGAACGCCCGCTCAATGCGGGCGTTCGTGTTTCGGCGGGAATAAAGAACCCGCGAGCGGGTTCGACTGCAACGGCAGGACAGCCGTTGCGAACACCACGTCTTCGTGGTGACCCCGATGCAGCCGCTGCGAGGGCGAGGGTTCATGGACGAACCCGAGTATTTCCCGCCGCCTCCACCAATCTAGAACGCCCGCTCAATGCGGGCGTTCGTGTTTCGGCGGGAATGAGAACCCGCGAGCGGGTTCGACTGCAACGGCAGGACAGCCGTTGCGAACACCACGTCTTCGTGGTGGCCCGATGCAGCCGCTGCGAGGGCGAGGGTTCATGGACGAACCCGAGTATTTCCCGCCGCCTCCACCAACCTAGAACGCCCGCTCAATGCGGGCGTTCGTGTTTAGGCGGGAATAAAGAACCCGCGAGCGGGTTCGACTGCAACGGCAGGACAGCGATCGCGAACACCACATCCTCTAGCGCACAGTAGTTCGCGGGCCGCAGGAGCCGCTACTGAAACATTCCCTTGCTCTTTCCTTGCCTGAGCACGCCAACCACGACTCCCTCGATGATCAGCGACTGCTCCTTCATATCCACTTTAATCGGATCGAATTCTTCATTCTCGGGCAAGAGCCAGACGACTTTGCCTTCTTGCTTGTAACGCTTGACGGTCACTTCGTTGTCCAAACGCGCAACGACGATCTGACGATTCCGCACTTCCGGCGTGCGATGCACTGCGACCAAGTCACCATCGAGAATGCCGACGTCCTTCATGCTCATACCCTTCACCTTCAAAAGGTAGTGAGCACGCGGCTGAAAGATCTTCGGATCGATTTGATATCGCCCTTCGATGTGCTCCTCCGCGAGCATGGGTCTGCCGGCTGCAACTCGACCAATCAGCGGCAGACCCAACTGCTCACGAAGAGAGTCCTTCAATTGAATTCCGCGCGACGCACCCGGGATGAGATCAATCACTCCTTTTTTCTGAAGCGCTCGCAGATGCTCTTCAGCGGCGTTGGGTGATTTGAAGCCCATTCGGTGCGCTATTTCAGCTCTGGTGGGCGGCATCCCCTCCTCGGCCACGTGCTCTTGAATGAGCTTAAGGATTTCTCGTTGACGCGGTGTGAGGTCCATAAGTACACCTGTATTTAAACACAGTGCATTAGATCACGACATCTCCCGTCATTCAAGAAAGGCGACGCGAAACGCTTTCCATAATCGAATTTGAATGCCGCCCGTCTTTTCAGGCCCTCCGTCCGTCGGGAACCACCCCGCCCATCGCAAGCGGTCGCTATCTTTCACGCATGATGCGGCTGAACCCAAGAAGTCTTTTCCAGCAACGCGGCTTTACTCTCATGGAGCTGCTCATAGGCGTTTCGCTCTTGGCAATCCTTCTGAGCGTTGCAGTGCCATCGTTTTCACAGATGATGAGGCGAAACAGACTCGCGACCGCCGTCAATGAACTTGTCACCGCACTAAACTTAGGTCGAAGCGAAGCCTACAAACGGGGGCTACCTGTTTCGGTATGCGCGACGGACTCGAGTCAAGCCTCCTGCCCCTCAACGCCAAATTGGGCGAACGGTTGGATCGTGTTTGTCGACACCAACGGTGACGGCCAACGCACTTCCACCGAAACGATCATTCAAAACTATTCAGCTGTGAACAATATCAGCGTCACCACAGCGTCCGCCGCGGTCACGTTCAATCCGGTCGGCGTCTCGTCGGCTACTAGCCTGGTGGTGAAGCCAACGAGCTGCGTCGCAGCCGCGCCGGAAAAGAGAACGATCACCATCGCGACGACAGGGCGTATCGGATTGGACAAAGGCAATTGCCCCTGAATCACGAGACCATCATGCATCGAACGAAGCTCAATCATCGCGCACCAGGGAGGCAACTTGGAGTCACGTTGATCGAAGTATTGGTCACCGTGGTAGTCATTTCTGTCGGCCTACTCGGAGTAGCCGCACTGCAAGTCGTGAGCATCCGCGACAACTACTCCGCGTATTTGCGCAGCCAAGCGACCGCATTAGCCGACGACATCATTGATCGCATTCGAGCCAACCGCGACAACGCATCTGCCTATCAGGTAACACTGACCGGAACGGCAAGCGGTACCACCAGGGCAGCGCTGGACGTAACTGACTGGAAGAGCCTATTGAGCACTGCTTTTCCAAAGGTGAACGCATCCACAACGGCGAATGGATCTATTACGGTCACTCCCATTGGAACCGGCCGGTTCAGCGTTCGAGTGGTGATTCAGTGGGGAGAGCGCGGCAGCACAACGGCTCCACAGTTCACGACGACATCCGAGGTTTAGTGATGAGTCGGTTTCCAGCGCTTCGATCCATACGCAAACTGAGCGGTTTCACCGTTGTAGAACTGCTCGTTGCGGTCGCGATCAGTATCTTGCTGCTCACTGGCGTCATGACGCTGTTCGCAAACTCTCGCACGGGCTATGAACGAAACGACCGGCTCGCTCAGATCCAGGAAAACGGGCGTTTTGCGCTGGAGATGATCGCGCGCGACGTGCGCGCTGCTGGTTATTGGGGGTGCGCGAAACGCACCGCCGCCAAGCCACTAAAGAACACACTTGCTGGTTCGTCTGGGTTGCTGTGGAACTATGCCATTCCAATAGAAGGATTCGACGCAACGAGCACCGCGTGGAGTCCCTCCATTTCCAGCGTGGCACCCCTAAACACTGACGGCGCAGTTATTGGCAACGACATATTGGTGGTGCGAGGACCGCAGTGGAACCGCATTCCCCAGAGACTGCAAGCCTCCATGACCACCGGGACGAGTACGATCTCCGTATATCAGAACTCCTCGTATCCAACGATGAGTGCGGGCGACATCGCAATTG
Source organism: Steroidobacteraceae bacterium (assembly GCA_035760885.1). Taxonomy (GTDB): domain Bacteria; phylum Pseudomonadota; class Gammaproteobacteria; order Steroidobacterales; family Steroidobacteraceae; genus Steroidobacter. The sequence continues at coordinate 6,378 of DASTSB010000005.1, read as the reverse complement.
CCGCGAGTTGCGATCAAGCCTCGGTCTTCAAAGTGACTTCCGTCACTCCGGGGTCCTCTGGGAGTCCAGACGTTATCGCGCATACGTCTCCTGGTACGCCCGCCGCGGGAGATAACAGCAGCGCCGACATAGGCAATCGATTCTATGCAGATATTGCCGAAGTGTTTCCTGTGCAAACGACCGTCTATTTCGTCAAAGCCAGCACAACAGGAAACTCTTTATTTCGTCGCATCGGCACCAATGCACCTGAAGAGATCATTCCAGGGGTCGATTCCTTTGAGCTTCAGTATGGAGTCGATACCAATGCTGATCGTCTGGCAGATGATTATCTGAGTGCAGGATCGGTCACTAGTTGGGATCAGGTTGTCAGCGTGCGTGTTGGGTTACTAGTTCGGTCTCTAGACAGCTATGGACCTGACATTGATGCGCAAACCCGAACGTTGTTGGATGCCTCGATCCCAGCATTCAACGACCGCATGCAGCGGCAAATGTTCACCACGACAGCGACCGTCCGAAATCGTGTCTTTTGAGACCCAACCAAAATGCAATCAGGCCAAACTCATCCGCACAATCAGAACGGCGCAGTTCTAGTCATTAGCCTCATTCTTCTGCTGGTGATGACGATACTCGCAATTAGCGGTAGCCAAGTCGTACGCCTCCAAGAACGGATGGCGGGAAACACGCGCGACACTGACTTGGCTTTGCAAGGGGCAGAAGCTGCATTGCGCGATGCGGAGCAGTACATCGAAGGTCTGAGCGCCCTACCGGCGCCTCTGTGCACATCCGCAGCAACAACCGGATGCATGATGTTCGAGGCGGGTGCTTTGCGCCCCACGAGCAGCTTCGATCTGCGCACAGCAGCAGCCGATACGTCATCCTCATGGTGGCGACAGAATGCGCGCGAGTACCGCACGGCTGCAACGAATGACATTTCCGGTCTCGCGAGAGATCCGAAGTTTGTCATTGAGAGGGCCGCACGCATTTGCGACTCCGGCGAAGCTCCATGCTCAGAAGCAGACAGCCTCACCTACTTCCGCAACACGGCGCAATCGGTCGGTGGCACGCAAGTGGCCGATGTGCGGCTCGAGTCCACCTACGTCCGCCGCGGACTGTAGTCTGCCTACCTCAAGAGACACCCATATGCGTTCACGCGAAATCGCAACGAATTTACTGATGTCGGTTTCGATCGCCGCGAGCATCTTGCTGTCCGGTCAAGCACACGCAGCAAATTTGGCGCTCACCGACTCGCCGCTGTTTCTTTCGACTAGCGTTCCTCCGCTGAATCTCCTAGTGATGGGACGAGACCACAAGCTGTATTACGAGGCGTACAACGATCACACGGATCTAAACGGCGACGGAACTCTGGACGTCGGCTACAAGGGCTATGAGCTGAAGAGCCCGATTCCAGCCGCTCCGGAGAGTGCATACAAAATTGACTACTACGGCTATTTCGATTCTTTCAAGTGCTACTCGTACGACGCCAGCGCAAAGCGGTTCAATCCGGTGAGCGAAACGCTCATGAGCGGATCCATACGGACGAAGACGTGCTCAGGCCAATGGAGTGGCGATTTTCTAAACTATCTAACTACGTCACGACTAGACGCCCTTCGGAAGGTCTTGTACGGAGGCTATCGGTCAACTGACACGTCCACTGCGACTGTTTTGCAGCGAGCACACATTCCACAAGATGCTCATAGCTGGGGTAAGGAATACAACTCGCTTGCGATAGACGGCTACAACATCAGTGACTACACGCCGTACTCGGCACCGAGCGCCGACAAACGGATTCTTTTCGCTAATACGACGCCTCTGACCAGCAACGGTTTGAGCGAGACCCCGCGTCTTCGCGTTTTGACGAACCGAAGCGAACGCATCTGGAACTGGGTCAGCAAAGAGCGGCCTGTTGCAGATACCTCGATAGATGGCGGCTCAATTTCGTCGTTCGACGATGAGATGGTCGTGCGTGTCAGAGTTTGCGACGCAAGCACTGGCTTGCCGATGGAGGACAACTGCCTCAGCTATCCAAATGGAAATGCAAAACCAACAGGGCTGCTCCAAGAGTTCGGCGAGAACGACACCATGCTCTTCGGACTGCTCACTGGTACTTACAAGAAAAACACGAGCGGCGGCGCTTTGCGGCGTGCAATCGGTTCGGTGAAAGATGAGATCGATTTGACCAACGGCACTTTCAAGACCAGCTTTGACGGGATCATTACGACCCTGAACCGGCTCAATACGACGGGATTTGGTACGTTCAGCGGCGATAGCTATCGATACCGCTGCGGCTGGGACTCCGCCTCGCGAGTGATCAACGAAGGCGAGTGTCAGATGTGGGGCAATCCGATTGCCGAGATGATGTACGAGGGACTGCGCTACCTGGCCGGTAAGGGATCTGCAACCTCGGATTTCAAAATAAATTTCGGCGATGGCGAGGAAAGCGAATTGCCAGGCGGCGGTTTGCCTGTGGCAACCTGGGACAATCCCTATTCCGGTCGCCCGGTTTGCACGAAACCGTTTGAGACTGTGATCAGTGACATCAATCCGTCGTACGACTCAAACCAACTCCCCTCTGTCGACAGCAATTTCGGCAGCTTTTCGGGTGATTTGACAGGTCTGGACGTGAAGACCGAAGGCCAAACCATCTGGAATCAAGAAATCGGTGGGACGCACAAATACTTTATCGGACAAGTTGGAAGCACATCCGACGGAGCACCAACCGCAAAAGATGTATCGAGCTTCGGCAACATTCGCGGCCTTGCTCCGGAGGAACCCACCAAGCAAGGGAGTTACTACGCCGCCAGCGTGGCTCACTACGGACGCATAACTGACATCAACCCCGCCACCGGCACGCAAAATGTCAACACCTTTGCAGTGGCTCTTGCATCACCGCTACCGAAAATCGAAATACCCGTCGGCACCAGTAAAGTCACGCTCGTGCCATTCGCCAAATCCGTCGGCGGATGTCTTGGTGCCGACGGAACGTTCAAAGCAACCAATCAAATTGTCGATTTCTATGTCGACAGTCTGACACCCACCTCAGGTCGCTTCCGCGTGAACTTCGAGGACGTGGAACAGGGAGCCGATCACGACATGGACGCGATTGTGATCTACGAGTACACGGTATCCGGGAACACCGTGAACGTGAAATTAACGTCCGAATACGCGGCGGGATGCATCATTCAGCACGCCGGCTATGTCATTAGCGGAACCACCTCCGATGGCATCTACCTCGAAGTGCGAGACAAGGACACTGCTGAAGGGAGCGATCCCGATTACGCGCTAGACACGCCCAACAACGAGGGGGAAGCACTGCCTCTGGTGGCGACGCGGTCCTTCGTGGCCGGGTCGACCCCGGGGGCCGACATACTCAAGGATCCTCTTTGGTACGCGGCCAAATGGGGCGGATTTAAGGAAGGTTCTTCGGGCAATAACATCCCTGACAACGCAAGCGAATGGGATGAAGACGGCGACGGAGTTCCTGACAACTATTTCTTAGTCACAAACGCACTGACGCTCAGCCAACAATTATCCAAGGCGTTTCAAGACATCGTTGCCAGAGTTGCTTCTGCTTCCTCTGCATCTGTCAACAGCGGATCCATCAATAGCACCTCCAAGCTATATCAAGCGAAATTTAACAGCGGTAACTGGACGGGCCAACTCTTGGCGTATCCCATTAACTCGGATGGTTCTCTCGGATCAACGCCGAGCTGGGATGCCGCAACGCAGATTGCCGCTTACGGAAGCCGCAAGATCATCGCCGTCAACACCGACGGGACCGCGGTACCCTTCAGATTTACGGGCAGCTCCACGACCGGGATCGACGCTACACGAAAGCACCAACTCGACAACGCGACATCCTCGCCATGGAATGCGACATTAGAGCAGCGACGTTTGAATTATCTCAGGGGCGATGCGACATACGAGGCTGTCAATGGCGGTACGTTCCGTACTCGCAAGACCAAGCTCGGCGACATTATTAATTCGTCACCTGCCTTCGTGGGTCGGCCTTCGTTCACGTATAGCGATTCGATCGAGCCTACCGCTCCTTACTCCACGTTTAAGACGACAAACGCGTCACGCACGCAAGTCGTCTACGTCGGAGCGAACGATGGAATGTTGCACGCGTTCGACGCGAACAGCGGAAGTGAACTGTTTGGTTTCATTCCCAGCCCTGTCTTCCCCTATCTAAAGCTCTTGAGCAATCGAGGCTACACGCACAAGTTCTACGTGGACGGGTCGCCAAGCGTGGGAGATGCCTATTTCGATAGCAGCTGGAAAACCGTGCTTGCGGGGGGATTGAATTCAGGCGGTCAGGGAATCTATGCGCTTAACATTACAGATCCGAGCAAGTTCAGTGAGGGCAACGCGCAGTACAGCTCATCAGCTCAAGATGGCTTGCTGATGTGGGAGTTCACAGACGCCAATGACCCCGACTTGGGCTACACATACAGTCAGCCGGTCATCGCCAAGACCAAAGCAGGATGGGTGGTGATTTTTGGAAACGGCTACAACAACACCATCAGTGACGGTCGCGCCAGCACCACTGGCGAAGCAGTGCTCTACGTCGTAGACGTTAAGGGCACGTGGTCGAAGAAAATCACCACCAAGGTCGGTACCAGTGCCACCTATTCTGGAGGCAAACCCAACGGATTGGCGTCCATCACGGCGTCCGATCTCGACGGTGATGGTGTGGTCGAGAACGTGTACGCGGGCGATCTTTTTGGAAATCTATGGAAATTCAATCTTGATAACGCATCGACTGCCAACTGGAAGGTCGCTTATACGGACGCAAGCAGCAACCCAGCCCCACTATTCGTCGCTAGAGATGGATCAGGGAATCGCCAACCGATCACGTCCCAAGTTCGAATCGCGCGGGGGCCAGGAAGCACCGGTGCAATTGTTCTATTTGGCACGGGGAAATTTCTCGAAACCTCCGACAAGAGCGACCAATCGAAGCAATCGCTCTATGGTATCTACGACAACAATACCAATACGAATAGCGATGTAGTGGGAGCGCGCGCGAGCGATTTGCAGCAGCAAACAGTCACGGATGAATTCACGCAGACTTTCGGCAGCAATTCTGTTGAGGTCCGCCTCACCTCTGACAACACGGTTCCGAGCAACAAACGAGGTTGGTACCTGGATCTCGTCAAGGCGAGTGGCACAGCGGAAGGTGAACGGATGATTTCAAATCCCAGAATCCGTAATGGTCGGATCACGTTTATCACCATCGTGCCTGGTTCAGATCCATGTACTCCTGGAGGCAAGACACGATTGACCCAACTTGATGCTGCCAGTGGCAGCAGACTGCCTAGCGCACCCTTTGACCTCAACGGCGACGGTGTTATCGATGCGTCTGACCAGGCAACCGTGACACTTCCCAACAACAATACGCAGCAAATTCCGCCTGCTTCCGTTACCGTGCAAGTGGACTACGGCACCACACCTGGCGTCATCGCGGGCAACAATGCCGATTACTACTACGTCTCGGGTGATGACAGAGACCGGACAGGTCCAAATCCGCTTGGCGGCGACGACATCTTCGGCATTCAAGGAAGCCCTGGCGACAACGCGCGCGGGCGTCAATCTTGGCGACAAATCCGATAGAGACCGGGGTGCAACATGCGCGCGAATAGACATGTATCGGGGATGACCTTGATGGAGCTAATGATGGTCGTCGCAGTGATCAGCATTTTGGCTGCGATCGCTTATCCGAGCTATCAAGATCAGGTGCTGAAATCCCATCGAACGGAAGGCAAGACTGCGCTCATGCAGACGGCACAACAGCTGGAGCGCTGTTTCACTGCATCGAATAGTTTCACCGGCTGTGTGACTTTTCCCTTCACAACAGAACATGGGCGATATCAGTTAACAGTTAGCCCCGCTCCGCCCGTGACCAATTACACGCTCAGCGCAGTCCCCCAAGGGGCACAGACCAAGGACACTCGATGCGGAACGCTGACGTATACGGACGCAAACGTGAAGGGGCGAACCGGATCAGGTCCCATGAGCGAATGTTGGTAGTGTCGCTTCTGCACGACGCTTGTGAGCTCAGCCTTTCGCGCACTAGCTCAATCTTGTATCCTCCGCGCCCACGCATTGCCTGAAACCTTTTACAAGCAACTCAGGGTTTTGGGCATGATCCACGGGAACCAGCCATAACTCTCGTGTATTAGTAGGCGTGAAAATTTGTCGCTCTGGTCCTTTTTTGTCTGACCCAGTATTGAAGGGGAAAAAAGTCATGAATAAGACGATCTCTACCTCTCTGAAGGCGGGCGTTGCTGCTCTCGCTCTGATTGCTGCTGGCGGCTGCGTTTCGCAGAAGTCGGTAGACGAAATCAAGGCGACGGCAGACAAGGCCGTGCAAGACGCTGCTGC
>DASTSB010000004.1:0-7667 GCA_035760885.1 Steroidobacteraceae bacterium | reverse complement strand
CTCGCGTACACGCCGGCATCGCACCGTGCCATCAAGCTGTCCAATGTCGCAGCAGCGGGAACGACGGTCTTCCATCCTGCGACACCGAAACTCGCGGTCACCTTGAACGAGGCTCCCTCGCTCGCGAAGTCGACAGCTTGGACTTGTTCGCGCAGATGCTCGGCCGCGGTTGTTCCGTTCGCCACCGTGGTTTCCGTCAAGACGATCACGAATTCCTCACCGCCATAGCGCGCGACCCAGTCGGATCCACGCACACCATGCTGTAGTTTGCCCACGAACCACTTCAGCACTTCGTCGCCGACGAGATGGCCGTACGTATCGTTGATCTTCTTGAAATGATCCACGTCGCACATGATCAAGCTGAGCGGCCGTCCATATCGAACGGCGCGATCGATCTCTCGCGGCAGCTGCTCCATGAGATAGCGACGGTTGTACGCGCCAGTTAGCGGATCGGTGATCGAAAGACGGCGGTTTTCTTCGTTCGCGGCGCGCAACGAGCGTTCCAACGTCACGATGCGCTTGCCGGTATTCAAGCGCGCGATGAGTTCGGGCTCGATGACAGGCTTGGTGAGGTAATCGTCCGCACCGGCCTGCAGACCCGTCACGACGTGTTCGACGGCATCGCGAGCGGTGAGCAGGATCGTATAGATGTAGCCGGTCCGCTTCAGTGCTCGAAGTGCACTGCACAGAGCAATGCCGTCCATTTCCGGCATTTCCCAATCCGTGATCATCAGCTGGAAATCGTCGGCATCGATTTTCGCGAGTGCTTCCTTGCCGTTGCTCGCCGTTTCGACGTCATAGCCCGCGCGCTTCAAAAGCCGGGCCATGATCAGACGCTGAGTAGGCTCGTCGTCGACCAGCAAAATGCGCCAGCGCGTTTGTGCCTCGGGAGGTGAGAGAACAGCTTCAGTCATGCCCGCGGGATCGTACCCGCTCGCGGTCTGAGGCGTAAAGGAAATCAGCACCTTATCTGTGTCGATTTTTCAGGCGTTCGCCAAACACCGACACCGTCTGACCGGTACGTGCACTACGTCGCAACTTCTAGGCCGGATTCGCCATGTTCTCATCGCTTGCACAACTGCACTTCGCCGTTGAGCGTTTTGATCCTCACGTTCGCCGAGCCGTTACCTTCGCGAAAACGCAGTTCATGGCCCGGCCCATATTCGTGAGTACGTTGCTCCTTAGGACCGAAGCAATTGTCGATTTCGCCGTTAAACGTTTCGATGTTGAATTCGGCGTCGACCGCACCTTCGAACATCATGCGCATCTCGCCATTGATCGCTTCGGCATCGACTCGCGCATCGCGAGCCAGCTTGGACACGAGGTCGAGCGAGCCGTTGGTCGTCTTGATACGGGCGCGCCCCAATTCAGCGACACGCACCTCGAGATCGCCTGAAACCGTGGACAGATCGAGTTCCCGACTGCCGCCGATCAAGGTGAGATCACCGCTGACCGTGTTGATGCGCAAAGGCGCCCCGGCATCGTTCGCCTTCACCGTGACCTGGCCGCTCACCGTGGTCGCTTCGCATTCTCCGGACCAGATCTGCGTTTCGATCGAGCCGCTCACCGCCTGCAATCTTTGATCGCCGCGAACTTGCTCGATCGTTTGGTCGGCGCTGACCGAATTGACGCTGACTGCACTCGCACGCGGGACTCTGACTTGCAGATCGGTATCCGCACCGTGATGACGCCCTTCATTCAGCACCACGCGAACGATGGTCAGACGCCCGTCGCGACGAAAGTCGAGACGCTCGACCTCGGGCCCGAGATCGGCTTGCACCTGCACCTCGTTGCGATCCCATCCGAGGACGTGCACTTGACCTGCGACGTTGGTGATTTGGACTTCGCCTTTTGGATCTGCTTCCAAACTGCGCTGTACGGGGTCCGCATGTACCCACGATACACACAGCATCGCGAGCAGACCGATCGACTGCATCTTCATAGATCCGCCTTAGCCGACGCAGCCGTCGGCATCTCGTTGACTTGAGTGAGCAACTGCAACTCGCTTTGATAGGTCGACATCAACAATTCCTGCAGTAGTGCATTCGATGGCTGCTGCGCGAGCGTTTGAGCGATCTCATGCGCCGCTTTGCGCAGGTCGGCCAAATTGCGCCGCAGCTTCGCTTGTGTGAGCGGCGGCAAGTTCGCGATACGTCGCTCGAATTGCGCTTCGAGAGCGGCATGGGTCTTCTGATAATCAGCGCCCAACTCTTGCACGCCGAATTTGGCAGGCATTGCCGTTAAGGTCGGTGCCGGCATCTCGACCTGTGCCTGCGTAGGCTGAGATGCATGTTCACGCATTACGAAGTACGTGGTCGCGGAGGAACCCACGATCAACAACACGCCCGCCGCCATCTGCCATATGCGATGGAAACTTGCCCAGCCGCGCCGAGTGGATTCATCTGCAGCGATTTCAGCTTGGATGCCCGCCCACAAATCGCGCTGCGGTTGTACATCGCGCGGCACGCTTGCCAGTAATTCGTCCAGTCGATCGCGAGGCGACTCGCTCATGACGCTTTCTCCGCCAACCCTAACCGCTCTCGCAGCAGCGCGCGTGCGCGATGCAATTGCGCTTTGCACGTGCCTACTGCGATTCCCAACATATCCGCAACTTCTTCATGGCTATACCCATACACGGCTTGCAGCACGACCACATGCCGCGCGCCTTCCGGCAACTTTGCGAGCGCTCCTTCCACATCCATCACTTCACCTAAATCTGCCTCGGCAGGTACCGAGGCACCCACATCGCTCGCCGCTTCGACAACATCGGAATCGGATTCCGAGCGTGTGCCGTGATTGCGCAAATGGCCGAGCACTTCGTTGACTGCTATTCGATGTAGCCAAGTACTGAATGCGCTGCGCCCTTCGAATAACTTGAGATTGCGCCACGCCCGCACGAACGTCGCCTGCGTGCAGTCCTCAGCAAGATCGCGGCGTCTACACATCCGCAAGCACAGACCCATTACACGCGCACTATGTCGCCGGTAGAGCCGCTCAAACGCGCGCATGTCGCCGCGACGTGCGGCTGCAACCAAGCCAGCGTCCGTTAGCGAGGTGACCTCGGCTTCCGCAGTGCTAGCCCGCGGGGAAAGTTCTGACTCTGAGCTCACAAGGGAAAGCACACCGTCACCAACGCATTCTTGATGATGCTTGGATGCGGCGCGGGAGGGAAAGGTTTGAATGACGACCGAGCATGACGGACGCATTCGCGTCAGGAGGGACTGTCGTCAGGAAGGATGCTGCGCATCAGGAAGGACTGGTTCAGGCCAATCCATGAAGGAGACTGCGCTCGCATCCCGCGGGGTTCTGACCTGCCGCTAGGCCCTCCTGACGTGCCAGCGTCCTACTTGCCGAAGGCCTTCCTGCCGATCAGCCGAAATGCGGCGATCGGCCGGCCTTACTTAAGTTTGCTTCGCATTCCACTCGCGAACCGCACCTTCCAGAACCGTGCCGGGCATCGGTTTGCCGATGAAGTAGCCCTGGGCACGATCGCAGCCGACGGCGTCGAGGAAATCGAGGATCTCCTGAGTCTCTACGCCTTCCGCACACGCAGTCAGACGCAGCTTGTGGGCCAACAGCACCATGGTTTCCACCATCGTTCTGGCGTCCTCGTGCGCAAAAATGTCGCGCACGAAGGAGGTGTCGATCTTCAATTCGCTGAACGGCATCAGATACAGCTGCTTGAGCGACGAATAGCCAGTCCCGAAGTCATCGATGGACAAACCGAAGTTCTTGACGCGCATGCGTGTGAGCACATCCATGGTCGTGCCCGGATCGAACATCGCCGCGGTCTCGGTCACTTCGAACACGATGCGGCGTGCATCGGCCCCCATTTGTGAGGCCATGCGCGCGACTTGATCGGGGAATGCCAGATCGTTCAACAACTGCGGCGAAAGATTCACGGCCACCGTGAGCGGCAAGCCCGCCGCGTCCCATGCGCGACATTGCGAAAGCGACATTTCGAGCACCTGCTCGGTGAGTCGGCGAATCAGACCATGTTTTTCCGCGATCGCGATAAACCGCGGCGGTGACACGTACCCGAGCGTGGAATGTTTCCATCGGGCGAGCGCTTCCACGCCTTCGATGATCCACTTGCCCTGAGCAACTCGCGTCGCTTTAGGTTGGTAGTGCACCTCGAGTTGGCGGCGGTCGAGTGCCTCGGTAAGAGACTCCAGGTTGATCGGCGAGTCGCTGCGCAAACATTGCTTCAGCGTCGCCTCGAGATCAGCCAGCAAAATCGGTTTCTGCAGCGCACCGAGCATGTTCAGCCCTTGGGCCTTGCCAATCTGTTGTGCAGTGGCGAGCACGCGTTGATCCATGCCGCTCGCAACCAAAATCTGCGCCTTGCTGCCGTGTTCGCCGAGATAGCGCAGCAGTTCGATGCCATCGGCGCCCGGCATCTGCAAATCCAGCACCACGACGCTCGGCTGGAAATCTTCGACGGCCCGACGGAATGCGACGGGGTCAGTGACGGCGCAAGCCTCGAAGCCCATGGTCATGGCCGCTTCGGATATGAACTCGCACAGGTCCGGCTGATCGTCGATCACCAGCAGCTTATTGCTCAGTTCAGGCAACGCGAGCCTCCTTGTCCAACACGTAACGGATGCGCAGCGCCAAGTCTTCGTTGCGATATGGCTTACTGATCACTTCGGCCGATGCAAGACCGACGGTACTCGCGAGCACCGTGTTCTCGGCATAGCCGGTCGTGAACAGCACTTCGATATTCGGACGCAACTCGCGCGCACGCTTGGCCAGTGCAGGTCCGAGGACGCCGCCCGGCATCATCACATCCGTAAACAGAAGGTCGACCCGCTCAGGCCCGCTCAAAATCTTCAGCGCCGCAGCGGCATTCGCCGCCGCCAGCGCACGATATCCCAATTGCACCAGCGCGGTGACAACGGTTTCCCGCAAATCGGCGTCGTCTTCAACGACTAGGATCGTCTCGTGACCGCCCGGCGCCGCTTTGGTCACGATGGTGTCTTCGCGCTCCGATTCCTGCTGATCGCAGCGTGGCAAGAGCAACCGCACCGTGGTGCCGCGTCCAACCGTGCTTTCGATGGTTGCCACGCCGCCGGATTGCTCGGCAAAGCCATGAACCATGGCGAGGCCCAAGCCGCTGCCTTTACCGGATTCCTTCGTCGTAAAGAACGGCTCGAACACGCGCTTCAAAACATCGGGCGGAATGCCGCAACCCGAATCGGTGACCGCAATCGAGACATACTCGCCAGGCTCGACTTGAGGATGGTCGCGGCAAAATGTGTCATCGAGCGTAACGTTCTGAGTGCGCACGGTCAGCCGGCCGCCCTGCGTCATCGCATCGCGCGCATTGATCGCGAGATTCAGAACCGCATTCTCGAATTGACCCGCATCGACGCGTGTGTGCCACAAATCATGTGCCTGCAGCATGCGCACTTCGATGGACTCGCCCAACGTGCGCTGCATGAGCTCGGTGAGCCCGGACAACTGCTTGTTCAAGTCCACCACCGTCGGCGCCAAGATCTGGCGTCGTGCAAATGTGAGCAATCTGCGAGTGAGATCCGCACCGCGAACCGCCGCGCGCATCGCAGTGTGCACTTTGCGAGCGAGGCTGGGGGTCTCCGCGACGCTGCGTTCGATCAACTGCAAGTTACCGATCACAACGCCGAGCAAATTGTTGAAGTCGTGTGCGATACCACCCGTCAACTGGCCGATGGCTTCCATCTTTTGCGCTTCCATCAGCCGCGATTCGAGCCGCTTCAGTTCGGTGAGATCGTACAGAATGGAGAAGTAGCCGAGCACTTCGCGATTCGGTCCGAACTGCGGCACAAAATGGTTTTGCCATTCGCGCGGCCGGCCGTTGCGCATGCCGGTTTGCATCACCAGCCCAGGTTCGCCGCGCAGTGCCGCCGCCATGTGTCGCAGCAGGTCCTCGTCCGAATCGCGCGGCATCACTTCGCGAATGCTCTTGCCGATGAGCTCGTTTTGCGAGCGTCCCAACCACTCTTCTAGAGCTCGGTTGGCGTACGTAACGATGGATTGTCTATTGACGAAGATGACCGGCGTCGGCACCGCATTGAGCGTGAGCTCGAAGAAATCGCGCGTTTCGCGCAGCTGCCGCTCCGCGACGACTCGGTCCGTCACGTCTTGATAGGTGCCGTGCAAGCGCACCGTCTTGTCGCCACGACGTTCTACTTTGACGATCAAGCGCACCCAAATGTCGTGGCCGCGCGCATTCGTCATCAGCACCTGCAACTCGCCAGGCGTGCCATTCGCAATCGCGCGCGCGAATAGTTCACTGAGCTTCGGTTGATCTTCCGGGCGACAGAATTGCTTGGTGCTCTCGAGATCGATCGGATGATTGGCCGGCAACTGGTGCAGCGCATAGACGGCTTCGGTCCAGCGCGTCTTGCCGGTCACAACGTCATATTCCCACCCGCCGATTTTGGCCGTCGCCTGCATATCCTTGAGCAGATTGTCGACGCGCACGCGCTCGGTCACATCTTGGAACACGAGCACGGTGCCAATGGAACGACCCTGCTCCGTGACCGGCACGATGCGATATTCGACTGGGCGAAGTTGGCCGTCTTTACGACGCAAGAGCGCGCCGACGCCGCGCATGATGTCGGTGGTGTAGCGAACGCGGCGAACCGGATCGGCTTTGCCGCCGTCATCGTTGATGAGTACGCGGTAATCGAGCCCGGCGAGTTCTTCTAAGTCGTACCCGAGCAATTTCGCAGCGGCAGGATTTGCATAGCGAACCGTGCCGACGTTATCGAGTTCCAGAACGCCTTCGCCGGCACCCTCGACGATGGCCTGGTTGCGGCGATTGGTGGCCGCTAGAACGGCGAAGCGAGCTTGAGTCGCGTCGCCTTTGCGTCGCGAGTAGAGCCAACACCCCAACGCTGCGATAAAGGCCAGCAGGCCGCCGACAGCCATCGCCGTCGGCCCGAACTGCTCGAGCCCTCTGAGCAACGTGTCCATAAAAGGGCTGCGCTCGTGGCTATGCCCTCGTTCCAGGCTCGCGGCCCGCGTACCAATTCACGGCGTACTGCATGAGCTGGGCGGAGGTGCGTAGAGACAGCTTGCGTTTGATGCGTTGGCGATGCGATTCGACGGTCTTCACGCTGAGATTCAACGCTTCGGCCGTTTGGCGCGTGGACAAGCCTTTGCCGATCATGTGCAGCACCTGCAGTTCTCGGTTGGTCAGGCTGTCGACCGGATTGGATGAGATGTACGAGCCGCCCGAAGCAAACTTCTCGATCATGCTATTGCCGACGGCTTCGCTCACGTAGATGCCGCCTTCGAGCACGCGGCGTAGCGCGACGAGGAATTGATCCGACGCGGCTTGCTTCATGATGTAACCGTTGGCACCTGCGGAGAGCATGCGCTCAGCGTAGATGGCTTCATCGTGCATCGAGAGCACCAAGAGCGGCAGCGAGGGATAGTGTGCGCGAGCGTCCTTTACGAGTTCGAGGCCATCGCCCTGCTTCAGCGACACATCCACGATGACCGCATCGGGCTCTAATTCGCGGATCAGCGACTTCGCCTCGCGCGCGGTCTCCGCTTCGCCGCAGACTTCCAAGTCCGCTTCCGCTTCGATCAGACGGCGCAAACCCTGACGCACGATCGGATGGTCGTCGACGATCAGCACGCGACGTTTACGATCTTTCGGCACGCTGGTGGGCGGT
>DASTSB010000003.1:0-9526 GCA_035760885.1 Steroidobacteraceae bacterium | reverse complement strand
GGCTTGCTTGAATTCGCTCAAGCGCTTCACTCACGTGGGGTTGCGATCCTGTCGACCGGCGGAACTGCAACCCTGTTAGCCAAGCACGGTATTGCCGTTAAAGAGGTTTCGTCACACACGGGCTTCCCCGAAATCATGGATGGCCGCGTCAAGACGCTCCATCCGAAAATTCACGGCGGGTTGCTCGGACGTCGCGAGATCGACGATTCGGTGATGCAGCAACACGGGATCGAGCCGATCGATTTGCTCGTGGTAAATCTTTATCCGTTCGCGGCCACCATCGCGAAGCCGAATTGCACGTACGAAGATGCGATCGAGAACATCGACATCGGTGGTCCTGCCATGGTCCGCGCGGCCGCAAAAAATCACGATCGCGTGACCGTGGTCGTCGACCCGCTCGATTACTCGGCGGTTCTTGATGAAATTGCGCAGCACGCCGGCGTCAGCGAGGCAACTCGCAAGCGACTTGCAGCGAAAGCGTTCGCGCATACCGCTCAATATGATTCGGCGGTCGCGAGTTACCTCACTCGCGCGACCGATCCGACACAAGCTGAGTTCGCGCAATCGCTCTCATTGCACTTCAACAAGCGCCTCGAACTTCGCTATGGCGAGAATCCGCATCAGAAAGCCGCGTTCTACACGGTCCCTGACGCACAGGGCGCGAGCATCGGCAGCGCTCGACAGCTGCAAGGCAAGACGCTTTCGTACAACAACATCGCAGATGGCGACACCGCATTCGAATGCGTTCGCCAATTCGCCGATCCAGCTTGTGTCATCGTCAAACACGCCAATCCTTGCGGCGTGGCAGTCGCGAGCGACACGTTGTCCGCTTACGACCGTGCGTATAAGACCGATCCGACTTCCGCGTTCGGCGGCATCATCGCTTTCAACCGCGCCCTCACGGCGACGACTGCACGAGCCATCGTGGAGCGCCAGTTCGTCGAGCTGATCATCGCTCCCGAGGTGGATGCAGATGCATTAGAAGTCTGCGCACGGAGAGAAAACGTTCGCGTGCTCGTCACGGGCGGACTCGCCCCCAGCAACTTGCGGTACGAATATCGCACCATCAACGGCGGGTTGCTGGCTCAAACTCGCGATGACGGCATGGTGCGCAAAGATGATCTGAAGATCGTGACGAAGCGCAGACCAACTGATGCGGAACTCGACGATCTTTTGTTTGCGTGGCAAGTCTGCAAATACGTCAAATCCAACGCGATCATCTACGCGAAGGACCGCATGACGATCGGCGTCGGCGCCGGGCAAATGAGCCGCGTCGTCTCCAGCCGAATCGCTGCGATGAAAGCCAAAGACGAAGGCTTGATCGTTGCCGGAGCAGTGATGGCATCCGATGCATTCTTCCCCTTCCGCGATGGACTCGACGTCGCCGCAGAGTTCGGCATTAAAGCCGTCATCCAGCCGGGTGGCTCGATGCGCGACAACGAAGTCATCGCCGCCGCCGACGAACACGGCATCGCGATGGTGCTGACGGGGATGAGGCATTTCCGGCACTGAAATAGTGATGAGGTGATGGGGTGATGACGTGAACTGCGCACCCCGCGGCACACGTCACCCTCATCTCCACTGACCGACACACTTCACCTCATCACTACATCACTTCATCACCATGAAAGTTCTCATCATTGGCTCCGGCGGTCGCGAACACGCATTCGCTTGGAAGGTCGCTCAATCGCGTCGCGTCAGTGAAGTGTTCGTGGCGCCGGGCAATGCCGGGACCGCACGGGAACCTGGCGTTCGCAATGTCGATGTAGCAGCGGATGATGTTAACGGCTTGGTGGAATTCGCGCGCAAGGAAAAAATTGATCTGACAATCGTGGGTCCCGAGGCGCCACTCGTTCTCGGTGTGACGGATGCGTTCGAAGCGGCGGGATTGCGATGTTTCGGGCCGCGCAAACTCGCATCGCGTTTGGAAGGATCGAAGGCGTTCACGAAGGATTTTCTGCAGCGCTACGGCATTCCGACCGCCGCTTACGCAACATTCACGAAAGACACATTCGACGAAAGTTGGGTTCGCGCGCACCGAGCACCACTCGTCGTCAAAGCAGACGGATTGGCCGCCGGCAAAGGCGTCATCATTTGCGCGTCGCAAGACGAAGCTGTCGCCAGCGCAAGGGCCATGTTTTCCGGCCAATTCGGCGCGGCGGGAGACAAAGTCGTCGTCGAAGAGTTTCTCGAAGGTGAAGAAGCGAGCTTCATCGCAATCGTCTCTGGCACGCAAATTCTTCCGCTCGCGACTTCGCAGGATCACAAGCGTCTAAGCGACGGCGATCACGGCCCCAATACTGGAGGAATGGGCGCGTACTCACCTGCTCCGGTCGTGACGGCGGAAATTCACACCCGCATCATGCGTGAAGTGATGGAGCCGACTGCTCGCGGGCTCATCTCTGAGGGCACCCCGTACATCGGGTTTCTGTACGCGGGGATCATGGTTGCGTCAGATGGCACACCTAATGTTCTCGAATTTAACTGCCGTTTTGGCGATCCTGAAACGCAACCCATCCTGTCGCGCCTGCAGAGCGACTTGGTCGATCTGTGCGAAGCTGGACTCGATGGCAAGCTGGATCAGACGACCGCGCAATGGGATCCGCGCGCCGCAGTCGGCGTCGTTCTCGCGGCAGGCGGCTATCCAGAGTCGGTCGATAAGGGCGATGAAATCTCCGGGCTGGATGCGGCGGCCCAATTGCCGGGCAAGGTCTTCCATGCAGGCACCAAGCTTGCGGGCAGCAAAGTCGTCACGAATGGCGGACGCGTGCTCTGCGCCGTCGGTCTGGGCGAGAACGTCAGCACCGCACAGCGCGCGGCGTACGCCCTATGCGAAAAGATCAGGTGGCGCGGAATGCAGTATCGCCGGGATATTGGTTATCGCGCGATTGCGAGAGAGAAGAACTAAGACAAGAAGATTTAGCCGCAGAGAACGCAAAAAGGAAATTTGGTCAAAGGAACGTGCTTGTATTCACCCGCAACTGGGTTTGATTTGCAATCCCACATGCGCCAATGAAGTGTGCGGAAGCAAAACTACTGAATGCTCGGATCAACGTACCACGACGTTGTCGATCGCAATCGTACTGGCTTAATTAATTACGGGCTCTTTTTTGCGTTCTCTGTGGCCAGACCTTCTTCTCTCGGCTTCCTGACATCCACTTCAATCATCACCAAGATCGAGCCGTCGTTCAGATCGAAGCTGCGCTCGATTCCCGCTTTGCTTGGAAGTGCCTCGGCGAATGATTTCAGTTCGTTCGCAGGAATCGTGATCCAAATGCCCGTTGGATCGCTTTCCAATTGCCACTGATTGAGCGCGCTTGGACGCACGTTGATTTTGAACGCGTGATTGCGCGGAAGTGCGACGACTAATTCGATCGCGCGACCCGAAGCGAGCTGATCGAATTCCGCGGACGTCAAGCGACAGCGGATGGAGTCCGCGGTGAAGCGAACGTTCATAGGAAAGCGCTAGTCGTCATCCACGATGATGACTGCCGCGTGCGAAACCTCACCGAGCGCGGCACTGTCGTCGACGGTCGCGAGTTCCACCAAGAACAACTCAGTGTTCTCGACGATCGCATCGCTGACCAGCGGAATCGTGAGATGGACGGTTCGCTGGCCAGCGGGAATTTCCTCCACATCAGGTCCGATCGCGGCGAAGTCCGTGCCCGCCTCCGCGGAATTGCCTTTGAGCGACCATTTGAATTTCACTGCTTGGCGTGTCGAACCCGAGCGCTTGACGACGAGCCTCACGGCCGCATCGCTTTCCGTCGCAACGTACGTGTCTTTTTCAAACTCGATCGTGTTGGCTGCACTCGGTGCAGACGCGGCCGGGGCGGCTGCAGCGGGAGCCGTGGTGGCCGCCGCAGGAGGAACAACGAGTTCCGGCTGATTAAGTTCGGCCCTTGGAACCTGCGTGGGTTTTGCCTCGTCGGTTGCGACCTTCTCGGGCTGCGGTGCGGGCTTCAGCGGCGCTGGCGTTGCGCGGCTTGTGGGCGCTTGGTCAGGTTGTGCACGCGCCGCTACTGCCGCCGCACTCGAGTCTCCAGGAGCCGATGACGGCTCCGCGCTCATCGACGTCTCGTCTTGAGGCATTTCGGACGAAGCATCGCCCGTGCTCTGGCGCTCATTCGGAACGGCCGAATCTTGCGTCGTTGCCGCAACCTCGTCTTCGTTTGATGGTGGTGCGGGAACCTGGGTGATCAAAAAAGTAGCGACCGCCGCTGCAACGGCAAGCAATAGCAATGCGATCCAGATTCCCCAGCGACGCGAAATGTCATCGCTGCCGCCTTGAATCTGTTGCGGCAACAACGGCATGGCATGACCTTCCGTGCATCCCAATGCGGTCAAAAGATCGGCGACATCGATACGTCGCTCGGCCTTGTCCCACACCAGCGCGTCGGAAAGGGCTCTCCATTGTTTGTTGGTCAGCCCGTCGATCCGAGCCGGACGCTTGCCATGCGCCCGTGCAAGCACTGCGGATCGGCCACCATACGGATGCCGGCCGCACAACAGCTCGTACGCGATGCAGGCGAAGCTGTAGACATCGTCGACAGGTTCAGGAACCTCGCCGTGAATACGTTCCATGCTCGCGTAAGCCGGAGCGCCGGTTGAGATTGCATCTGCATTCGGGCTCGCCTGCGTCGCACGAGTGCGAGCAAACCCGAAGCCCAATACCCGAATCTCACCGCCACAGGTGACCATCACGTTGGCAGGTTTCAAATCCCCGTGAACGACACCGCGACCGTGTGCATGGCGTAACGCAGCTCCAATTGCGCCGATCAAGTTCATCGCTTGAGTGCGACGGATCGGTTCGTGATTCAGTCGATGCAACACGCTGGAAAGCATTTCGCCTTCCAACATCTCCATCACGATGAAGTACGTGTCGCCGTCCTTGTCGAGATCGAACACGCTAACGACATTGGGATGCGAAAGCGCCTGTGCTTGATGAAACTCGCGCTCCAGTTCCGCCAATGCAGCGCGATCCTCGAAAGAACGCTTGAGCACCTTGACGGCTACGAACCGATCATTGATTGGCAGGTGTGCGCGGCGTCGATCCAACGCTTTGTAGACCGTGCTGGAATTGCCGTGACCGAGCACGCCCTGAAGTTCGTAGCGCTCGCGTAAGACGTCTCGGGTTGTGCGCGAGCGAGGTGCGCGTGGTGCCGCACGCTCTGCGGGGGGCGGCACCTGAACTCGCGCAGGCGCAGCCTGAGGTTCGGACACATCGGCTGTCGCGGTCTGAACATCGTGCGTCGGAGCGGGAATCGGAGCGGACTTCGGCTCTGGCCGAACTAACGTCAAATCGGAAGTATCCTCGGCCGACGGCCGTGGCACCTCGCGCTCGGCGATCAATTTGCGCCAGCGAGTGCCCGTGGTGTCGAGGGTAGCTTCAGTGGTGTCCCGCGGCGCTTCCGTTTGCGTCGCGACACCGAAGACGAGTTGAGCAATGTCGCTCTTCAGAGTACGGGCTAGTTCGGGCTCGATTTTGCCGCGGCGTTGATACTGATCCAGCAGCGCCAACGCATCCCAAGGTGCTTCCGAATTGCTGCGGCAAATGGAGAGGAAGGAAGCCCGCATGTCCTCGCGATCGCATCGCCCAGCCGCATAGTCATCCAGCCAACCGGCAAGGACGGCGCGGGCGTCTTCGACCTCATTCGGGTCGTCGTCGATCGACACGCTCATATAACGGTGAGTCTAAGCTTGGAGGGCGCCAATTACACTTGTCGCTCGGGCCCGACCGGCTGAATCCCAAGGGCTTTTTCCATTCGATAGTCGTCCATAACGAAGCCGCCGCCGATATCGATGACGATCTCGGCTGCAATTCTGAATCCAAGGCGTTCGTACACCTTCACGCTCGGATTGCCTTTGTTTACGGTCAGCCACAGCAGCCCGAGGCCGCGCTCGCGGCCGAGCCGCTCAATGAACTCCATACAGGCTCGCCCAGTTCCCGCCCCGCGGCTGCGACCAAGTAAATAAAGCTTACTTAAGAAAAGCCGTCTCTCCTCTGGCTGGGCTTGTAGGGCAAAGTAACCGACGTCGGAGGTACTTCGTCGCACTACGAAATACTCGTACCCGCTCGCAACCTGCGCAGCCATCGCCTCCGCGGTTTGAAACTTCGCCACCATGTAGTCGACCTGGGCTTGGCCAATGATCGGCACGTAGTACTCGTACCAAATCTCCCGTGCCATGACCGCAATCGCATCGAGTTGCTCGGCCCTGTGAACGGGTACAAATTCCAGCCCGGGACGACTCATGTAGACCCCTCTATGGGTTTCTTGCCGGACGCCTCTGAGCGGCCGCCCAACGCGGCATTCAGCCGGTCTTGGTCGAGAGCGCCGCACCAGTTCGAGACCACAATCGTCGCGACCCCATTTCCGACAAGATTTGTCAGCGCCCGCGCCTCAGACATGAATCGGTCGATTCCCAAGATCAACACCAAGGCGGTCGCGGGCAACGTACCTAGCGCAGATAACGTTGCCGCGAGCACGATGAATCCACTGCCCGTCACGGCTGCAGCACCCTTCGAGGTCAGCAATAGGACCGCGAGCAACGTGAGCTGATGCCACAAGGTCAGGGGTGTGTTCGTCGCTTGCGCAATGAACACCGCTGCCATGGTGAGATAGATCGACGTGCCGTCCAAATTGAATGAATAGCCGGTCGGGATCACCAGTCCCACGACAGACTTTGCGCATCCGGCGTGTTCGAGTTTCGCAATCATCCGCGGCAACACGGATTCGGAAGAAGACGTTCCCAGCACGATGAGCAGTTCATCGCGAATGAACCCGACGAATCTCAAGATGCTGAATCCGTGGTAGCGCGCCACGGCTCCTAGCACCACCAGCACGAACAAGATGCAGGTGACATAGAAGCACGCCATCAGTTTCCCGAGCGAGAGCAACGAGCTTGCGCCGTATTTACCGACTGTCGCAGCCATCGCCCCAAACGCACCAATCGGAGCCAGGCGCATGATCATGCCAACAATGCGAAACAAAACCTGACTCAAGCGATCCACGAATTCGCGAATCATCTGTCCACGCTCGCCCACGGCGTGCAATGCGAATCCAAAGAGGACGGCAACCAACAGCACCTGTAAGACCTCCCCCTTGGCGAAGGCATCGACGAGTGTGTTCGGAATGATGTTCAACAGGAACTCGACGACACTTTGGTGTTGAGCCGCCTGGGTATAGGCCGCGACTTGCCGTGGGTCCAGACTCGAGACGTCCACGTTCATTCCAGCTCCCGGCTGAACCACGTTGACGACGACCAGCCCCATGATGAGCGCAACCGTACTTAGAACTTCGAAGTAGATGAGCGCCAACAGCCCGGTTCTACCCACGTCTTTGAGGCTTTCCATCCCCGCAATGCCCGTCGCGACGGTGCAGAAGATCACCGGGCCGATCAGCATTTTGATCAGCTTGATGAAGCCATCGCCCAAGGGCTTCATCTGCACGGCGGAATCGGGCGCGAAGTAACCCAATGCAATACCGACAGCGACAGCTATCAATACCTGCACATACAGCGAGCGGAAAATCGACCCGCGTTGCGAATCCAACGGCAGCTCCCGTGAATGAGAGCTGCGGATCATACGACACACTCAACGATAACAGCGTCGCGCGTGCGGATGCGGGTCACGGGTCACGGGCAAGATGAATGTGTTTGCCGTTGAGGGTTGACAGTTGGCAGCAAGAAATCGGTGAGGCTGAGCGCACACCGCTACACGTCACACACGCGACATGTCACACCACTTCATTTCTTCTAAGCGACAGCCGGCGCGCTCTGTTTGGACGTCGCCCAAATGCGGCCTTCGCGAGAATCGAAGCGGACGATCATTGTGGCGGCGCGGTCATATTCTTTGCATTCGACCGGCAAACGCGAATCCGCAAAGTACGCTTTAACGAGATCAAGGACAGTTGCAGCAGCCTCCTGTAGTCCAGAACCCGTCGGCGTATTCGCAAGGATCGTCACGCGCCAGCTTTGTTTGCGCGCACCGAGCGAGCGCAGTTCTTTGCAGAATCGATCCATCAGCAGCAGATCCGAGCTCAGCGTGTTGTCCGTTACATCAAGCGGCACCCCATCGGCCCGCGCAACATACCTCAGGTGCAACAATCCGCCCACGCCCTGCGTGTCGTCATAGAGACAAACAGCCAACGCTCCATGTAGCTCGCACGCGAGCATGCTTGCGTCCGCGCACACGCGAAACGCATCAGGTTCGACAGAGATCTCTACAGGAGGACTGGTCATCGGGCGCGATCATGCCGTCCAGACCTGCCCGCAATTGAGGACTAGATCACGAAACCGCGAGCACGCTCGAGAAGTGCCAAAGTTTGTCACACAACCGCGACAGTGGATGCGTTACTGCCGCGGGCGAATCCCGCCGAAGCTCAGCGACGAAGTCGCAATGAACACCTCGCGCAAGAAGAAAACCATCGCCGCTGCCAGGCACAGCAATGCGAGCACGAATGCAATCGCGATCGGGACCGACAGATCGACGTGTAGAGACGAACTGATGAATAGCGCGGCCACCACCAGCGACACGAGCAAGCCGCACAGCACGCACAACGTGATTGCACGATTGATGAGCGTTGCCCGTTTGAACAGCACGCCCAATCGGGTGTGCAGATCCTTGGCGACGTCATCCGGCGCGGTCGGGAGCCGCTCTTCCATAGCTCGAGCCCGATCGATGATTCTGCCGATGCGGCTTGCCAGCACGTTCAGGGTTGCGCCAAGGCCCGCGAGCAAGAACACGGGCGCGACGGCGAGCTGAATGACCTGCGCGACACTGGCGACGTGAGGGACTTCCATAGGATCTACGACTTCTTCTGCAAACCTTTGCGCACCGCTTCGAAAGGCCGGCAGTGAACGCGAATCCGTACTGCCTTGCAACCCTTTTGCAGGTGCCCGCATCCAAACAGCGCCTTTCACACTCAACGGAGATGCTCATGAAACGCCTTGCCCTATGGTTGCTGCCCGTGTTGGCGCTGGCAGCACATGCCGACGATGTCTCGAAGGTCAACGGCAGCGTACACGTTCGCGCCGGCGAGGCTGTCGAAGACGTCTCCTCGGTGAACGGTGGAGTCCATATCGATGAGAACGCCACGGCCAAGAACGTTGAGACTGTCAATGGCGGCATCGACATCGGATCCGGCTCGACTGTGGAGAGCATCGAGACGGTCAACGGCGGCATTCATCTTGGCGATGGCGTTAAGGCCGCGGAAGTCACCACGGTGAACGGCGGATTGACGCTGGGCGAGAACAGCCGGGTCGCGCGTGACGTATCGGCAGTTAATGGTTCGATCCAACTCGCCCGAGGCGCTGAAGTCGGTGGCGAGCTGAGCAACACCAACGGCAAGATTGCCCTAGATGCTGCTCACGTTGTTGGAACGATCACAACCACCAACGGCGGCATCGATATCGGCGCCAACTCGCGGGTCGATGGCGGCATCCACGTGGAGAAACCGCACACGAACTGGTTCGGATCATCAAATCGCAACAAGCCACCGCGGATCGTGATCGGCCCGAATGCCAT
>DASTSB010000002.1:0-4534 GCA_035760885.1 Steroidobacteraceae bacterium | reverse complement strand
GCCTTGTCCACGCGTCGAGCGATCGTTTTCAGATAACGCGGTAAGTGAGCCCACAACAAACCGGGAACGCCACGCGGAAAGCTTGGAGGCACGAGTGTTGCCAACTGCTTCTCCACATCCCCCTTCAGAGCAGCAAACGCGCCTGCGGGCAACGCGGCGAGTTTCTGCTTGATATCGCGATATTGCTGCAACACCTCGATCGCATGCTTGCGTACGCGATCGAGATGTTCGCCGAAGCGGCTGCGATGTTGATCAAGCAGCGCCTGAAAAGCTGCGCGCGATCTGGGCAGTTCCGTTCCATCTGGAAGAAAACATTGCTCGAACGTCTTCTCAGCCAAGCGATCCGATAGGGGCGGCGCGCTACTCAATCCCTGCCCCAAGAGCACCAACTCTTTCTGGTCACCGAATGTGCGGCGAGCAAGCTTCCACTGCTCAGGCAACGCGAGAATCGCGAGTCGTAACACAGCAAGTCGCAGGTGTGCCTCCGCTTGCCATAAACTGCTCTCCTCTGCGAGCGCCACACCGTCGTTGCGGTCTTGCGCAGTGGGATAGACCGTGTAACGCAAGCCGCGGCGCTCGACCGTGCGCTGTTCCGGCAGTTCACCGAAATCCCAACTCCTGAAGTGCGAGCCGGCTGCGTGTGGTGCAGAACCCGTGGTCGCTTGCCGTGCGGTACGCTTCAACGCGCCTAAGTCACGACCTTCCGCCACGACGCGCCCATCCGAGCCGATCACTCGAATGTTGAAGCGGAGCCACTTTGGAATCGGCAGCGCTGCGAGTTGCGTCGCCTCGACCTGCGCGCCGCTCTCGCGGCGAATCCATTCTGAGAATGCGGCGTTGAAGTCGGGAGCATCTGCGATTTGACTCATCGCACGCGCCGCGTACTCAGGAACGGGCACAAACGCTTTTCGAATCGCCTTCGGCAATTCCCGCAGCGATTCGGTGATCAACTCCAACCGCCAGCCGGCCACGATCCATGAGAGGTGCGCCGGTTCGACGGCCGGCAACACCGGCGCTGGGACAACGACAGTCACGCCATCATCATCCGCACTCGGCTCGAAGCGATATTCGAGTGGCAATCGATTGCCCGCAATGTCGATGACATCCGGATGCGAGTTGGGAGTGACTTCCGGCACCTCGCGAGTCATCAGATCGCGCCTCGATGCGGACAATTTCGCCTTCGTCTGCTGGTCCGCTTCTTTTAGCCAACGCTCCATCGCTGCCACAGAGTTAATAGTCTCAGGCAACCGTGAACGATAGAAATCCACCATCGTCTGCTCATCGATGAGTACGTCACGCCGCCGCAGCTTCGCTTCGATGCGTTCCACATCCTTCTTTGCGCGTCGGTTGTGATCCAAGAAGGCCGCACGTAGACGCGAGCGACCTTCGACCAAGGCCTCGCGCACGAATATCTCTTGTGCTTCTTTAGGCGCTACGTTGCCGTAGTTGACGCGCCGTCCGGCAGAAAGCGTCAGCCCATACAGCGACACCGTTTCGGAAGCCGCAACGAAGCCGCGCTCCTCGACCCAGTGCGGTTCGCTGTACGTTCGTTTTAGTAAATGCTCGCCAGCCGCAGCAATCCATTGCGTCTCGACCGCAGCGACCATGCGCGCATACAAGCGGGTGGTCTCCATCAAGCTTGCGGCCACGACCCACTTTGGCGGACGTGCGGCGAGCGGTGTGCCAGGTGCGATCACGAAACGAGAACCGCGCGCCCCTTCGTATTCTCGCTTCTCGTCGATCGTGCCGATGTTGCCGAGAAAGCCGGTCAAAATCGCTTGATGCAGATCGGCGTATTCGGCAGACGCGGTGTTCGACTTCAGTTCGAGTTCTTCGACGATGTCGCTCAATTGACGATGCAGGTCCTGCCATTCGCGCATGCGCATGAATGCAAGAAAGTATTCGCGGCACCACTTACGCAGTTGGCTGCCCGAAAGCTCATCGCTCTTTTGCTGCCACGCGCGCCACAGATTGAGCACGGTAAGAAAATCGGACCGCGAATCGGCGAACGTGGCGTGCTGTTGATCCGCTTGCTGCTGCGCATCCGAGGGCCGCTCGTGCGGATCTTGAGTAGACAAGAACGCGGCGATGACCAGCATCTCGGACACGCAGTTGTGATGGCTCGCAGCGATCAACATGCGCGCGAGGCGCGGGTCCAAGGGCAAGCTGGCAAGTTGCTTGCCGAGGGAAGTCACCTTCCGATCTGCATCGACGGCTTTCAATTCTTGTAGCAGCCGATACCCATCGTTGATCTGCCGCGTATCCGGTGGATCGAGGAAGGGAAAATCCTGCGGCTCCCCCAAGCGCAGTGCCGCCATTTGCAAAATGACGCTCGCGAGATTGGTTCGCAGCACCTCGGGCGGTGTGAACGGCGGACGAATATTGAATTCATCCTCGGCGAACAGCCGGATGCAAATACCCGGCGACTCGCGTCCAGACCGGCCCTTGCGCTGATCGGCACTGGCCTGCGAGATCGGCTCAATAGGCAAGCGTTGCACTTTGCCGCGCACGCTGTAGCGACTGATGCGCGCGAGGCCCGAATCGACGACGTGGCGAATGCCCGGGACCGTCAGCGAAGTCTCCGCCACGTTCGTCGCGAGCACGACGCGTCGCATGCTGTGACGTTCGAAGATTCTTTCCTGATCGCGTGTGGATAGCCGCGCGTATAACGGCAACACCTCCGTGCCCATCAGCTGTGCCTTCTCGAGCGCATCGGCCGCTTCGCGGATCTGTTTTTCGCCGGGTAAGAAGACGAGCACATCGCCGCGATCTTCGCGATCGAGTTCTCGCACGCCTTCGACAATGCCCTCGGGAAGCGAAAGCACGACATCGTCCTCCTCGACGATGAGCGGCCGATAGCGAATTTCCACCGGATAACTGCGCCCTGAGACCTCGATCACTGGGGCACCGCCGAAAAAGTCAGCAAAGCGCTGCGGATCGATCGTTGCCGAGGTAATGATCACGCGCAGGTCGGGTCGCTGGGGCAGCGTTCGCTTCAGCACGCCCAACAAGAAGTCGATGTTCAGGCTGCGTTCGTGCGCCTCATCGATGATGAGCGTGTCATACCGAAGCAGCAGCCGATCGTTCTCGAGTTCGCGAAGCAAGATGCCGTCGGTCATCAACTTGACTCGGCAGTCGGGACCGGTGCGATCGTTGAATCGGACTTGATACCCGACTGCACCACCGACGTTCGTGTTGAGTTCCTCCGCAAGGCGCTGCGCGATGGCGCGTGCGGCGATGCGACGCGGTTGGGTATGACCGATCAAGCCGAAGGTGCCGCGACCTGCCTCCAGGCAGATCTTGGGTAGCTGCGTGGTCTTGCCCGATCCGGTCGCCCCGCATACGACGATCACTTGGTGCTTCTGCAACGCCCGAGCGATTTCTTCGCGGTGCGCCGTGATGGGCAGAACCGCATCGAAGTCCAGTCGTAGCGGCAGCTCGCGAAGTCGCCGCACTAGAGCGGCGGATGTCTCGATGTTCTTTGATAAGGCGGCGACTCGCGACTCAAAGTCGGCACCCGGCACACGACGCGCAAACAGCCGATCCAATTCGCGCGCCAAGCGCGCACGATCGCTGTTGCGGGCACTGGGAATTCGCTCACGTAGTGCCCTGAGCGTCTTAATTGAAAGGTCGGGGTTCGACATGGAGGGCCCGAATGATCGGGGATTTCGGGCAGATATCAAGCCGGCGTCGTGGATCGCATTACAGCGACGCGCATTACATTGGCGGAATGGTGACGATGATTCGAGCGCCGCCCAGTTCGGATTCTTCGATTTGTACAGTGCCGCCGTGTAGTTGCGCCAGCTCCTTCACGACAGACAATCCAATACCCTGACCACTGACGCGTTCGTCGAGCCGAGCTCCGCGTTCGAGGATATGAGCACGCTCATTCGCAGGCACACCGGGCCCATCATCTTCGACCACGATCTGCAAACCATCGCGCCGAGCCGTGAGGCTAATGATTGGCTCAGCCGAGATCCTGATTCGCTTGCGGCACCACTTGAACGCGTTGTCCAACAAGTTTCCGGCAATCTCGGTGAGATCTTCACGGTCTCCGTGAAACAGACATCGATCCGAAGCAATCAGTTCGCAGTCGATGCCTCGCTCGACGTACACCTTGAGCAGCGCGGACCGCAGGGCTTCGAGGGCTTCATGCACTTTAACTGGCGCCGTACCGAGACTCACACCGCCCGAGGCGGCAGCACGTTTGAGTTGATATGTGACGATGTCATCCATGCGGCCCACTTGCTGATCGAGCTGACTCAGCACTGCCGGGTCGGTCGAATCTTTCAAGGCGGGACTCGAGAGCAAATTACGCATGACGGCCAACGGCGTTTTGAAGCTATGCGCCAGATTGCCGAGCGTGTTTCGATAGCGTGCCAACCGCTCGCGCTCTGCGCGCAGCAGTGCATTGAGGTTCGTCGTGACACCTTGCAATTCGCGCGGATAATCCTCGCTCAACTCGGTGATCGCACCCTGCTCTACAGCCTCGATTTCCCGCTCCGCACGCCGCAGCGGCGCAAGCAAGCGACGC
>DASTSB010000001.1:0-7945 GCA_035760885.1 Steroidobacteraceae bacterium | reverse complement strand
CGGTGGAACCGCGTTATTCCGCCGAAGCGATTCGATGGCTTTGCGTTCTATGGGCGGCAGTCCGATGCGAAGCACGATCCACTGTTGCTGTTCATGTTGAATGGACAGCAGTGCTCGACGCCGTGATATCCGAATAGCTCGGCGATGCAGAAAGCCTCGCGAATGCGAGGCTTTCTTTTTTTTGGGGATCCGCCAGCTGACCACCGGCCAATTGCGGTCCGTAGCCGGCAAGCTCGCTGGGGACTTCGCCCCCGCTGGTAAGATGTGCCTACCTTCTCGATGCAGGAGTGCTGCAAATGCCGTGGTGGGGTTGGCTGGTGCTGGGCGCGTTGCTTCTGAGCGCCGAAATGTTCGTCATAGATGCACAGTTCTATCTGGTCTTCGTCGGCGCGGCGGCCATTATCGTTGGCCTTTTTGGCGTCGGCGGTATCCCGCTGCCTCAAGCACCACAATGGCTGTTATTCGCCGCCTTGTCTCTCATCACGATGGTCGCATTCCGCAAGCGCTTGTATGAGCTCGCACGTGGACGCGTCGGCAAAGTGGATGAGCGTCTCAGCGTGGGTGATCGGGTCCACATCTCGCATCGTCTTCAGCCAGGCCACACGTGCCGGGTTAGCTACAAGGGTACGACGTGGGATGCTCGGAACGTCGATGCCGAGGACATTCCGGCGGGCACCGATGCCGTAATCGCTTCAGTCGAAGGGCTCACATTACACGTCAAAGCCGGTTGAGCGGGCCGGCCAAAATTAGGAGAAGCAGATGGGAACGTTATATGTCGTGATCGCAATCGCAGTGCTCGCGCTGATCATCATCATGAAGACCGCGATCGTCGTACCGCAACAAAGCGCGTACGTCGTCGAGAACCTAGGCCGGTACAGCCGAACGCTTCACGCCGGTTTTCATATCTTGGTGCCGTTCATCGAGCGCATCGCTTACAAGCACACGCTCAAAGAAGAAGCGTTGGATATCCCAGAGCAAATCTGCATCACCAAGGACAACGTCCAAGTTGGAGTAGACGGAATTTTGTACTTGCAGGTACTCGATGCGCGCAGCGCAACCTATGGCATCACGAACTATCGGTTCGCGATTATCCAACTTGCACAGACCACGTTGCGAAGCGAGATCGGTAAGATCGATCTAGATCGCACGTTCGAAGCCAGGGCTACGATCAATGCGAACGTCGTGAGCGAACTTGATCATGCCTCGGCAAGCTGGGGTGTAAAAGTTCTGCGCTACGAGATCAAAAACATCAATCCGCCTAAAGACGTGCTGCACGCCATGGAGAAGCAGATGCGGGCAGAACGCGAGAAGCGAGCAGTAATCCTAACTTCCGAAGGCGACCGCGACGCGAAGATCAATCAAGCCGAAGGCGAGAAGCAGCGCGTCATCAAAGAATCCGAAGCGAAGCGTCAGCAGCAAATCAACGAAGCGCAAGGCCAAGCGGAAGCCATCTTGGCCGTCGCGACCGCAACGGCTGAGGGACTGCGGCGCGTCGGTGAGGCGCTGAGCGGGCAGGGCGGTATGGAGGCAATGCAATTGCGCGTTGCCGAAGAGTATGTGCGTCAGTTCGGAAAGCTCGCAACCGATGCATCGAGCACGCTGGTCGTGCCCGCAACTCTTTCGGATGTGTCATCGATGATCGCGCTTGCGACCAACGTCGTTCGGGGCACGCCTGCGAGTGCTCGCTCATAAGTTCTAGAGTCAGCGCGTAGCTCTGTAAGAGCTGCGCGTGCGGCAATCGCGGGCCGCACGCGGACAAATTTCCTATCCTCGCAAGCGTGCGTAAAAAACTTGGCTCGAAACCGAGTCGAGCACGCCGTGCAACATCAGCACGGCAGATCATCAGCGTCGCTCGTATTCGCTATTGCACAGAAACAATGTGCGCCGCGCGGAACTCGTTTTGCTCGCGTGTCATTACCAAGCATCGCTGGACTGCGAGGGATCAAAACATGTCGACGCAATTCGAATCACGAACGAACGCACGCCAAGACCGCGGCGCGGCTGCCTTCTCGCAGTGGGACAACGAAGCAGCCGAGAGTCGCATCACGAGTCGGCTACAGAGCTTGAAGAGTAGCGTGACCGAACGCGTCAGCGATCTGGATGATCGAACCCTTTCACAGACGCTCGCGTGGGTGAGTCTCGGCATCGGTGCTGCAGAGTTGCTTGCACCGAAGGCATTAGGTCGCGCTATCGGTGTGGGAGATCGCCCCGCAATGATACGCGCACTGGGCGCACGCGAGGTTCTTACAGGGGTCGGTTTGCTTTCGGGCAAGGCACCCGGACTTTGGGCCTGGGCAAGAGTGGCCGGCGATGTTATGGATCTCGCTTTGCTCGGTGCTGCGGCGCGCTCGCCGGGTGCCGACACTAGGCGCATTGCTGCAGCAGCCAGTGCAGTACTAGGTGTCGCGGCGCTGGATGTGTATTCGAGTCGCCGCCTTGGTGGCGCTCAAGAGATCGAGACACCGGCCATCGAAATCATCGAGAGCATCAGCATCAATGCGAGTCCCGATGAGATCTACTCGTATTGGAAGAACTTCGAGAACCTGCCGAGCTTTATGCGACATCTAAAGTCGGTCACCGTGATCGACGAGAACTACTCCCACTGGATTGCAAGGGCACCCCTCGGCACGTCGGTGGAGTGGGATGCGCGCCTGGTAGTGGATGAGCCTAGCCGACGACTCGGATGGGAGACATCTGAGGCATCGCAAATTCAGCATGAAGGCCTGGTGTCATTCGAAGAGAGCGCGAACGGACGCGGCACGATCGTCCGTGTTGAGATGTCGTACGAGCCGCCCGCTGGGCACGTGGGCGCCACGCTTGCACGACTCTTCGGTGAAGAGCCTCGTGTGCAAATCCATGAAGACCTGCGGCGACTGAAGCAACTCATCGAGACCGGCGAAATTCCGACCACCCTCGGCCAGTCTTCTGGACGCAGAAGTCTCATGGGCCGTGCAACTTTGGGAGGGCGAATGCAATGAAGGCTGTATGTTGGCAAGGCGTTGGTAAGGTCGGCATCGAGAACGTTCCCGATCCGCACATTCTCAATGCGCGCGATGCGATCGTGAAGGTGACCTCGACCGCTATTTGCGGCTCCGATCTGCATCTATACGACGGCTACATTCCGACGGTTTATCGCGGCGACATTCTCGGCCACGAGTTCATGGGCGAGGTCGTGGAGGTGGGCAGCGGTGTCACCAACTTGGAAGTGGGCGATCGCGTGGTCGTGCCGTTCCCGATCTCATGCGGCAATTGCTACTTCTGCGAACGCGAGATGTTTTCGCTTTGCGAAAACTCAAATCCGAACGCGGCTGTGGCGGAAAAATTGTGGGGCCACTCGCCCTGCGGGATTTTCGGCTACTCGCATTTGTTGGGCGGCTATGCGGGCGGCCAAGCGGAATACGTCAGAGTTCCCTTTGCGGATGTAGGCCCGATCAAGGTTCCAGACTCGCTAAGCGATGAGCAGGTTTTGTTCTTGTCGGACATTTTGCCGACAGGCTATATGGCTGCTGAGAACTGCGACATCGAACCCGGCGACACGATTGCCGTGTGGGGCTGCGGACCCGTTGGGCTATTCGCGATTCAAAGTGCGCGACTGCTGCACGCCGGACGGGTCATTGCGATCGATCGAATTCCAGAGCGATTACGCAAAGCCGAACAGGCTGGAGCGGAGACGTTGAACTACGAGGAAGTCGACGTCCTGGAGGCGCTCAAGGAAATGACGGGCGGGCGCGGTCCCGATGCGTGCATCGATGCAGTCGGAATGGAAGCCCACGTTCACGGACTCGAGCAGGCGTATGACCGCTTTAAGCAAGCGATGCGTATGCAAACCGGGAGGCCTGGCGTCTTGCGTCAGGCCATCACTGCGTGCAGAAACGGAGGAAATGTCTCCGTCGCCGGAGTATATGGTGGTTTCCTCGACAAAATACCGATGGGCGCCATCGTGAACAGAGCGCTGACGATCAAGAGCGGTCAGACGCACGTACAGCATTACATGCGGCCACTTCTGGAGCGAATCGATTCAGGAGAGATCGATCCATCCTTCATCATCACGCATCGGTTGCGTCTCGATGAAGCCCCAATGGCGTACGAGGTCTTCCGCAACAAGGAAGACGAGTGCATCAAAGTGGTGATGAGGCCGTGAGGGATTCAAGTGATGGAGATGAGGTGATGGGGTGATGAGGTGATGAGGTGAACGGCGAGCGGTAAACAAGTACCTGACCTCATCATCCAATCCCTTCATTGCCAGCGACGCCAGGCCCCTGCAAGTTAAGTTCAGGGATCACGCCGCGCAAGCCTCATGGAGTGTACGGATGGTCGCTTCTCGATCGTGAGGTCTTGGTCTGCTGTGCGCGGGTGCCCAGCTTCGGCTTGCCCGGCTGCATGCCCAATTTGCGCATCAGCGCTTGGGCATCCACCGGCGCACGCAATTTAATGTCGGTGTTGTCGAAATAGCAGAACACATCTCTGCTCTTGCGCTTTCGTGCGTTTTCCGCGATCCGGCCTGAATCCTCGAGCTCTCCGCCGCGAGCCCACGTTCTGATGCGCTCAGCCCAACGATCAAGCGCACGATCGCTGTATCCACTCTTGTAGAGTTCCTTGTCGCCGTGCAAACGCATGTACACAAAGTCTGCAGTGACATCCAAAGTCAAAGGCCACTTCTTTGCTGTCTCCGCGACGACCAGAGCGATGTTGTGCTTACGGAGCTGGTCGATGAATTGCGGTACTAGGAAGCTCTCATGCCGAATTTCGATGGCGTGGCGCAGTGGGCGTTCTGTATCAATTGCCAGGCGGGCGCGACCTTTTAGACGGTAGTCTCGTCGACGAGCGAGCGTCAGTGCCGATCTGGTATCGCGAGGCAGTAGGCCGAAGAAGTTCTCGAATTTGTCGGCGCTGTAGCGAAACTGCGGTGGAAACTGCCATAGGATCGGCCCGAACTTCTCCCGCAAATTGAATACACCGGAGGCAAAAAAGTTAGCAAGCGGCGCCTCGATGTCGCGCAGGCGCTTCATATGCGTAATAAAGCGCGGCCCTTTCACGGCGAATACGAACTCTTCCGGGGTTTCCTCGTACCACTGCGCATAGTACTCAGGGCGCTGAAGCGAGTAGAAAGAGCCGTTGATTTCGATCGTGCGCAGGACGCGCGAGGCGTACCAAAGTTCAAGGCGCTGCGGCAAACTAGCTGGGTAGAATTGCCCGCGCCAAGGGGTGTAGCGCCATCCGGAAATTCCGATACGAATCGTTCCCATGCTTGTCAGATCATGTGCAGGTGCATCGGAGCAGAAAACGTCCGCCGTGACGCATTTGTGCCAAGGATTCGCCTGGGGAACTATGGGTTTGGGCGAACGTTCCGAAAATCACTTTAATAAGCGAGGTTGCTTCTATGTCTATCGCGCGCAGATCACGTTCACTCGCCGTTGCCTGTGCAATAGCGCTTGCAGGCGGCGCTTCGAACACGTATGCGTCCAGCTTCCAGCTCCAAGAGCAAAGTGCGAGCTTGCTCGGCACCGCTTTTTCGGGCACTGCGGCCGCAGCGGACGATGCGAGTGTGATTTTCTACAACCCCGCGGGAATGAGTCGGCTCAAGCAGAGCGAAGTGACGGTGGTCGCGACCGGAATCAACATCAAGTCCGAGTTTAGTAACGACGCATCCGTCGCTGCGTTCGGTCAGCCACTGGGTAGTGAGGGCGGCGATGCTGGCGGTTGGAATTTCGTGCCCAGTGCGTACGCTGCTATCCCCGTCAACGACAAGCTTGCGTTCGGGTTCGGCATCAATGCGCCATTCGGTCTTGAGCTTGACTACGCCGGTGACGGCATGCAGCGCTTCCAGGCTCGTCGCTCGATGATCAAGACCTACAATTTCAATCCGGCGATGTCATATCGCATCACGGATCACATCACGCTCGGTTTGGGAGTCGATTACCAGCACATCAAAGCTGAACTCTCCAACTCCGTGAACTACTCAGCCGTCGTTGCGCAAGGATTGCAGCAACTCGTGACGGCTGGACAAATTCCGCCGGCGGGCTTGCCGGGACTTCTTGCCGCTAATGCTGGACTCGAAGGTTATACGCGCTTACGCGGCACCGATAACGCGTGGGGCTATAACCTCGGTTTATTGTTCGATCTCTCTGATACGTCGCGATTAGGATTGTCATATCGGTCGGCGATGTCTTACACCGTTGATGGAAATGTCACGTTCTCAGCGCCGACAGCTTCGAATCCGGTTGGAGCCGGGATCATCGCCAGTGCGTCGGGTACCGGTGGTCCGCTTGCACCCGGCGACGTGAGTGTCGATTTGAAATTGCCCGATACGGCCGTCGCATCGTTCGTTCAGGAGTTCGGCGATCAGTGGGAGCTGACAGCCGACATCGGGTGGACGGGTTGGAGCACCGTCCAAGAACTCAGAGTGGTTCGCGACAACGGCGCAGTTTTGTCCCTCACGCCAGAGCGCTGGGATGACACGTGGCGCTATGCAGTGGGCGGTGCGTTCAAGGTCAACCCGAATTTTAAACTCCGTGCTGGCCTCGCCTATGACCAAACGCCTGTCCCGTCTTCGACTCGCACAGCTCGCTTGCCTGATGAGTCGCGCCGATGGATTGCAGTGGGTGCGAATTGGACGAGCGGTCCGGTCATCGTCGATGTGGGTTACGCGCATCTGTTCGTGAATGATGCGTCGCTGAACCAAAACGCCGGAAATACGGTCGCGTATGGACAGCTGGTAGGCAAGCAAAAGTCGAGCATCGACATTGTTGCTGTGCAGGTGGGTTATCAATTCTAGTGACTGCTGACTAGTGACGAGCGGATCGCACCAAACACGAAAGCGGAACACCTCTCCCCTCGTGGGAGAGGTCGCGCGTAGCGCGGGAGAGGGGGCACGATCCGGGTAGGCATTGCGAAATTCGGCTGCGTACCCGCAAACCGTAAACTGCCAGCCGAGCCTTACCGCCAACCGTAAAAGGTCAACTCACAACTGGAACGGGAAACGGGAAACGGGAAACGGGACGCGGGAAACGGGACGCGGGAAACGGGAAACAACCTCGCCCCTTGTGGGAGAGATACCGTCTTGGATGTCAACCTGAACTGAGCGCGAGTTGTGGGTTGTAGGGAGTCTGGTGCTTCAAAATTCCGAAGGCGATGTGAAGCGTTCGGCGCATGAGAGCGCCGAGTGCAGACATTTTTGATTTGCCTGCGTTGAGAAGAGCCTGGTAGTGAGTTCGTAGCTGCGGATTATGGCGGCAGCCGACGATTGCAGACATGTACAAAACCGCTTTGAGAGACGGATCGCCCTGCTTTGTAAGGCGAGCTGGCTTGCGTACGCTGGTTCCGGATTGGTGCATGCGCGGAACGAGCCCTGCGAAGGCAGCAGCTTGCCGAGCACTCGCGAAGCGGTGCCTGAGCAGTAAGCACAACATGCGATCAGCCGAGACGGGCCCAACACCGGGCATGCTCTGTAACAGTTCGCGCTGCTTCTTCAAATCCGGATGCTGATCGAAGTGGTCTTCGATCGCTTTTCTGAGCCGCGCGCAGTCCTGCTCAAGGTGCTCGATGGATTGGCTCATTGAGTCACATACGGCTTCAGGCTGGCCGTTGAGCTGTGCTTGCTGCTGTCGATTGAGTTCGCGGCGCAGATCTTCTGTAACAGCGCTCAAGCGTGCGTACAACGCGCGCAAGGTACGCACTTCAGGCGGTGGAGGCTGCCAGGCTGCTAACTCCGATGCTTTCTCTCGACCATAGCGAACCAGTGCACGTGCATCGACTCGATCGGTCTTGTTCAACAGGCCCAAGCCCGATGCGTAGTCGCGTACCCGTTTGGGGTTGGCCACAAAGATCCGACAACCGGCTTCATACAGCGCCAGCGCAGCCGCTTCGTGATATACCCCGGTTGCTTCCATCATTACCACGAGTTCTTCAGGCTCAGCACCCGTGCGCTCCTTCACCCAGCTGAGCA